>REDU01000117.1 GCA_007693335.1 Ilumatobacter sp. | reverse complement strand
CTGCTCGTTGCTCACCTTCTCGTGGTCGATGGGCCCGGTGGCGGTGGCCGTCGGCTGGTAGACGGCGTCGTGGAAGAACGCCGCGGCCAAGATGGAACCACGGTCGACCACCGGCTCGTGCTCGGCCAGTTCTCCCACGTGACGGACCACCCATTCGACGTGGCGGAGACCGTGGTACCGGCGGTGGGGCTCGCGGTGACGGTCGACCACCGCCCGGAACACCCGCTGCGCTGCCCGCGACGTGCCGATCGATGATTCCCAGGCGACGCGGAGCATCGTCTCGTGGACGTCCATCGGGCGGTCTCCTTCCACTCGTCGGCCTCGCTCGTTCGCCCGGATCGGATGCATCTCCGATGGGATCCTGTGGCAACCTTCGCGGGTGGCCATTCTGATCGACGAACCCCGCTGGTGGTGGCGCGGCCGACGGTGGTGTCACCTCGTGAGCGATCACTCGCTCGACGAGCTGCACGACTTCGCCGCGTCGGTCGACATCACGCGACGGGCGTTCCAGGGCGACCACTACGACATCCCCGAGGAGTACCGCGACGCCATGCTCGTGGCTGGCGCCGTGGAGGTGGAGAGCCGGGAGCTGGTGCGTCGGCTGCGTGCCGCCGGCCTCCGGCTGTCGCCCGCCGAGCGGCGAGCACGAGTCGCCGCCGCCAACACGGCCTGATCCACCGGCTCTGGTCCCACCGGCTCTGGTCCCACCGGCTCTGGTCTCACCGGCTCTGGTCTCACCATCGTGGCATCGCCCCCAGGAGATCACGTGGGCACACGGTGTCGCGACCGATCACGAACCACTCGACCAACTCGACGCCGGCGGCGTCGGCCAGGTCGCTCATCTCGAGCCACCGATCAGGATCATCGGGGTCGGGCGCCGGGGCACCGGGTCGAACGCTGGTCACCACCATCGCCCCGACCCGTCCAGTGCCGGCGGCGGCATGGGCGATGCACTCCACCACCTCCACCACGTCGTCGGGCCGGTCGGTGTCGCTGACCACCGTGACCCCGAGCCCGCGTCGGTCGTGGTCGAGCAGTAGCACGATGGTCTCGGAGCGTGACGGCGAACGGACGGCGAGCCGGATGATGGCGAGTGCCGCGGCAGGACCGTCGATGGGATCGAGCCCGGCCCGGGGGACCCGGTGGGCGGAGCAGTCGGACATGTGAACCCCGAATCGTTGGAGCGGTGTCGGGGAGGTCGGTGTGTGCGACCGTACCGAGGGGGTCTCACACCCGCCCGGGGCCACGGATGCAGCGGGACCGGTCAGTGGTGGGGCACGAAGCCCTCGTCGGGCACCGGGTCGGGTCGGGTGGGGGCCTCGGGAAGTCGCACCGCTGCGGTCACGACGGCGGCGGTACCTGCCACGAGCATGAGGGCGACCGATCGTGACGTGGCGTCGCTGAGGGTGCCCATCAGCAGCGGACCCGCCAGGATGCCGAACCGGGCGCCGGCCGAGAACATCGCCACGCCGGTCGCCCCTGGCACGAGATCGCCCGCCCTCCGGACCGACATCGGGAACATCGCCGCACCACCGGTGCCGGCGACGAACAACCCGAGGATCGTGATCACCGGCAGTGCGCCCGTGGTGGCCACCAGCAGCCCGATGGCCGCCACGGCTGCACTGCCGCGCCGGACCAGTTCGGGATCGAACCGGTCGACCAGCAGATCGCCCGACAACCGGCCGAGCACCATGCCTCCCGTGTACCCCACGAACCCGAGCCCGGCCACCCCGGCCGAGATCGTGAAACGTTCGGCCATCAGCAGGGTGGACCAGTCGGTGGGCGGGAGCTCGACCAGGATCCCCAGCACACCGATGCCGAACAGACTCGCCAGCAGCAGGCGGCCCGGTCGCACCCGTCGGCCATCGACGTCGTACTCGGGTTCGAGCGGCGCCTCCGGTGGCAGCAGGAACGGGGCCGCACCGAGCACGAGCGCCACCAGCACCACCGAGGTGACCGACAGCTGGACGGTGAGCGACACGCCCGCCGCGGCCGCCGAGCTGGCGACGATGCCACCGATCAAGGTGCCGATCGACCAGGTGGCGTGCATCCGGTTGAGGATCGAGCGCGCGACGCCGCGCTGGAGCTGCAAGGCCTGGCTGTTCATGGCCACATCGGTCAGACCGTCGAAGCCGCCGACCACCAGCAGCACCGAGAACAAGATGGCCGGCGCCGGCGCCACGGCGATGAGCGGCAGCATCAGCGACAGCACGAGCGATGTCACGACCGTGGCGGCCCGGCTGCCCACCCGGTCGACCAGGATGCCGCTCACCAGGCTCATCGTGAGCCCGCCGATCCCGCTGCCGACCAGCACGAGTCCGAGCATCGTGTCGCTCACCTCGAGGCGCTCGCGGATCTCCGGTAGCCGTGGCAACCAGGCGGCCAACGTGGCCCCGTTCGCGAAGAAGACGGCAGCGATCGCCAGTGCCGTCGTCCGCGGTGAGTGCCTAGTCTGGAGAACCATGAGCGCCGTGACGATCTATCACAACCCGAACTGTGGTTCCTCCAAGAACGCCGTCAAGATCGCCGAGGAACTGGGCGCCCAGGTCGAGGTCGTGCAGTACCTGAAGCAGCCCCTCGACGAAACGGCGCTGCGCGACGTGCTCGCCAAGCTCGAGGACCCCCACACCGATCTCGTGCGACGTGACAGCCACTGGACCAAGCTCGGTCTCACCGATGCCGACGCCGCCACCGACGATCAGATCGTCGAGTTGCTGGTGGAGCACCCCCGACTGATGCAGCGACCGCTGCTCGTGACCCCCGATCGCGCCCTGATCGGTCGCCCGAAGGAACGGGTGACCGAGATCCTCAGCGGCTGACCGCCGAAACGTCCGGCTCGATCGTTGCACCCCGCAGGTATCGTCGCCCCACCGGTATGGTCGAGGCCGACGACGAGGGGAAGAGTGTGAACGACGGATCCGATCAGGGGCGCGAGAAGTGGCGCCTCCTCGTCGATCTGTTGAAGCGCCAGCGTCGCGGTCTCGCCATCGGTGTGTTCGTCGGCCTGCTGTGGACCTCGGGCAAGGTGGCGGTGCCACAGCTCACCCGGATGGCGATCGACCGGGGCATCGAGAACGGCGGTTCGGTGGTGGGCTGGGCGCTCCTGATCGCGCTGGCCGGGGTGGTCACGGGCGTGTTCACCGCCTCCCGCCGGTACTTCGCCTTCCGTGAGAGCCGCCTGACCGAGACCCGGCTCCGCGAGCGGCTGTTCGAGCACATCTTGTCGCTGCACATCGGGTACCACGACCGCTCCCAGACCGGTCAGCTGATGAGCCGCTCGTCGAGTGATCTCAACCAGGTCCAGATGTTCGTGGTGATGATCCCGCTCACCTTGTCGAACCTCGCGCTCATCGGCACGGTGATCGTGATCCTCTTCCTCACCGATCCGCTGCTGGCGGTGGTGGCGCTCGTCCCGCTGCCGTTCGTGAACTGGACCGCCCGCCGGTTCTCGCAGACGATCCACCCCGCCGTGCTGGCGGTGCAGGCCGAACAGGCGCAGCTCGCGACCGTGGTCGAGGAGAGCGTGGCCGGCGTGCGCGTCGTCAAGGGTTTCGGCGCGGAGGAGGTGCAGGCCGCCAAGCTCCGGACCGAGGCCGACGACATCCAGCGGGTGTCCCTCGACGCTGCCAGGGTGCGGGCCCGTTTCCTGCCCGCCATGGAACTGCTCCCGACGCTCGGGATCATCGCCGTGCTCGGGGTGGGCGGCTACCGGGTGATCGACGGCGAGATCACTCTCGGCGCGCTCGTTGCCTTCAACTTCTACGTGGCGCTGCTCGTCTGGCCGCTGCGCACCATCGGTATGACCATCGCGTTCGCCCAGCGGGCCGCCGCGGCGCTCGAACGGGTGCACGAGGTGCTCGGAACCGTGCCCGAGATCCTCGACCCGCCCGATCCGGGCGCACTACCCGGCGGTGCATCGGTCGGTGCCGTCACGTTCCGCGACGTCAGGTTCGGGTACGAACCCGACGAGCCCGTGCTCCACGGGTTCGACGTGCACATCGAACCGGGTACGTCGGTGGCCCTCGTGGGCGCCACGGGCTCGGGGAAGTCGACCGTCGCCCGCCTGCTGCTGCGCTTCTACGACGTGCAGGAAGGTTCGGTGTCACTCGACGGAGTCGACGTGCGCGACCTGGCCGTGAGTGATGTGCGCGGCGCGGTGGGCGTGGTGTTCGAGGACACCTTGCTGTTCCACGACACCGTCAGCGCGAACATCGCGTTCGCCCATCCCGACGCCTCGCCCGACGTGGTGCGTCGCGCCGCCGAGCTGGCCGGGGCCCACGACTTCATCACCGAGCTCCCCGACGGCTACGACACGCTGCTCGGCGAGCGCGGCTTCTCGCTGTCGGGCGGTCAGCGCCAGCGCATCGCGATCGCCCGGGCCATCGTGGCCGACCCGCGCGTGCTCGTGCTCGACGACGCCACCAGTGCCGTCGACCCCTCCAAGGAGCACGAGATCCGCAGCGCGATGGAGACCGTGATGCGGGGCCGCACCACCCTCGTGATCGCCCACCGCGCCGGCACGATCGCCATCGCCGACACCGTGGTGCTGCTCGACCAGGGTCGGGTGGTGGCCCAGGGCACGCACCACGAGCTGTTGGCCACCGAGGAGCGCTACCGCGAGGTGCTCGCCGCGATGGCGCTGGCGCCCGCCCAGGAGCCCGGAGCACCGACCACCCCCGGCCCGGCTGCCGATCGCTCGTCCGCATCAGCGGGGGAACGCTGATGCGACTCGGACACGCCGTGACCGATGACGAGAGGCTCGACCGGTCCGAGGCCGTCCACGTCCTCCGACGGGCCGGCCGGATCGCCCGGCCCTTCCGCCGCCCAGCGCTGGCCGCGGTCGGGTTCATCGGGATGTCGATCTCGGCCACGTTGCTCGGTCCCGTGATCGTGCGTCACGGCATCGACAGCGGCATCACCGCCGGTAACCGTCGCGAGCTGAACCTCGCCATCGTCGCCTATCTCGTGGTCACCGTGATCGCGTACGTCGGTTCGCGCCAGCAGTACGTGTACGTGAACCGGGCGGGCGAGGGGTTCCTGCGGGCCCTGCGGATCCGGCTGTTCGGCCACATCCAGCGTCAGCCGGTCGCCTTCCACGACCGCAACAAGGCTGGCGTGCTCGTGTCGCGCATGACCTCCGACATCGAGTCGATGTCAGAGCTGGTGCAGTGGGGACTCCTGCAGTTCGTGCAGGCCACCCTGCTCATCTCGCTGTCGCTCGGCGTGCTGCTGGTGCTCTCGTGGCAGTTGACCCTGGTGGCGCTGCTGGTGCTCCCGATCATCGTGGTGGCGTCGATCAAGTTCCAGCGGGCGTCGAACGCCGCCTACCTCGACGTGCGCGAACGGGTGGGGCAGAACCTGTCGACGCTCCAGGAGGGCATCAGCGGGGTGCGGGTCATCCAGGCCTACGGCCGCGAGCCCGAGCAGCGGCGCCGGTTCCGCACCTCGAGCCGGGCGCTCTACGACTCGCACCTCCACAGTGTGAAGGTGTCGACGTGGTACTTCGGGCTGGTCGAGTTCTGCGGTGTGCTCGCCACTGCGCTCGCCATCGGCGCCGGCGGCTGGCTCGTGGCCCGCGGCGACGTCACGGTCGGCACCGTGGTGGCCGTGGTGCTGCTCCTCGCGAGCCTCTTCGAGCCGGTGCAGCAGCTGTCGCAGCTCTACAACACGCTGCAGTCGGCCACGGCGTCGTTGCACAAGCTGTTCGGCATCCTCGACACCGAGCCCGAGATCGACGAGCGGCCCGGAGCGGTCGACCTGCCCGCCGATGGATCGCTCGAGGTCGACGCCGTCACGTTCACGTACGTGGGTGGGGCGCGCCCGGCGCTCGAGAACGTGTCGATCACCGTGGCACCGGGGGAGCGTCTGGCGCTGGTCGGGGCCACGGGCGCCGGCAAGTCGACGCTGGCCAAGCTGATGGCCCGGCTCTACGACCCCGACCAGGGCGCCGTCCGCTACGGCGGGGTCGACCTGCGCGACGCCACGTTCGCCTCGCTGCGTCGTCGCATCGTGGTGGTGCCCCAGGAGGGGTTCCTGTTCGGTGGCACCGTGGCCGACAATCTCAGGGTGGCCCGTCCCGGTGCCACCGACGCCGACGTGCGGCGGGCGCTCACCGACATCGGAGCGCTCGACCACTTCGATTCGTTCCCCGACGGGCTCGACACCGAGGTGCGTGAGCGCGGCTCCCGGCTGTCGGCCGGCGAGCGTCAGCTGGTGTCGCTCGCCCGGGCTGCGCTGGTCGATCCGGATGTGCTCGTGCTCGACGAGGCCACCTCGAACCTCGACCCGGGTACCGAGGCCGAGGTCGAGCGAGCCCTCGAGCGGCTGATGGAGGGCCGCACGGTGATCGTCGTGGCGCACCGGTTGTCGACGGTGCGTCGGGCCGATCGCGTGGCCGTGGTCGACCTGGTCGACGGCTCGGGTCGCATCGTCGAGCTGGGCGACCACGATCAGCTGGTGGCCCTGGGTGGTCGATACGCAATGCTCGAGGATGCGTGGCGCCGTACCCAGAGCACGTCCACCGGTGTCTGATCGACGGCCCGTCCGCCGGTGAGCAAGTCGTTCAGCGCTCGAACACGAGCACGAACTCGAGCAGACCGTTGTCCTCGGTGGTGATGCCGGCGATGGACGGGTTCACGATGTCGTAGTCGGCGAACACCACCGGGATGTTGCCGAGCACGCCGATGCGGTCGTTCTGCAGCTGGGCGGTCACCTCGAACGTCACGGTGTTGGTGACGCCCCGGAGCGTGAGGTCGCCGGTGGCGGTGGTGGAGATCTGCTCGCCCGGCTCCGGGATGGTACCGAGCTCGATCGGTTCGGTGAGCACGAAGTCGGCCGTGGGGAACTCCGACACCGTCATGATGCGGCCGCGGAACTGGCCGTCGCGCCGTGAGTCGTCACTCTCGACCGACGCCATGTCGACCTCGAAGTTGGCATCGGTCACGGCAGTGCCGTCGATCGTGAGCGATCCGGTGACCTGGTTCGTGCGACCGACACCGGCGGTGTTCACGCCGAAGAGGATCTCCTCCACGCGGTAGCCGAGCTCGGACGCCTCCGTCGCCAGCCAAATGCCGCTCACGGCATCGATGTCGGTGTCGGTCGTGGCGTCGCCGTTGTCGGGCAGGGTGGGCGGGGGAGCCACCTCGGGCCCTGACGGGTCGGGCGCCTCGTCGGCACTGCCGGTGCCGTCGTCGTCGTCGGTCGGCGCAGCCGTGTCGGCCACCGTCACCTCGGGTGCGGTGGTGGTCGGATCGGCGAGCCGTTCGGTCAGATCGTCGGTCGTCAGCTCATCGGCGGGATCGTTGATGAAGTTGGCGTAGATCAGGATCGCCCCGAAACCCAGTGCCATCACGGCCACGACGCCGATGACCGCCCACATCGCCCATCGGGCGGGGGAACGCCGTCGCCTGTCGGGTTCTGTGTCGGGAGGGGGTCGGGTCATGTCGTCGGGGGTCGACTCGTCGCTCACGGACCACTGTACGTGCCCGCTACCGGTCCCGGATCACCGTGTACCTCCCGCTCGGGGCGCCTCCGCCCTTCGCCGGGCCACACCCCCGGGTTAGTTTCGGGGCATGAGCACTGCAGGGGACGGCGACGGCCGACGGGTGGCACTGGTGGCCGACACGTCCGCGTACGTGGGGCCGGCGTTGAGCCGCCTGCTCGCGTTGCGGGGACACGACCTCGTGATCGGCGATCCGGTGGACGGGCTGGTCGACGAGCTCACCGGGCTCGGCGCCGCCGTGGAGGTGGTGACCGGTGTCCGTGACCTCGCCGATCCGGTGGCGGCACCCCGGCTCGTTCGGGCCGCCCTCGACCGATTCGGTCGGATCGACTCCGCCACCGCCGCCTCCGGACGCATCGTGATCGGCAAGTTCCTCGACTCCACCCTCGACGACCTGCGTGCCGTCACGAGTGGCTGCATGGAGGCGCCCTACCACTTCCTGCGCTCGGTGGTGCCGGTGATGGTCGAGCGGGGTGGCGGTCAGGTGCTGGTCATCACCAGTGCTTCGGCCGTGCGGCCCACGCCGGGAGCACCGCTGTACTCGTCGGCGCGTGCGGGCGCCACGATGCTCGTACGGAACGTGGCCGGCGAGGTGGCCCGCACCGGCGTGCAGGTCAACGCCGTGGGATCGAACTTCATGGACTTCCCCGAATTCCTGCGGGCCAACCGGGCCGAGGATCCGGAGGGACGAGCCCGGGTCGAGGCCCGCGTACCGATGCGCCGGCTCGGCACGATGGAGGAGTTCGCGTCGTTCTGCATGCCGTTCGTGGACGGCACGAGTGGCTTCACCACGGGGCAGTTCGTGGCCTATGCCGGCGGTTGGGCATGAGCGGCCGCAGGAGCACGGCGTGATGTGGAGTGATCGCTCCACGCGTCCCACGCTGCTCGGGAACTCCCGACCCTCGCGGAGCGACCATCACGGCATGACCAGCAACTCCAGTCGCCGGGACCTCGTGCGCCGGGATCTCGTGCGCCGGCGGATCCTCGCCGTGGTGGCGACCACCACCCTCGTGATCGCCGCCGGCTGCGGCGACGACGACGAATCCTCCGCTCCCACCACCGTGCTCCCCGCCGCCACGGCACCTGCCGACGACGGCGACGCCGCTGCGGCCGAGCTCCCCGTGGCGCACGACGCCTGGGTCCGCATGCCGGCGATGGGCCAGACGGTGGCGGCCGGATACGTCACGTTCGTCAATGGTGGTGACACCGACCTCGCGTTCACCAGCGTCCGCACCTCGCTGGCCGAGGCCGAGCTCCACGAGACGATCGCCGACGACGACGGTGTCATGCGCATGCAGGAACGCCCCGACGGGTTCGTGGTGCCGGCCAACGGCGAGTTCGTGATGGCGCCCGGTGGTGCCCACGTGATGCTGCTCGGTGTCGATCCCCTCGACATGGCGACCCTCGACGATGTCGAGCTCGTGTTCGACTTCGGCGCAACCGGTGAGCTCACCGTGGTTGCCGAGATCCGCCGTGACACCTCGATGCCCGACCACGGCTCGATGCACGACGAGCACGACGACGAGCACGGGGCGATGGACGACGACGGAACCCATGACGACGCGATGCACGACGCCATGCACGACGCGATGCACGACGGCGGGGCGGCCACGCTCGACGCCGATGCGCTCCATGCGCTCGACGACGAGCTCCACATGGGCGTGCTCGAGCCTGAGCGGCAGCGGGCGCTCGTGGCGTCGTCGCTGGCTGCGCTCGACCAGCTCGACGAGGTCCCGGCCGGGGTCGACGTGGACCGGCTCCGCGATGCCCTGATCGAGCTCGACGCTGCGCTCGAAGCGGGAGATCTCGACGCCGCGAAGCCCCTCGCGTTCGAGGTGCACGATCTCACCCACGCCCTCGTCCCCCACGACCACCACCACGACGACCACCACCACGACGACCACCACCACGAGCACAGCCACGACCACTGAACCCCGGCGTACTGTCCGCGGGGATCCAGCGGTTCTGCGACCCTGCCGCAGACAGTTCCGGGAGATGCTGGCGAACTGTCCGCGGGGATCCGGCGGTTCTGCGACCCCGCCGCAGACAGTTCGATGGGGTCAGCGGGGGGCGATGAAGAGGGACTGGAGGCTGCGGCCGATGGGGCCACGCTGGTCGTGGAGCGCTGACTGGGCGAGCCCGGCACCCTCGGTGCCGACGCGGGTGGTGGCGCGCAGACCGATCCACTCGCCCTCGGCGGGGCGGTGCAGGTGCACGGTGAGGTCGGGGTTGATGAACAGGTAGCGGTCCCAGGGCAGCACCGGACTGACGCCGTTACCGAAATCGGCGGCGGCCGCCGTGCGCTGGGCGCCGGTGGGCTCCTCGTCGGCGAGCACCGGTACCAGCAGACGGATCCACACCGCGACCGGCCCGGTCTCCATCCAACCGCCGGCGGCGAAGCGGTGCTCACAGGCCCGGGTGGCGAACGAGACGAGGGCGGGATCGTCGCCCGTGAACGACGGGCGTTCAGGCCGGCTCGCCGACGGGGGAGCGGGGAACGCCTCGTCGTCGGGGTCGACATCGGCGTGGCCGCTGACCTCGATCTCGGGGAGCTCGATCGACTCACGTCGGATCCGCAGGCCGCGGACCCGCGCCACCTCGATCGTGCCATCGATCAACGTCGCCGCTGCGATGCTCACCCGCTTGCCGCCGCGCTCGACGGTGCTGGCGAGATCGAGCGGACGGCCCACGGGCACCGGCCGGGTGAGCTCGACCGTGATCCGCGCCACCTGCCACCCTCCGTCGGGTCCATCGGTCGCATGCTCGATGCCGGCCTGTTCGACCGCCCGGGTCAACAGCGCGCTCACCGGTCCACCGTGACAGTGGTCGGGGTCCCACGGGCCGCGGGAGTACGCCGTCGGCACGTAGCGGTCGGGGCCGGCCGGTTCGAACAGTGCCTCGACGGTGCCATCGGTCATCGGTCGGGTTCCTCAGGTCTCGAGCGGGAGCACCACATCGGCCAACTCGGTCAGGTGCGCACTCCACCCCTCGGCGTCGCCCGGCTCGTGTACCGGCAGCACCACGAACTTGGTGGTACCGACGTCGACGAACTGGCGGATCGAGTCGGTGAGCGCCTCCCACGAATCGGGTACGAGCACCGATGGATCATCGAGGTCGGGTCGCCGCCGGGCCAACAGCTCGAGCAGCCGTTCCGGAGCCGGGCCGTGCGAGTAGGGGATGAGGACGCCGTAGTGGTCGTGCTCGATCTCGCGATCGTGCTCGGCGCACACCGCTTCGATCACCTCGCGGCCCGACTCGGCATCGGCGGGGGTGATGAACGACGGCAGCCATCCGTCGGCCAATCGCCCCACCCGGCGCAGCTCCGACGGAGCGATGCCCCCGAGCCACACGTCGAGGCGCCCCGGCACGGGCAGCACTCGCACGCCCTCGTAGTGGAACCGTTCGCCGTCGTGCACCACCGGCTCACCCGTCCAGCAGGCGCGCATCACGGCGAGACTCTCGTCGAAGATGGCCGCACGGCCGCGCCGTTCCACCCCGAACGCCTGCTGCTCCATCGGATCGACCGCACCCAGACCGAACGCCGGCAGCAGCCGGCCCCCCGACATCCGCGCCAACGTGGCGAGCTCCTTGGCGAGCACCACCGGGTTGCGTCCGGGCAGCACCATCACGCTCGTGCCGAACTTCAGTGAGGTCGTGCGACCGGCGCCATAGGCCATCGCCACGAGCGGGTCGGGGGCCTCGCCGCTGATCTTCTCCGACAACCACAGGCTGTCGAAGCCGAGCCGTTCGAGCTCGTCGACCACGGCGCCGTAGGTCGGGCCGTTGAGCTCGGTGCGGGTGCCCAGCCCCACACCGATCCGCACCTTCACGACAGCAGGCGCCGCCGCTGGTACAGAGGTTGTCGGGTCGACGCTCGACGTCAGGGCATCGGGGGACATGACGAGATGCTGACACACGGGTCGCCGATGCCGGCACCCGGAACCGAAGCAGTGGGTCCGGTCTCAGCGAGCGGGATGGTGCAGTCGCACCGCGGAGACCCGGCGGGCCGAGTGGTCGCCTCGGTCGCCAGGCCCGATCGAGCTCGACTCGCCGAAAGGACCGCCCGTGCGGTCGGTGTCGGTGTGATCGGTGTCGCGGCCCGAGTGGATCCAGCTCACGACGAAACCGACCACGATCACGGCGACCACCAGCGCGGTCTGCGACACGTCGCCGAACGCGTTGAGGGCCAGTGCGACAGCCACGGCGACGGCGCTGACGATCATCGCGAGTCGGACGGCGGCGGTCCAGTGCGCACGGCGGAGCTCCATGGGCGCATGCATATCGTCGGACCGTTCCCCGAGCGGCATGCAAGGGAACATCGTTCGCGGAACTCACGCGATTCGTCACGATTCCGTCGTGTCCGTCATGCTGCCGACATGTCGACGCCCGACTCGAACCTGCCCGATCCGACCGGCCCCGACCCGTCCGGTGCCCTCGATCCGCTCGGTGCGTTCCGGCTCGACGGCCGGGTGGCAGTGGTGACCGGTGCATCGTCCGGGCTCGGCGCACGCTTCGCCCGGGTCCTGCACGCCGTGGGCGCATCGGTCGTGCTGGCGGCCCGTCGACGTGACCGGCTCGAGGCCCTGGCCGGCGAGCTCCCCGGTGCATTCGTGGTGGAAGCGGACCTCTCGCTGGCCGATGACCGAGAGCGCCTCGTGGCCGAGACGATCGAGCACTTCGGTGCGATCCACGTGCTCGTGAACAACGCCGGCGTCGGCAGCGCGGTGGCCGTGGAGGACGAGGAGCTCGACTGGTTCCGTCACGTCATGGAGATCAACGTGACCGCATTGTGGCACCTGTCGAAGCTCGCGGCACCGTCGATGATCGCCGCTGGTGGTGGAGCGATCGTGAACGTGGCGTCGATGCTCGGCCACGTCGGGTCCACCCCGGTGAAGCAGGCGAACTACTGCGCCAGCAAGGGCGCCGTGGTGAACCTGACCCGGGAGCTCGCGCTGCAATGGGCGCGCAAGGGCATCACCGTGAACGCTCTCTGTCCAGGCTGGTTCCCGAGTGAGATGACGGCCGGGATGGAGAGCGACGAGGGGTCGCAGCTGTTCGTGACCCGCAACACGCCCATCCCACGGATGGGGCACGATCACGAGCTGGACGGCGCCCTGCTGCTGCTGGCCTCGCGCGCCGGCACCTTCATCACCGGTCAGAACCTGCTGGTGGACGGCGGCTGGACCGCCCGCTGACCCGGGCCGGAACCGAGGGGCCGGAACTCAGTCGCCGGGGTGGCGGGCGGACCAGGGGTGGGCCTGCTCGAGCTGGGATGCCACCCGGATCAGCACGTCTTCGCGACCGTACGCGCCCACGAGCTGCACGCCGATCGGGAGTCCGTCGGCGCTCCAGTGCAACGGGAGGCTGACCGCCGGCTGCCCGGTCATGTTGAACGCCGTGGTGAACGGCACGAACGTCGCGGCGCGCCGCATCCCGGCCAGCGGGTCGTCGGGCGTGGGATCGTGCTCGCCGATTCGTACCGGGGGTTCGCCCAGGGTGGGGGTGATGAGGAGGTCCCAGCCGTCGGCCCACCACTGGTGAGTGGCACGACGGAACTCCGACACGGCTGCCAACGCATCGGCGAACTGGACCGCAGTCACCTGCTTCGCGAACTCGGCCTGCGCCCAGTTCACCGGTTCGACGTCGTCCGCCGTGAGTTCCCGGCCGAGTGTGGCGCCGAGCGTGGCGAGACCGAGCCCGAGGTTGGCCGCCCACATGGCCATGAAGCGACCGGTCATGGAGCCGTCGCCCAGCGCCGCCGGCCAGGCGTCCTCCACGTGGTGGCCGAGCGCTTCGAGCATGCGGCCGGCGGACTGCGACGCCGACACGCACTCTGGGTGGATCTGGCCGCCGCGCGGGTCGTGGTCGAGCACCCCGATGCGGAGCCGACCCGGATCGGCGCCCACCTCCTCGACGTACGGCCGGGTGGGCGCCGGCGCGATCACCGAGTCACCGACGGCCGGGCCGTGGGTGGCGTCGAGCAACCGGGCCGTGTCGCGCACCGACCGTGACACGCAGTGCTCGACGCCGAGATTGCTCTCGGTGCGGAACGGACCCAGCGACATCCGCCCCTGCGACACTTTCAGACCCACCAGACCGCAGCACGATGCCGGGATCCGGATCGACCCACCGCCGTCGGACGCATTGGCGATCGGCACCATGCCCGCCGCCACCGCCGCTGCGGCGCCACCGCTCGACCCGCCGGGGGTGCGCTCGGTGTCCCACGGGTTCCGGGTGGGCCCGTACGCCACCGGTTCGGTCACGGGCACGCTGCCGAGTTCCGGGCTGTTGGTGCGACCGGCGATCACGAAGCCGGCCGCCCGGTAGCGGCTGACGAGGGTGGTGTCGACCGTCGACACGGGCATCGCGTCGCGCAGCGCCCGGTTGCCGTTGGTGAGCGGCTGTCCGGCGTAGTGCGTCCACAGGTCCTTCAGCAGGAACGGCACGCCGTGGAAGGGGCCGTCGGGCAGATCGGGATCGGCGGCGGTGGCCCTGGCCTCGTCGAACCAGCGCATGATCACGGCGTTGAGCGGGCCGTCGAGCGCCTCGATGCGTTCGATCGCCGCCTCCAACAACTCGGCCGGCGTCGCCTGCCCCTCGGCCACCAGCAGTGCCTGCTCGGTGGCGTCCATCCATCGGGTGCGGTCGGAGAGCTCGCTCATCCTCCACGTGTTAGCACCTTCGACCGCCGCCGGCGATCAGCCGAGCCAGCGCGACAGACGCGTGAGCACCCGGAAGCGATGGCCGGTGCGGAACGAGCGCTCGGCGGCGATCTGCGCGATCCCCGTGGCATAGGTGGGGTAGATGTGGACGAGCTGGCTGAGGTCGTCGAGGTCGAGTCCGAACCTGATCGCCAGTGCCAGCTCGTGGATGAGCTCGCCGGCCGTCGGTGCCAGCGCGTGCGCGCCCACGATCCGGCCCTTGGCGGTGACGATGATGATGGCGCCGGGCAAGCGGCCGTCGGCTCGCGCCCGGTCGAGGTCGGACACCTCGTGGCGGTGCACCTCGACCGAACGCTTCCCGAACGACTCGCGGGCCTCGGCCGCCGTCATCCCGACGTGGGCGAGCTCGGGGTCGGTGAACGTGCACCAGGGCACGAGCCCGGCTGCCAGCCCTCGACCGGGGAAGAACATGTCGCGTACGGCCATCACGGCGTCGTAGCCGGCGGAGTGCGTGAAGCGGTGGCGCCCGGCTGCAGCGTCGCCCACGGCCGAGATGGTCGGCACGATGGTGCGACTCCGGCCGTCGACGGAGATGCCGTCGGTGCTCACCGGGATCCCGAAGCGCTCGAGACCGAGTGACTCGACGTTGGCCGTGCGTCCTGCGGTCACCACCACCGCCGCAGCGGTCACCTCGGCGTCATCGCTCCGCACGCTCACCCCTGCTCCGTGCTGGCTGTCGGCACCGGCCGATCCGGACACCTGGGTCACCTCGATCACGGGGCTGCCCAGGTGGATCTCGACACCCTCGTCGCGCAGGATCCGGGTGATCCGATCGGCCAGCTCGGGCTCGTCGCGGGGGAGCAGCCGGGGTGCCGATTCGAACATCGTGGTCGGCACGCCCAGACGAACCATCGACTGCGAGAGCTCGGCCCCGATCGGTCCGCCGCCGATCAGCACGAGCGATGACGGCGGTCGGTCGAGGTCGAACAGCTGCTCGTTGGTGAGGTACGGCACGTCGGCCAGACCGGCGATGGCGGGCACGGTGGGTCGGCTCCCCGTGCAGATGAGCACGTGACGCGTCGCGAGCACCCGTTCGCCAGCGTCGCCCGAGCGGCTGGGCGTCGAGTGGTTCGTGACGGTCACCTCGCGGGCGCCGGTCACGCGCGCCGTGCCGAACACCAGCTCCACCCCCAGCTCCCGGAAGCGTTCGGGATCGTCGTCGGTGGCGGCGATCCCGTTGCGCACCGCTGCGATCCGCGCCCACACGGCGTGGAGGTCGACATCGGGTTCGCCCCCGCCGATCCCGTACCGGGCCGCATGACGAACGGTGTGGGCCACGCGAGCACTCGCCACGAGGGTCTTGGAGGGCACGCATCCGGTCCACAGGCAGTCGCCACCCACCCGGTCCCGTTCGACGGCCGCCACCTTCAGGCCGAGGTCGCGGGCCGCGAACTCGGCGGCCAGCGTGCCGGCCGACCCCATCCCGATCACCACCAGGTCGAACGTCTGCGATCCCATCAGACCCTCTCGTGGTCGGTCGCGGGACCGGCGAGGCAGACGATCGGGGACACGCTGCGACCGTAGTCGCGTGTCCGACCGCAGCAGCTGTGCTTGACTTCTCCATCGCCATCCACCCCACGCAGTCGAGGAGAACAGCACCGTGAAGAGCCTGATCGCCGAGTTCAAGGAGTTCGTCAACCGGGGCAACCTGGTCGATCTCGCGATCGCTGTCGTGCTCGCCACGGCGTTCGCCCCGGTGATCGCCGCCATCGTGGACGGCGTCGTCATGAACCTGATCGCGGCGGTCTTCGGGCAACCCGACTTCTCGGCGATCCGCCTCCGGATCCGCGGCGAGGATCCCACTGCCACCTATCTCGAGTTCGGGCTCGTCATCACCACGGTGGTGCAGTTCCTGACCGTGGCGCTCGTGTGCTTCTTCATCGTCAAGGCGTACAACAAGTCGAAGAAGCCCCAGGTGGAGGAAGCCGCCGCCGTGACCGAGACCGACCTGCTGGTCGAGATCCGCGACGAGCTCCGCAAGCGTCCGCTCACCTGAACACCTGCACGCACGCCGTGATCGACGCGATCGCCCAGTTGCGGTCGTCGGATTGCCGTGTGGGGTGGCTCCGCACCGTGTTCAATGGCGCCCATGCGCCGCCCGGTCGCCTCCTTCGTCTCCGCCGCTCTCGTCGTGGCGGCGTCGGCGTGCGGCGGTTCCGAGACGGTCACGACCGACGAGACCCCCCGCACGCTCGTGGGTGTCGGCGAGCTGCCCGAGCCGCTCACGATCGATCCGTCCGGTGACGAGGTCGAGCGCACCACCATCGACACCGCCACGTCGACCATCCCGCGCTCGACCGTGCGGCGCGAGGCGGGGCTGGGCGAGGTGGGAGAGCGCGTCGAGGGGAACCGCCTGATCGTGATCGGCGACTCGATCACGGCGTCCACCGCTCGTCGGTACGGCGGTGAGATGTGCTTCGCGCTGCTCCCGTTCGGATGGGCGGTCGAGGTGAACGCCGAGGTCGCCCGGTTCGTCGACTTCGGCACCCGCGTGCTCGACCGTCGTCTCCGACCCGACTCGGGGGTCGACTGGGACGCCGCGGTGGTGTTCCTCGGCAGCAACTACGGCGGCGACCAGGAGCGGTATCGGGCCGAGCTGTTCGACATCCTCGATCGTCTCGCGCCGCGACCGACGGTGCTCGTGACCGTGACCGAGTTCCGCACGAACCGGGCCGAGGTCAACGAGGTCGTGCGGGCGATGGTCGACTTCTACCCCCAGGTCCAGGTGCTCGACTGGGCTGCGATCACCGCCGACGATCGCTCGCTGCTCAGCGGCGACGGGCTGCACCTGAGCGCCGACGGCCGTGCCCGGCTCGCCATCGAGGTGGCCGCCATGCTCGGACAAGCCCCCTCCACCAACGGCGATGTGCCTGCCGGCGAGTGCCTGAGCACCTCGTTCACCGACGACTCGGCGGGCCGGCGCCCCGGCGCGGTGGTGCCCCCGACCCTCACGGGTACCGGCGGGTCGGGTGGCGGGTCGGGTGGCGGATCGGGTGGCGGGTCGGGCACCACGGCGCCGCCCACGGTCGCACCCACCACTGCGTCGCCCCCGCCCGCCGGTTCGGGCACCACCGCGCCGCCCCCGTCGCCCACCGTCGCGACCACGGAACCGGTCGTGGGTACCACGTCGCCGCCGACCACGATGGCCCCGTCCACGGCCGCCACCACCGTGGCGCCGCCCACCACACCGCCCACCGCACCGCCCACCGCACCGCCCACCACCGCAGCGCCGGCACCCACCACCGCGGCGCCCACGACGCCCCCCGGTGACGGCGGCGGTGAGGCTGGCGCGAGCGGCGAGGCCCCCACGACCGACGACCTCTGAGTCCCCGTAGCCTGGACCCGTGCTCCAGGCCCAAGCGCTCTCGGTGGAAGTTGGTGGCCGACTCGTGGTCGAGTCGGCCACGTTCACCGTCATGCCCCGCGACAAGGTGGGCATCGTGGGCCGCAACGGCGCCGGCAAGACCAGCCTGTTCAAGGTGCTCGGCGGCGAGGCCGAGCCCGCCGCCGGCCGGGTGATGCGCAAGGGCGGGTTCGGCTACCTGCCCCAGGATCCACGTATCGCGGGTGTGCTCGACGGCCGTCGCGCCGTCGAGCACGTGCTCTCGGGCCGTGGCATCGACGAGCAGATCGAGCGCATCGAGAAGCTCCGCATCGCCATGGAGGAGCGGCCCGACGAGCGCAACGTGGCGCGCTACTCGCGGGCCGAGGAGGAGTTCCAGGTGAGCGGCGGGTACGCCGCCGAGAGCGAGGCGCGGGCGATGGCCGCCGGGCTCGGCATCGGCGAGGACCGCATCGACCACCCGATCGGCGTGCTGTCGGGCGGCGAGCGTCGCCGGGTCGAGCTGGCGCGCATCCTGTTCGCCGGCAGCGACGTGCTGTGCCTCGACGAGCCCACGAACCACCTCGACGTCGACGCGAAGGAGTGGCTGATGGGCTTCCTCCGCCAGTACCGCGGTGCGCTGGTGGTCATCAGCCACGACCTCGACCTGCTCGACGAGGCGATCACGCGGGTGCTCCACCTCGACCGACCGAACGAGGACTCCGTCGGCCAGGTGATCGAGTACAAGGGCACCTACAGCCAGTACCAGCGCGCCCGGTCCGACGACGAGGTGCTGCAGGCCAAGAAGGCGGCGCAGCAGACCAAGGAGATCGCCCGGATGCAGACCTTCGTCGACCGCTTCGGCGCGAAGGCCACGAAGGCGACGCAGGCCGCCAGCGTCAGCAAGCGCATCGCCCGACTCGAGGCGCAGCGGGTGCACGCCCCGCAGCACGCTCGGAGCATCACCGTCCGCTTCCCCGAGCCGCCGGCGTGCGGCAAGACCGTGGTGTTCGCCGATCACCTGTGCAAGGGGTACGGCGGACCACCGGTGTTCGAGGACGTCGGCTTCGACCTCGGTCGGGGCGAGCGGTTGCTCGTGCTCGGGCTCAACGGCGCCGGCAAGACCAGCCTGCTGCGGATCCTGGCGGGCGAGACCGATGCGGATGTCGGCACGTTCCGCTACGGCCACGACGTGAACGTGGGCTACTACGCCCAGGAGCACGACAACCTCGACGGCAACATCAGCCTGCTCGACAACATCCGCACGGCGGTGCCGCTGCACATCCAGCTCACCGAGACCGAGCTGCGTGGCCTGCTCGGCATGTTCGGTCTGACGGGCGACAAGGTGTTCCAGGACGCCGGCACCCTGTCGGGTGGCGAGAAGACCAAGCTGGCGCTGGCCATGCTCATGGTCGGCAAGAACAACCTGTTGCTGCTCGACGAGCCCACCAACAACCTCGACCCCGCCTCGCGCGAGGCCGTGGCCGATTCACTGGGCGACTGGCCGGGCGCGATCGTCTTCGTGAGTCACGACACCGAGTTCGTCGAGCAGCTCTCGCCCACCAAGGTGCTGCTGATGCCCG
>REDU01000090.1 GCA_007693335.1 Ilumatobacter sp. | reverse complement strand
GATGGTGAGTCGGCCGATAAGCGGGATTCTGTGACGCTGCTCCCGGGGGAGCGGCGCCGGTGATCATCCATCTGTGCGGTCCACCCGAGGGGTTCGCTCCGGCATGCACCGGTGCGATGGACGGGCCGTCCGTCCCCTCTGCTCGACCTTGCTCCGGGTGGGGTTTACCGAGCCACCAGGGTCGCCCCTGGTGCTGGTGCGCTCTTACCGCACCGTTTCACCCTTACCTGTGACCGGTCTCCCGGCCCATCGGCGGTGTGCTTTCTGTTGCACTTGTCCGTCAGGTCGCCCCGACCTGGCTCTCGCCAGCACCCTGCCCTGTGGAGTCCCGACTTTCCTCGACACGGTCCGTTTGCACGTCCGTGCCGCGACCACCTGGCCGACTCACCATCGAGCAGCAGTGTACGACCCCGGCGGGGTTCAGCAGCTCATGAAGTCGTAGACGAACGAGTTCTCGGCAGGCGTCTGAACGATGATCGAGAAACGTCCGCCACCCTCGTCGCGGGGTCCGACCACGAGCTCGCGGGTGCCGAGTTGGCCGAACTGCGACGGGATCGCGTACTGCAGAGGAACGTCGGTCGGATCGGCCGCTGGCTCCTCGCCGAGCAGCACGGGGTTCACGTATCCCTCGGGGGTGCCGGTGAGGGCCATGGCCAAGGTGGCGGCGTGACGGTTCTCGTCGGCCCCGATGAGCATCGACTCGTAGCGCAGATCGGGCTCGGTGAGGTTGCGGACGAGCTCCTGGTACGTGGCCGCGGCCACCGCCTCGAAGACGTGGGCGATCTGCAGCACGTCGCGCACGAGATCGTCGGAGCCCTCGACCGCCTCGAGGATCGGACCGACGGCACGCTCCATGTACCACGGGTTGGGGCAACGGAACTCCTCGCCGCCGGCCCCGGTGATCAGCTCACCCAGTCGATCGGCGTGGCCGGTGTGGTCGTCGACGAAACGAGCGACGACATCGAGGGTGGCCGCATCGAGCACGTCGAGGCCGACCGCCACGTCGTAGACCTCGATGGCAGTGAATTCGAGCGACTGGGCGGTTCGGAGCAGCACGACGTCATTGACCTCGCCGTCCGGGAGTGGCTCGGGAGCAGGGGCGTTGCCGACGCGACCAGGCTCCTGCGGGCCGGCGCGGTCTTCGCCGCACGCCGCCGCGATGGCACCGAGCGAGAGCACGACACCGCCGTTGCGGAGGAGGCGACGGCGGCCGATGGGGGTGGACGTGATCGCCGGGCGATCGACGGGGCGACTCATGAGAGATCCTCCGGGAGCAGGGGGTCGGCGTCGTTGACGAGCAGGGCGTCGAGATCGCCGCCGAGTCCGGCCGCGTCGGCCAGCACGGCACAGTGGCGGGCCTCGATCGCGAGGATCGACGCCACGAGTGCGGCCGCGTCGGCCCGCTCCAACAACCGGATCAGCTCGGTGTGGGTGGCGACGGCGATCGACTCGAGGTCGTAGGCGGCCAGCGCCACCGCCTCGTCGTCGTCGCTGGCGAAGTCGGTCACGAGCGAGTCGTACACGTCGTCGAGGCGGCCCCTGGCCGACAGCCCCGTGAACGCAGCGAGCGACTGGGCGTACGCTTCGTGTTGCTCCCGCATCACGCTGGCGATGTCGACGAGTCCCCCGGAGTCGACCGAGGCGTGGTACAGGTCGCGGGCAGCGAGCTCGAGGCGCATGGCGAACTCGAGGAGCTCGAGCTCGACGCCGGTCGGGGCACCGCTGGCCGCCGCGGGGCGCCCGCCGGTGATGGCCAGGGCGGCGCCGATCAGGCCGGCGCCGAGAAGTGCCCGGCGGCTCTTCGCAGCAACATCCACGTCGGCCCCTCTGTCGTCGCCTCGGTCATCGCTGGTCACGGGGGAGTGTCCTTTCGAGATCATCAGGCCCACAGCATCCTCGGCCGGGGAAGGGTCGTGCAATTCTAGAAGTTCAGGGCCGACAGCTCGGGTATCCATCCGGTGGTGCGATCGATGGCACGCGACCACCGCTCGCGCGTCGCGGCGCGCTGTTCGGGGGCACTCGGGGTGATCACGGTACGTGGGTTCCAGCTCTCGGCGATGTCGCTGGTGTCGTTCCAGTCACCCGACACCAGCCCGGCCAGGTAGGCGGCGCCGAGCGTGGTGGCCTCGACCACAGGTGAGACCTCGACGGGTACGCCGGTGGCATCGGCCAGCGCCTGCGTGAACGTGGGGTTCTGCGACATGCCCCCGTCGATCCGCAGCGAGTCGATCCGGAGACCGGTGTCGGCCTCGGCCGCCTCGCACATGTCGGCGCCGCGCTGTGCGACCCCCTCGAGCACCGCCCTGACGACATGGGCGCTGGTGGTGCCCCGGGTGATGCCGAACAGGCTGCCGCGGGCGCCGTAGTCCCAGTGGGGTGTGCCGAGGCCGAGAAGTGCGGGCACGTAGATCACGCCGTCGGTGTGGGCACACGAGGAAGCGAGGTCGTGGCTCTGTTCGCTGCGATCGATCAGGCCGAGGTCGTCGCGGAGCCAGTCGACGTTGGTGCCCGCCGACAGCATGATGGCCTCGATGCCCCAGGTGAGCTCGCCGCCGTGCGACCACGCGACGATCGGGAACGTGCCGTGCTCGGTGCGGCGCAGCTGCGTCGGTCGTTCGCTGCCGACGCAGATGTCGAGCATGGCTCCGGTGCCGAAGGTGATCTTGGTGGCACCGACGTGGACGCAGCCCTGGCCGATCATCGACGCCTGCTGATCGCCGACGAGGGCGGCGATCGTGGGAGTACCCGGCAGGGCGGTGGCCGGACCGACGGCGCCCGACGTCTCGATCACTCGCGGCAGCGTGGCTGCCGGAACACCGAAGACACGGAGGCGATCGGGATCCCACCGGTCGGCCAGGGGATCGAACAACCCGGTCATGGTGGCGTTGGTGTGGTCGGTGACGTGGAGCGCACCGTCGGACAGCACCCACGCGATCCACGAGTCGACCGTGCCGACGCACAGCTCGCGGTCGGTGCCCTCGACGGTGCCGAGCAACCATGCGGCTTTGGTCGCGGTCTGGTTGGGTGCCACCGAGACCCCGTGCTCGGCGTCGGCCACGATGCACTCACCCACGGTGCGCAGGTCCTGCCAGCCGAGCGCCGGAGCGACCGGGGCACCGGTGGTGCGGTCCCAGACCACGGTGCTGGCGCGTTGGGTGGTGATCCCGACCACCTCCACCGGGCCGGCTCGCTCGATCACGGCCCTCGAGGCCTCGAGCACGAGTCGGGCCATCTCGGCGGCATCGAACTCGACGAGTCCGGGCGCGGGCGACTGGGGCGGGAACGCTCGCTGCTCGAGGGCGCGGATGGTGGCATCGCCGTCGACCACGGCGGCCCGCAGGCTGGTGGTGCCGACGTCGATCACGAGGATCACGAGCGGTCGTCCCCGTGCTGCTGGTCGTGCTGCTGGTCGTGTGGCTGGTCGAGGTGCCCCGAGAGGTCGAGGGTGCGCTGGTACGAGGGCAGGAAGCCGAGCGTGCGCAGCCGGAGCCCGAGAAATCCGCCGATCAGGCCGGCAAACGCCGCGAGGGTGACGAAGAACATGATGTTCAAGATGTTGATGGTGTCGCCGCGCGCCAGCCGGTAGATCGACACGACCACCTGCACGGCCACGTACGTGCCGACCGCGGTGACCAGACCATGGGCGAGCGGCAGCCGGAGCTGCTGGATCCAGGCAGCACACGCAGCACCGATCGTGAATGCCACGAGGGCACCGAGTGAGAACACGAGCGCGAGTGCAGGACTGTCGCGTGTGTTGGACGCCCAGCTGGCCGCGAACCAGAGAGGAACCGCGAACAGCAGCGCCAGCGCAGCTCCCGCGCGGATGGCCGTGGTGTCCCACTTGGAGCTCACGGCCACGATGGTGCTCCGAACGGGGTGTCGAGCGCCAGTTTGCCCGGGTTCAGGATGCCGTGCGGGTCGAGGGCGCCCTTCACCGCACTGAGGACACGGTGGCCGCTCCCGAGCGCCTCGACCACGAAGCGCGACCGGTTCAGGCCGATCCCGTGGTGGTGGGAGAGGTTGCCGCCCGCGGCGAGCACCGCCCGCTGCCCGGCGTCCCAGAGCGCCTGATAGGTGGTGTCCACCTCGTCGGCCGGTGGGGTGGCCGCGAAGGTGAAGTAGAGGCAGGCCCCGTCGAGGTAGCTGTGGGACAGGTGACAGGTGGCCGCGCGCGCGTGCGAGACGGCCAGGAGCGCGGCGCAGGTCGAGTCGACGATCTCGTCGAGCCGCGCCCATGGGGCGGCGATCTCCATCGTGTCGACCACGTACCCCTTGTTCGTCAGCGCTTGGAGTGCCGAGGTGTCGTTGCGGTGGTCGAGCCACGCGTCCACGAGCGACTGGTCGGCGGGGGTGGCGGACGCACATGCGTCGCGCACGACCTGCATCGTGGCGGTGACGATCGCCGGATCTCCCTCGTCGAGCACCAGGAGCACACACGTGGTGCCGTCGCCGCCACGACCGCGGGCCGACTCCTCGGCGTCGTACAGGCGGAGCACGGCCGGTGTGGCACCCCGGCGGAGCACGGTGCGACATGCCTCGATGCCGTCGGCGAACGAGTCGAACGAGTACGCGGCACGTTCTTCGGCCGACGGGAGGGGATGAGCGCGCAGCCACACACGGGTGATGACCCCGAGCGTGCCCTCGGAGCCCACGAAGAGCTGGTCGAGGTCTGGCCCGACGGCGGCCGCCGGTGCGCCACCGGTGTGCACGACCGTGCCGTCGGCCAGCACCACCTCGAGCCCGACCACCATGTCTTCGATCTTGCCGTAGCGGGTCGAGTACTGGCCCGCCCCCCGGCATGCCACCCAGCCACCCACCGTTGCGAGCTCGAAGCTCTGCGGGAAGTGTCCGACCGTGAGTTCGTGTCGGTCGCGGAGCTCGCGTTCGAGGTCAGGACCGAACGTGCCGGCGGCCACCTCGACCACACCGGACACCACGTCGACCTCACCGAGGCCGGTCATGGCAGTGAGGTCGAGCAGGACCCCGCCGAACACCGGGACCGAGGCGCCGCACACCCCGCTGCGCCCACCGGCGGCGGTGACCGGGACGCGGGCGCTGTTGCAGAGCGCGAGCACGGCAGCGACCTGTTCGGTCCGGCTGGGCCGCGCCACCACCGCTGCCCGCCGGGGCACCTGGCCGGCGAGTGACCAGTGCAGGGCGAGCGGCCACCAGTCGCGACTTGCTTCGGCGACCTCGTCGATGGCGGTGACGGTCTCGCAGATCCCGGCGAGCTCGTCGATGAAGGCGGCCGACACCTCGACCGCTGAGCCGCGCAGGCGCTCCCCGGTGCCGGTCAGCTCGATCGGCGGAGTGGGGCCGGTCACGTCGTGACCACCTCGTCCGATGTCGACCCGGCCGGCTGGGCATCTCCGATCGGCACGGTGACGGCGGCGGTACGTTCCCGCTCGCAGAGCGCCTGGTAGGCGGACACCTGCCGTTGGATCTCGTCGGCGTCCCAGCCGAGATGGTCCGCCAGCAGCTCGGCGACGTCGTGAGCGGCGGCTTCGGCGGCCGCACGGTCGAAGTGGTGGACCCGTGTGCGCCGTTCGAGCACGTCGACCAGTGTGGTGGCCATCTCGTGCTGCACTGCGAACACGGCTTCGGCGCGCATGTGTGGCTGACCCGGAACGAGCGGATCGCCCAGCGTGGGGTCGACGGCGATCATGGCCAGCAGCTCATCGGCCTCGGTGCCGTAGCGGTGACGGAGATGCCCCTCGCGGGTGCCCACGTCGCCGCGGTCGCTGGTGGCGCCGAGCAGTCTCACCCGGCGGGTCGTGCTCCTGCCGAGATGTCGGGTGAGGAGACGGCGCAGACGTCGGGGGGAGCGACCGAGCTGCCGAAGCACCTCGTCGACAGTGTCCTCTGCCATCTTGCGGTACGTCGTGAGCTTGCCGCCGGCCACCGTCACGACCCCACGGTCGCTCACGGTCACCTGGTGGTTCCTCGACAGGTCGGCGGTGCGACCGGACGACGATGCGGCCACGAGCGGACGGAGACCGGCCCACACCCCGGTGACGTCGTCAGGCGTGATCGGTGGCCGTGGAACCGTCTGGTCCGTGCTCGTCCCGGCGGTGCTCGCGTGGCCGGTGCCCGTGTCGGCAGCGGGTCGGTCGGCGATCGTGTGGTTGAGCGCCGAGAGCACGTACTCGAGATCGGCGGCGTCGCACTGTGGCTCGTCGAGTGAGCCCGCGTGATCGGTGTCGGTGGTGCCCACGTAGGCGTGGCGGAAGGTGCCGTCGCCTCGTGGTCCGGCCGGAACGAGGAACAGGCTGCGCTTGTGCTTCGGCACCGGGATCACCACGGCGATGTCGTTGCGGACCCGCTCCCACGGCACCGTCACGTGGACGCCCTTGGCCGGGCGGATCGACGGCGACGCGTCGGCGTGTTCCATCGACCGGACCTCGTCGGCCCAGACGCCCGTGGCGTTCACGACCACCGACGCTCGCACGACGATCTCGCCGTCTCCGGTGTCGACCACGGCACCGTCCACCCGACCATCGCGACCGTCCTCGGTGAGGTCCACGACGCGACAGCGGTTCGCCACCACTGCTCCCCGGGCAGCAGCAGTGCGGGCGATCGTCAACGTCAGCCGGGCATCGTCGGCCGATGCGTCGTAGTAGAGGAACCCGCCGGCAACTCGATCACGATGCATGGTCGGGAGGTGGGAGAAGGCCGTGTCGGCCGACAGCTTCCGATGCCGCTTGCCGATCCGCCACCCACCGGTGAGGTCGTACATCCACATGGCCGATCCGAGTGTCTTGGCCACCTTCTTGGAGATGACACCGTCACGGGTGAGCACCGGGATCATGAAGGGCAGCACGTCGACCAGGTGCGGTGCATTCCGCAGGAGCCGCTGGCGCTCGTGAAGGGCTTCGTACACCAGGCGGACGTCGCCGTTCTGCAGGTAACGGAGCCCACCGTGCACCAACTTGGAGCTGCGCGACGAGGTGCCGCTGGCGAAGTCGTCCCGCTCGACCAGCGCGACCCGCAGGCCACGCACCGCGGCATCGAGCGCAACCCCGGCGCCGGTGATCCCACCACCGATCACGAGCACGTCGAAGGTCCCGGCGCGGAGCCGCTGCAGCATCTCATCGCGTCGGAACGGACGGGAACGGGTGGTGTCGGTCGCTCGGCGACCACTGGGACGAACGGTCATCGGACCCGATGTTACGCCCCGCAACCGATGCTGATTCGCATTGCTTGCGAACAAACATTTCATACGCTTACTCTCGGCCGCATGCGATCGCCGAGCGAGCTCACCGGGGCGTTCCGCGCCGGGGGCCTGAAGGTGACCCGGCAGCGCCAGTTGCTCCTCGGCCTGCTGTACGGCAATGACGAGCACCCGACCGCCGAGACACTCCACGCCAGTGCCAGTGCCAGTGCCAGTGCCAGTGCCCGGATGCCCGGTCTCCCACTGCGTACCGTCTATCAGACGCTGACCGATCTCGCGTCGATGGGTGAGTTGCGCCAGCTCTCGTTCGGCACCGGGCCGACCCGCTTCGACCCGAACGTGCACGGTCAACCACCCATCAACCAGACAAGGGAGTACCCATGCCAGAGCTCGACGGCACCAAGACCCACGAGAACCTGAAGGAGGCATTCGCGGGCGAGAGCCAGGCCAACCGTCGCTACCTGTGGTTCGCCCAGCGTGCCGACATCGAGGGCTACCCCGACACCGCTGCGCTGTTCCGGTCGGTGGCCGAGGGTGAGACCGGCCACGCCCACGGTCACCTCGAGTACCTCGCCGAGGTGGGCGACCCGGCCTCGGGCGAGCCCATCGGCGACACCGAGGAGAACCTCAAGGCGTCCATCGCCGGCGAGACCTACGAGTACACCCAGATGTACCCGGGATTCGCCGCCACCGCTCGCGACGAGGGTTTCGACGAGATCGCCGAATGGTTCGAAACCCTCGCCCGTGCCGAGAAGAGCCACGCCGGCCGGTTCAGCCAGGGCCTCGAATCCATCAGCTGACGCTCGATCTACCATCTCGAGGGGCCGTGCGGTGAGTACCGTGCGGCCCCTTCTGGCGACCACGCCCGTGTTCCACACCCCGGCCGGAGGCTCAGCATGACCACCACGTACGACCCGAAGCACCCGAAGTACCTCGACGAGGCCGATGTGCGCGACGAGCTGACCCGTGTCTACGACCTGTGTCACGGCTGTCGGCTGTGCTTCAAGTTCTGCACGTCCTTCCCGACACTGTTCGCGATGATCGACCGCTTCGACGATCAGGACGCCGGCAAGCTCACGCCATCCGAGCAGGACCAGGTGGTCGACGAGTGCTTCCAGTGCAAGCTCTGCTACGTCAATTGCCCGTACATCCCTGAACTGCACGAGTGGGCACTCGACTTCCCCCGGCTCATGCTCCGTGCTGACGCCATGCGCCACGAGAACGGCCACATCTCGACGCGCGAGAAGGTCACGAACCAGATGCTGGGGCGGACCGACCTGCTCGGCACGGTGGCGTCCGCCGCATCACCCCTCTCGAACAGGGTGGTGGGCGGCGAATCGGGATCGTTGATCCGCACGGTGACGGCGAAGATCACCGGTGTGTCGTCGGTGCGTCTGTTGCCGCCCTACGCGAAGCAACGCTTCTCGACATGGTTCAAGCGACGGGCCCGCACGCCCGGTCGAGCCGGAGGGCCGCAGGGGTCGGTCACGGTGTTCCCCACGTGCCTGGTCGAGTACCAGGAGCCCCAGATCGGCCATGACCTCGTGAAGGTCTACGAACGCAACGGCATCGAGTGCCGGAACTCGTCCGCCGGCTGCTGCGGCGCCCCGTGGCTCCACTCGGGAGACGTGAAGCAGTTCACCAAGATCGCCGAGAAGAACGTCAGGACCCTGGCCGACGAGATCCGGAGCGGCACCGACATCGTCGTCCCCCAGCCGACCTGCAGCTACGTGCTGAAGAAGGACTACCTCGACTACGTGGGCGGGCCCGACGCCGAGTTGGTGTCCGAGCACACCTACGACGCCGCCGAGTACCTCGTGAAGGTGCACAAGGCCGACGACACCGAGCTCGACACCGAGTTCGGTGGTGAGGTCCACGAGACCATCACGTACCACACGCCGTGCCACCTCCGGGCGCAGAACATCGGGTTCAAGAGCCGTGATCTGATGAAGCTCACCGGGGCCAAGGTGAAGCTCGTGCAGCAATGCTCGGGCATCGACGGCATGTGGGGTTTCCGTGCCGCCAACGAGGAGATCTCCATCCCGATCGCGAAGAAGCTCGGAGACCAGATCACCAAGGCCGGTGGTGATGTCGTCACCGGCGACTGCCACCTCGCCAACACGGCCATCACCGAGCAGACCGGCCGCACGCCGCTCCACCCGCTGCAGGTGATGGCCCGCGCCTACGGCATCCTCCCGGAGTGACGAGTGTGAGGAGTGACGCCTTGAGCCGCCGAAAGCTGGGTCTCGCCGACATCGCCGACGTGCGCGCCTACGAGCGCGAGCGCGACGAGTTCCGACCCCACGTGATCGAGCTGAAGCGACGTCGGCGCGTGCATCTCGGCACCATCGTGACGTTGGTGTTCGAGAACCGTGACACCATTCGGTTCCAGATCCAGGAGATGGCGCGCGTCGAGAAGCTGACGACCGACGCCGAGATCCAGATCGAACTCGACACCTACAACCCGATGGTTCCGGAGCCGGGCCAGCTCTGCGCCACCATGTTCCTCGAGCTCACGAGTGATGAGCAGATGCGTGAGTGGTTGTCCAAGCTGGTGAACGTCGAGAACTCGGTGCTGCTCGACCTGGCGAACGGCGACTCCGTACGTGCGGTGGTGGATGAACAGCATCAGGAAGGTCTGACCCGTGACCACGTGACCGCCGCCGTGCACTACCTCCGGTTCGAACTCACCGATGCCCAGGTCGAGTCGTTCGCCACCGGCCCGGTGTCGATCCGGATCGACCACCCCGATTACCTCGAGGTCACCCAGCTGTCGGACACGGCTCATGCCGAGCTGCTGGCCGACCTCCGTTGACACGTCGACCGTCCGCCATCGATGGGCCCGGAATTTCCTCTGGCGCGTCCCGGCGAGTCGATCTAACCTGCCTGACCTGGGGACGATCCGCAATTGGGGGACACGGACGGTGTCGACGCACGAACTCGAATGGCGAATGTTGGGGGCTTGCCGGGGCCTTGAACCGGGCATCTTCTATCCCGAGGACGACGAGGCGGCCGAGGTGGCCAAAGACGTCTGCGAGCAGTGCGGTGTGCGTGCCGCCTGTCTCGAATACGCCCTCTCGCACCGGGAGAAGGCCGGGGTGTGGGGCGGTGCGACCGAGCGTGAACGCCGTCGCATCATCCGCCAGCGCCGTCGTACTGCCTGAGCCGCGGCTGCTGGGGGCTTCTCCGACATCTCGTGGGCGGTGTCCCCGATCGGCGCGGCGTCGAGGTGCCTGCCGTGCCTAACCTCGCTGGATGACCGCGATCTCCTCGACCACGCTCGACGACGTCGGGGGGTGGCCTGCGCTGCTCACCCGGCTGCTCGACCACCATCACCTGACCGCCGACGAGGCTCGGGTCGCGATGGCGACCATCCTCGCCGGTGATGCCACGCCCGCCCAACTCATCGGGTTCGTCGTGGCACTCCGGGCGAAAGGCGAGAGCGCCGAGGAGCTGTCGGGTCTGCTCGATGCCGTGCTCGACGCCGCCGAGATCGTGCCGCTCTCCGACCAGCAGCGTGACGAGTCCATCGACATCGTGGGCACCGGCGGCGACCGGTCGCACTCGATCAACGTCTCGACGATCTCGGCGCTGGTGGTGGCCGGTGCGGGTGCTCCGGTCTGCAAGCACGGTGCGCGTGCTGCGTCGTCGAAGTGCGGTGCCGCCGATGTGCTCGAAGCACTGGGCGTGGCGCTCGAGCTCGGTCCAGCGGGTGTGGTGCACTGCATCGAGACCGCCGGCATCGGGTTCTGTCTGGCACCGAGGTTCCACCCTGCGTTCCGCTTCGCGGCGCCAGCGCGCCGGGAGATCGGGATCCCGACCGTCTTCAACCTGCTCGGGCCGATGGCCAATCCGGGTCGAGTGCGCCGTCAATTGATCGGCGTGGCGGACTCAGCGTTCGCCGAGCGGATGCTGCAGTCGCTGCGCGATCACGGCTCGACCACGGCGTGGGTGGTACACGGCAACGGGCTCGACGAACTCAGCACGTCGGGGCCGTCTCAGGTACTCGCCCTCGAAGAGGGGACCGTCCGCCGGTTCGAGGTCGATCCCCGGGAGTTCGACCTGGCACCGGCGACCAACGCCGATCTGGCCGGTGGGACACCCGTCGAGAACGCGGCGGCGGCGCGCCAGATCCTGGCGGGCGCGCCGGGACCGCATCGTGACGTGGTGGTCCTCAATGCCGGCGCGGCGCTGGTGGTGGCGGGCCGGGCGGCCACTTTGGCAGACGGCATCGAGCTCGCCTCGCGCAGCATCGACTCCGGAGCGGCGGCCGCCACCCTCGAGGCATTCGTGCGCGAGTCGAACGTGGCGGCGAGCGCAGGCTGATCGAGGGACGCCGCCGGTGCCGGGGGATCGGTTCGTCGTCGATGGTCATGGTGGTGATGGTGATGGTGGTGATGGTGATGGTGGTGGTGTCGTGGTGCGCGTCCCCGCGTCGTCGGCCAACCTCGGGCCCGGGCTCGACGTGCTGGGCCTGGCGCTCGGGCTGTACGCCACCGCCGGCCTCGGCGCGCCGCCACCGGGAGCGAGGGTGGCCGATGCCCGTCATCCGGCCGCCATCGCGTTCGCCGAGGCCGGCGGTCGGGGTGAGCTCTGGCTCCGCGCCCCGATCCCGATGGGCCGGGGGTTGGGCTACAGCGGAGCGGTACGCGTGGCCGGCGCCACGATCGCGCTCGCCCAGGCCGATTCTGAGCTGTGTGGACCACTGTCGCCCGAGCAGTCGGCGCGGGTTGTCGATCTCACCGGTCGCCTCGAGGGTCATCACGACAACGTCGCGGCCTCAGTGCACGGTGGCGTGGTGGTCGTTGCCGGCGCGCGTGTCCAGCGGGTACCCGTCGGGTTCGAACCGGTGGTGCTGGTGTGGGTGCCGGATGGATCGACCACGTCGACCGATCGTTCACGTTCCGCGCTGGTCGACCCGGTACCCAGGAGCGACGCCGTGTTCAACCTGGGACGCGTCGCGACACTGATTGCAGCGCTGGCGACGGGTGACGTCGACGCCCTCGGTGACGCGACCGACGATCGCCTCCACCAGTCGGCGAGGTTGGCCCGCGTGCCCGACTCGCGTCGGGCGCTCGAACTCGGTCGTGAGCTCGGTGCCTGGTGCGGCTGGCTGTCGGGGAGTGGCCCCAGTGTCGCGTTCATGTGCGATCCGTCGGCCGTGAGCCCGGTGGCCGATGGGCTGGAGGCGGTGCTCGGGGAGCGGGGTCACACCAAGCTGCTGACGATCGACCGAGACGGGACCCGAGTGCATCGCCCCGACTGCTGACGTGGGTACCGGTTTCAACCCGCCAGCTGGATCCGGTCGGGTCGATCGAGCCGTGGCAGCGTGTCGGACACGTTCACGGGGAACGCCCAGACGCCGGTGCACCCGTGCACCGTGAGTCGCGCTGCGTGGGTGTCGAAGTGCCGCGCCAAGCACAGCGCCTCGTCGATGTGGGCGCGTCCGAGGGGCGCCGCGACCGGCGCCGACTCGGGCGGGTCGACGGGGAGTCGACGAACCGCGGTGTCGGCGCTCGACACGTCGATCAAGCGACCGTGCTCGATCACCCATGACACGCTCCCCAGGACGACCGTGCAGCGTTCGGCGGCGCGGAGCGCCTCGACCAGACGGTGTCGGCGAGCAGCGGTGAGGAACGCAGCGAGCCGGTCGCGTGTCAGCGCCGCCTCCTCGAAGCGCTGCTGGGCCACGAGGTCGGCCATCTTCGCGACCAGCGCGCCGCTGATGTGGTCGACCTCGCCTGCGAGCGCTCGTCGAGCGGTCTCGACGGCGTCCCGGTACACCCGTGGATCGACGTGATCGGCGCACGGGCACCACGCGACACCGAGTTGTGCCGCGCTGCACGGTGCAGCCACGGGGTCGGGTACGTGGCGTCGTGACAACCGCGTCGAACAGCGTCGGAGCGGCACCACCGACTGGATCGCCTCGATGACCAGCGTCGCGACGGTGCGTGATGGCAATGGACCGAGGTGAGCGCCCGCTGCTGATGGCTCGCGCACCACTGCGAGACGTGGCCACGGTGCCTCGGTGTCGAGTCGGACGTAGCAGTAGCGGTCGGCGCGGGTACCTGCCCGGTTGTAGCGGGGGAGCACGCGGGCGATGAGCCGTTGCTCGATCACGGCAGCCGTCAGGGGGTCAGGGAGCTCCAGGTGGTCGACGCGTCGGGTCTCGCGCAACATCGGGCCCACCTTGCGTCGATCGTCGCTGCCGAAGTAGCTCCGTACCCGCTGTCGCAGGTTGGTGGCCTTGCCGACGTAGAGCACCTCGTCGTCGTGGCCGCGGAACAGGTACACGCCGGGAGTGCGTGGCAGGGAGGTGGTGAGGGAGAGCTTGGCCGCCTGGGGGTGACCGGCGAGCTTGGCGAGCGCTGCCAGGTCGTCGAGGCCGACCACGCCCAGCCCGCTGGCGCGTTCGATGAGCAGGTGCAGCAGATCGGTGGTGGCGAGGGCGTCGTCGAGGGCGCGATGTGACGGACGGTGGTCGAGTCGGAAGCGGCTCGCCAGGGTGCCCAACTTGCAGTCGGGTACCTCGTCGCGTACCAGGCGCCGGGCGAGAGCGACGGTGTCGATGGTGACGGGGGAGTAGCGGGCCCGTCCGCTGCGCTCCAGTGCGGCGCGCAGGAATCCCAGGTCGAACCCCACGTTGTGGGCCACGAGGACGGCATCCCCCAGGAACTCCATCAGCGTTCCGAGCACCGACTCGATGCGTGGAGCGTCGGCCACCAGGGCATCGGTGAGGCCGGTGAGCACGGTGATCCGGGGTGGGATGGCCCGCCCGGGGTTCACCAGGGTCTGGAACGTTCCCAGGCACTGACCGCCACGGACCTTGACGACACCGATCTCGGTGATGGTGTCGGTGCTGCGGTGTCCGCCCGTGGTCTCGAGGTCGAGCACGCAGAACGTGGTGTCGGCCAACGGCGTGCCGAGATCGTCGAAGCTCCGCTGCAGACCCGGGGATGAGGGGGTGGACACGGGCGTCATCCAAACACGAACGTCCGTTCTGGTCAAGAACATCCGTTCGTCGGTGCCGCGGACGGGCCCGCTACCCTGCCGGAGTGGACCCGCCGACCCTCGAGCACCGCCACCTCCGCAGCGCGCTCGAGTTCGCCGTGCTCATGAGCAACGAGGGGCGCAAGCGTCGCCCGCCGCTGCCGTTCCCACCGGCGATGAAGAAGTACCTGTCGATGCAGCGGCTCCCCACGGCGGCACTGGGCCCGCTGCGCCGCATCATCGAGGCCGACCCCGACTTCCGCCGCCGACTGGCGGCCGGTGCCGTACCCGAGCTGGTCGACCCCATCGGCATCCTCTGGTACACGCGTCCCGACGGGTGGCAGGACCGGGTGATCGAGCTGGTCGAGGAGACCGAGCGACGCGAGCGGGAGTCCGATGCGCAGGCAGGTGCACAGCGCGAGCGCAAACGTCGGGAGGCGGCCGAGCAGGTCGCGGTGCGCGCCCGGGCCGAAGTGGTGGGGCTCGAGGCCCGGATGGCCGAGCTCACCGCCGAGCTCGTCCTGCGGCGCGCCGAGGTGACCGAGCTCGAATCGAGCAACGCCGAGCTCCGCACCGAGCTGATCGAGGCCCGTAACGAGACCCGTCATGCCAACGACCGGGCCACCGCTGCGATCCGGCGGGTGGAGCAGTTGACCGCTGATCGTGATCGGGCGGAATCGCGTCGCGCCGATGCCGAGGAGGCCCGTGACGAGGTGCTCGCCGATCGTGTCGACGCCGGTGTGGAGGCGGCTCGATTGGCCGAGGTGTCCGATCTCGCCCGACAGCTCGCCGCTCAGCTGTCCGCCATGACCGAGCAGACGTCGGGTGCCGGTGGCAACGACCGCCGACGGGCCGAACGGCGTGCGCTCTCACTGCCGGGTGGGGTGGTGGGGGATTCCGACGCCGCGACCGAGCACCTGCTGCGGTCGGGGGCCTCAGTGCTGGTCGACGGCTACAACGTGTCGATGCTCGGCTGGCCCGACCTCCCCATCGGTGAGCAGCGTCGGGTGCTCCTCGACGCCCTCGAGAACGTGGGGCGTCGGTTCGGTGCCGACATCGCCGTGGTGTTCGACGGCGCCGGCATCGCCGGGACCGCCGCTGATCAACGTCGGCTGGTGCGAGTGGTGTTCTCGGCCGAGGGTGTGACGGCCGACGACGTGATCCGCGCCGAGGTCGCGCGCCTCCCCGCTGCCCGTCCGGTGGTGGTCGTGACCGACGACGCCGAGATCGTGCGCGACGTCCGGGCGATGGGGGCCAACACGGTGGCGAGCGGCCGGTTCCTGGCGACGGCCCGGCGCTGAGCCGAGCTGACACACTCTCGTGGTGGACGAGCGCGCTTCCCGGACGCGGCGACGCCTGGCGGGGCTCGCGAGTTCCGTGTTCATCGCCGCGTTCACGGCCCTGCTGGCCGCGCAGCTCTCGCTCATGTCGCTGCTCGACACCGATCGTGCCGAGGAAGCAGCTCAGGACGTGGCGTCGTCGGCGTTCGTGGCGGGCCTGATCGACGACGCCGTCCGCAACGCCGTCACGCCGATCGCAGGTCCGGACGTCGCGGCGGACGTGGCCGGCGCCGCCAGCACCGATCCGCGGGTGCGTGACGTGGTACGGAGCTCGTTGGTGAGTGCCCACCGTCAGGTGGTCGACCCGTCTGCGCCACGCGGGACGACCGCTGCCGACGTGAACCTCGTGGTGGGGCAGGTGCTCGACGATGTCGGCCAGCGGACGGGCGTCGACCTCGGTGGGCTCGCACCGCAGCTGCAGGTGCCCGCGGCCCGCCCGGAGCGGACACCCGACGTCGGTTTGAGGTCGGTGGCCACCGCCACCCGGCTCATCGGGGCGATGGTGGCGGTGATCGCCGTGGTCGCCACGATCGCCGTGCACCCGCGCCCGGCACGTGGTCTGTCCGGTCTCGGCGCTCGTGCAGCGTTCGTGTGCGGTGGCTGGGCCGTGGCGATCCTGGTGGTCGGCTGGTCGATCGATCGCGTGGCCGAGACGATGTTCGGCGAGCTGCTCGACACGCTGTGGTCGTCGGCGGCGCCAGCGATGCTCGGGGTGGTGGTGGCGGGCGTGCTGCTCGGCGCCGGCACCTGGCTCGGCGGCCGAGCCCTCGACGGCTTGCTGGTCGAGCGCCGACGGGTCGTGTCCCCGGCACCTCGGGATCCGACGATTCGCACTGGTCGACCCCGGTCCTGATCCAGGTCCGCGAGAATCTCCTCATGCTCGAACACCACCCGCTCGTGAGGCCAGCCACCGACCGGTTCACGACGTTGCTCGCCCTGCTGATGGTGACCCTGCTGGTGTCCGGCATCGAATGGAGGTACGCAGGAGCGATCTTGGCCACGGTGAACACGGCTGTGCTGCTGGTGGCGTTCCAGAGCGTCGGGCTGGCGTCGTCGTACCGGCGACTGGTCGCGCTCGTGTTCATCGGAGTGCTCGGCGTGATCTCGAGTGCGGTGTTCGACCCGAACGAATCGGCGGGCGGGGTCGCCTGGCTCATCCAAGCCGGCATCCTGGGTTCCATCGCCGTGGTGGTGGCGCAGCGGGTGCTCGCGCACCCCCGGGTCAGGCTCCAGACGATCGCCGGTGCGCTCTGCTTCTACGTGCTGCTGGGTCTGATGTTCGGGGTGGTGTTCGGTGCGATCGACGCGTTCACCGACGAGCCGGTGCTCTTCTCCGACGGGGTCGGGCGGGCCGATCCGGTGTACTACAGCTTCGTCACCCTCACGACGGTTGGCTTCGGTGATGTGACGTCGTCGCTCGACGTCGTCCGACGGATCACGGTGATCGAGGCGATGTTGGGCCAGATCTTCCTCGCCACGATGGTGGCCCGCCTGGTGTCGCTGTACGGCACCCAGCGTGATCCTTCGTCGGATCAGCCATCGGCGTGACAGCGGCCGTGACCGTCACCGTCGATGGGGCGACGGTGGGGCGACGGTGGGGCGTCGTTCCGTCGGGGGTGGCTGTGAGACCCCCTCGTCATGATGAGCACATGGACATCCGCTCCGTTTCGCCGTCCGACGGCCCGCCGCCACCGCACGTCATCTCGTGCGACGACTGCGCGATGCAGTGCACCTCGCAGTGTGATGACTGTGTCGTCACGTTCTTCGTCCGCCGCGACGAGGAGCAGGAACCGCTCGTGCTCGATCGGGGGGAGGAACAGGTGGTCCGGCTGCTCGCCCGGGCCGGTCTGATCCCCGAGCTCCAGTACCGACTCGCCGGATGAACCGCGGTGGCGCCGCTCCGAGCCATCCGGTCGGCCCTACGCTCGGTGCGTGCGTCCGTCCGGCCCGCTCCCGACCTTCGACCAGCTGATCGACGTCGCGCGGCGTCATGGCATCGAGCATCTCGGTGTGGCGCCGGCCACGGTGCTCGAGCGGGCCCGCACCGCACTGGTCGAGCGCAAGGCAGCCGGGCTCCACTCCGACATGGAGTTCACCTATCGCAACCCCGAGCGTTCCACCGACCCGGGTCGGGCGGTGCCCGGAGCCCGGTCGGTCATCGTGGCCGCCCGGTCGTACCAGACCGACCACGAGCCTGAGCGCCCAGTCGGGGTGCAGGCGCGCGTCGCCCGCTACGCATGGATCGACCACTACGCGCCGCTGCGCGACGGGTTACGCGAGCTGGCGGCGATGTTGAAGGCCTCGGGCGAACGCGCCGTGGTGTTCGCCGACGACAACTCCATCGTCGACCGTGAGATCGCCCACCTCGGTGGGCTCGGGTGGTTCGGCAAGAACGCCAACCTCCTCGTCCCCGGCGCCGGGAGCTACTTCGTGCTCGGCTGTGTGATCACCACCGCTCACTATCCGGTCTCCCGCCCCGTGCCCGACGGCTGTGGGAGCTGTCGTCGCTGCCTCGACGCGTGTCCCACCGGTGCCATCATCGCCCCCGGGGTGATCGACGCGAACCGATGCCTGGCATGGCTGGTGCAGCGCGGCGGGTCGTTCCCCGTCGAGCATCGCACGGCATTGGGCGACCGGATGTACGGCTGCGACGACTGCCAGGAGGTGTGTCCTCCGACGGTACGGCTCGGTCGCCGTCACACGGTGCCGCTCGACGGCGCCGACGGCGAGGTCGGCGCCGTCGAGGCGTGGATCGACGTGCTCGAACTGCTCGATGCCTCCGATGCCGAGCTGCTCGACCGCCACGGCCGCTGGTACGTGGCCGATCGTGACCCGCGCTGGTGGCGCCGCAACGCGCTGCTCGTGCTCGGCAACACCGGCGATCCCGGCGATGAGCGAACCCGCCGCACGCTCGATCGGTACCGTGACGGCAGCGATCCGATCCTGGCCGAGCACGCCGAGTGGGCGGCCGCCGAGCTCGGCATCGGGACGTCGCCGTGAAGCACCTCCTCGTCACCAACGACTTCCCCCCGAAGATCGGTGGCATCCAGTCGTTGCTGTGGGAATGGTGGCGCCGCCTGCCGCCCGACCGCTTCGCCGTGCTCACGAGTCCCTACGACGGCTCGGCCGGGTTCGACGCCGAGCAGTCCTATCGCGTGGAGCGGGTCCGCGAGCCGGTGTTGCTCCCGCATCCGCTGATGACGCGACGCATCGACGCCCTGGCACGCGAGTTCGGGGCCGACCTGGTCGTGCTCGATCCCGCTCTGCCGCTGGGGTTGGTGGGGCCATCGCTCCGCCTGCCCTACGACGTGGTGGTGCACGGCGCCGAGGTGACGGTTCCGGGTCGACTCCCCGGATCCAAGCAGATGCTGGGGTACGTGCTCCGGCGGGCACGTCACGTCGTGGCGGCCGGGGGGTACCCGGCCGCCGAGGCCGAGCACGCAGCGGGTCGGTCGCTCCCCACCACGGTGGTGCCGCCCGGCGTCGACACCGACCGGTTCCGACCGCTCACCGCTGCCGAGCGCACCGCGGCCCGGGACCACTTCGACCTGCCGACCGACGCCGAGCTGATCGTGTCGATCTCCCGTCTGGTGCCACGCAAGGGGTTCGACACCGCCATCCGCGCCGTGGCAGAGCTCTCACGTCACCGGCCCGACGTCGTGCTCGCGATCGCCGGCGGCGGCCGTGAGGAGGGTCGACTCCAAGCGTTGGCCACCGAGCTCGGTGCGCCGGTGCGCTTCATGGGCCGGGTGCCTCACGACGACCTGCCGAGGTTGTACGGCTGTGGCGACATCTTCACGATGCTCTGTCGAAACCGATGGGGCGGGCTCGAGCAGGAGGGGTTCGGCATCGTGTTCGTCGAGGCCGCTGCCTGCGGGGTGGTGCAGGTGGCAGGTGACTCCGGCGGTGCCGCCGAAGCGGTGGCCGATGGCGAGACCGGCCTCGTCATGCGTGATCCCGACGACCACCTGGCCGTCGCGAGGGCGCTCGGCGAACTGCTCGACGACCCTGATCGCCGACGGACGATGGGGGAGGCCGGCCGCCGGCGGGCCGAATCAGAGTTCGCCTACGACGTGTTGGCCCACCGGCTCGGCGTGGCCCTCGGCGTGTACGACTGAAACGATCATCAGTGGTCGGGCCCGAAGGTGTGCCCGCCCGGCTCCGCTGGCATCATGCAGGGGTGCAGACCGCCGACGGCCGGGTGATCGTGAGGGCGAACCTCGTGGCGACGGTGCTGTTCGGCGTGACGGCCACCGTGGCTGCGGTCGACTTCAGCACCACGGCCCAGTGGATCGGAGCCATCACCGCGATGAGCCTGTTCGCGATCGGGGTGTTCGCGTTCTTGTGGTCCTACTGGAGCGCCGTGCAGCGCAGCCGCGAGGTCCAGATCGCCGTCTCCCAGCTCTACCTGCTCCTCGGCCCGGCAATTCCCGTTCGGGTGCGTCGCATCATGAATCTCGCCCTGGTCACCCAGGTCGTGATCGCCACCGTCACGGCGCTCGGACGCCCCGACGGTCCCGATGGCACCCCTGGTTCGTCGCTCGCGCTCGGTTTCCTGGTGCCCATGCTGGGGTTCGGGCTCAACGGTCTGTGGGCCGTGCAGCACGGGAGCTTCGAGCCGCGTCCGGAGCTGTCGGAACCCGACGTTCCCAATTCTGACGACGCGATCGGGCAGAATGCAGACCATGGCTGAGACCGCGACCGAATTCACCACGATCGAGGCATCGCCGTCGCACGTGTGGGACATCGTGGTCGACATCGAGCGATATCCGGAGTGGGCGCGTGACGTGAAGGAAGCGGTCATCGTCGAGCGCGACGATCAGGGTCGTCCGGCGAAGGTCGAGTTCCGTGCGTCCGCGCTCGGGCGGAGCACCCACTACACCCTCGAGTACGACTACGCCGAGGCCCCTGGCGTGCTCGCGTGGAAGATGGTGAAAGGTGACATCCAGCGTTCGATCACCGGCGCCTACCACTTCTCGCCGTCGGCCGATGGCGGGACCGACGTGCGCTACGACCTCGTGATCGAGCTGGTCGTGCCGATGCCCGGGTTCGTGAAGCGTCGAGCAGAGGTCCGCATCCTGAACACGCTCAAGGAGCTGAAGGTCCGCTCCGAGGAGACGTGACCGGGTCGTGACCGGGTCGGGGCCGCGCGATCACGGCGAGCCCCTCGGGATCGATCTCGGCGGCACGAAGTGCCTCGGTGTGGTGCTCGGTGCCGACGGGTCGGTGCTGCGGGAGTCGCGCCGGTCGACGCCCGCGGGTGCCGATGCCATCCTCGACACGATCGTCTCGATCGCGTCTGATCTCGCGCCGTACGGCGGGTTCGGCGTGGGGGTGGCCGGTCTGGTGACGCGTGCTGGCGTGCTCAACGCCGCCCCCAACCTGACGGGCGTCGCAGGCCTGGCCGTGGCCGACGGTCTCACCGCCCGCCTGGGGCACCGGGTGGTGGTCGAGAACGACGCCACGTGCGCCACGTACGCCGAGTGGCGAGTGGGCGCGGGTGTCGACACCGGCGACATGTTGCTCGCTGCGCTCGGGACCGGGATCGGCGGTGGCGTGGTGGCCGGTGGTCGCCTCCAGCACGGCCACCAGGGGTTCGCCGGCGAGTTCGGTCACATGGTGGTCGATCCGGGCGGGCCACCGTGCGTGTGCGGTCGACGTGGTTGCTGGGAGCGATACGCGTCGGGGGCGGGGCTCGCCCGGTTGGCGCGTGAGGCGGCACTCGGTGGCCGGGCGGCACGGGTGGTCGACCTCGCCGGTGGCGACCCCGAGTCGGTGCGGGGCGAGCACGTCCAGTCAGCGGCCCGCGAGGGCGATCCCGATGCGGTGGCCGTGATCGACGAGTTCGGTCGATGGGTGGCAGTGGGGCTCGTGAACCTCACGAACGCACTCGATCCCGAGATGATCGTGCTCGGCGGGGGCATGGCCGACGGCGCTGATCTCTACCTCGGCCCGATCCGGCGATGGTTCGGTGAGCTGCTCTACTCGCCGCAGCTCCGGGCGCACCCGCGCATCGAGATCGCTCGACTCGGTTCACGAGCCGGTGCGATCGGTGCCGCCATGCTCGGGGCGCAGCGGCTCGATCCCGCGACCTGAGATCAGACGAGCGGTTCCCCGGCCACGGTGAAGGTCGGGCTGAGGTGTGAGGTGTCGTTGTAGCAGCGGACGATCCACCGGTCATCGGCCACCACGACGTGGGAGATCGACGCGTTGTCGGCGCCCACGAACGAGAATCCCGTGGCCCCGGTGGCGATCGACACCACCTGGCCGATCACCCCGCCGTGCACGACCGCGACCACGACCTCGTCGGGATGGGCCGCAACGATGCGTTCGATGCCGGCTCTCACCCGCTCGGCGAACGCCTCGGTCGGCTCGGCACCGGGGATCACGTCCCATCGACCCCTGACGCTCACCTCGACGGCGATCGGGTCGTTCTCGAGCATGCGTCGCCGGAATTCCCCACCCTCCCAGTCCCCGAGGTGCACCTCCCGGAGGTCGGGTTCGACGATCGGCTCCATCCCGAGCCGTTCGAGGAGCGGCGCGGCCGTCTGGTGGGTGCGCTGCATGGTGGTGACGTACACCGCGGCAATGGGTTCGCCGGTCGAGACGAGCCGTTCGGCCACCAGCTCCGCCTGGTGCTCGCCGTTGGGGTCGAGTGGTGGATCACCCTGGCCGTCGACCAGCGGATGCGGATCGCCCTCGACGTAGGGCGCCGACTCACCGTGACGGACGAGCAGGATCTCGCACGCGCCCGGTGGGCGCTGGAAGCGGCTCTGGCGGAACGATCGGGGCGTGCTCATGGAGTCGATCTCCGGGGTCGGGGTCGGGGGTCGGGGTCGGGGGACGGGGGTCAGTGTCCGGGGAAGTTGGCGACGGCGTCGTGGATCTCGGCCCAGGCCTGCTCCTTGCCCCCCATACCGGAGGTCGACGAGTACTTGTCGGGTTCGAGTGCCTTGTAGACCTCGAAGAAGTGCTGGATCTCGGCCATCAGCTGCGGTGACAGATCGGAGATGTCGTCCACGTCGTTCCACCGGGGCTCTTTCGGAGGGACGCAGATCAGTTTGGCGTCCTCACCGGCCTCGTCACGCATGTAGAGCACGCCGACCGGCCGGGCCTCGACCCAGACCCCCGGGTACACCGGATCGTCGAGCAGGACGAGGGCGTCGAGCGGGTCGCCGTCGCCGGCGAGGGTGTCGGGCACGAACCCGTAGTCCGCCGGGTAGGTGGTGGCCGTGAACAGTCGTCGATCGAGGAAGACCCGGTTGTTCTCGTGGTCGATCTCGTACTTGTTCCGGCTACCGCGAGGGATCTCGATGACGACGTAGATGCAGCCGTCCGATGGGGTCCTGGTCATTGCGGTCATCTTTCCACAACCACCCCACGACCACCTCGTGATCCTGTCCGCCTTCGATCGGACCCAGCCGGTAGCGTCGGGGCATGGAGTTCCGCAGGATCGAGAATCTGCCCCCGTACGTGTTCACGATCATCAACAACTTGAAGATCGAGGCACGGCGTTCCGGCGCAGACGTGATCGATCTCGGTTTCGGTAACCCCGACATCCCGTCGCCCCAGATCGCGGTCGACAAGTTGACCGAGGCCGCGCAGATGGCGCGGAACCATCGCTACTCGCAGAGCCGCGGTCTGCCCAAGCTGCGTGAGGCGATCGCCGGCTACTACGAGCGCACCTGGGGCGTCCAACTCGATCCCGAGCTCGAGATCACCAACACGATCGGTTCCAAGGAGGGCTTCAGCCACCTCATGTGGGTGCTGCTCGACCACGACGACGCCGCCATCGTGCCGAGCCCCAGCTACCCGATCCACATCTACGGTCCGCTGTTCGCCGGCGCGGACCTCCGCCAGGTCCCGATGCGCGGGCTCACCCATCCCGAGGCCCGCGCCAACTTCGATGACGACTTCTTCGCCAGTCTCACCACGGCGTACGACATCGGGTGGCCCAAGCCGCGAGTGCTCGTCATCTCGTTCCCGCACAACCCCACCGGCGCCACGGTCGACCTCGCGTTCATGCAGCGGGTGGTCGACTTCTGTCGCGAGCGCGACATGATCGTGGTGCACGACTTCGCCTATGCCGATGTCGGCTTCGACGGCATCCAGCCGCCCAGCATCCTGCAGGCCGAGGGCGCCAAGGAGTGCGCGGTCGAGCTGTACTCGATGACCAAGAGCTTCTCGATGGCGGGGTGGCGATGCGCGTTCCTCCTCGGCAACGCCGAGGTGGTGCAGGCCCTCGTGAAGCTCAAGACCTACCTCGACTACGGCATGTTCCAGCCCGTGCAGATCGCCGCCACCGTGACCCTCAACGAGGCCACCGACTTCCCGAAAGAAGTGTGCCGCACCTACGAGAGCCGCTGCGACACCCTGATCGACGGCCTGTCGCGCATCGGATGGGAGATCCCGAAGCCGGGCGGCTCGATGTTCGTCTGGGCCCCCATTCCCGAGCCGTACGCCGAGCTCGACTCGGTGGAGTTCTGCTCGCTGATCGTGCGCGACTGCGATGTGGCGTTGTCGCCGGGTCTCGGGTTCGGTCCGGGCGGCGAGGGGTACGTGCGGTTCGCGCTCATCGAGAACGAGAAGCGCATCCAGCAGGGCATCCGCAACCTCAAGCGCGGCCTCACCAAGTTGGGCTGATCGCTGAGGGCCGTGTGGCTCGGGGTCGGCGCAACACAGGGTTCATCCTGCTGACACGAGTCGATGGGTAGCGTCCGGCAGATGCTCGTCGTCGTCCGCGCCTGGCTCCCCGACCGCCCGGGTGCGCTCGGCCAGGTCGCGAGTCGCATCGGAGCCGTGCGGGGTGACGTGCTCGGCATCGAGATCCTGGAGGCGGGCGGCGGTCGCGTGATCGACGAGCTGGTCGTGAGCATCGACGACCCAGGTCTGGTCGATCTCTTGATCTCCGAGGTCGGTGCCGTGGACGGCGTCTCGGTCGAGCACGTGCGCCCGATCGAGGGTGACCGGCTCGACCCCGATCTCATCGCCCTGGCCGTCGGCGCGGAGCTGGCAGAGGCCGAGCCCGCTGATCGACCCGCCGTGCTGTGCACCGGCGCGGCACGTGTGTCCGACGCGTCGTGGTCCGTGGTGATGCGTGACGCCGGCGTACTCGAGCAATTCGGCGAACCGCCCGATCTCCCGTGGGTGCAGGCGTTCCTCGACGGCAGTCAGCACCTCGACAGTGTCAGCAGCGTCGACCAGAGCGTGCCGAGCGATCTGGTCTGGGCGCATCTCGTTCGCTCCGGTATCTCCGTGGCCGCCGGCCGCTCCGACCGTCCGGTCCACGAGCGGGAACGGTTGCGGGTGGCGCTCCTCGGGCGCCTCGCCGACGCCCTCATCGACTGACGAATTGTCTGTGGGGAACGCCCGGATCCGCCTGATCCTCGCGGACAGTTCGGGAGGGGTCAGCTGTCGTCGGTGGTCCAGGCGCGGGAGCGGGAGACGGCTCGGAGCCACTGGGCGTGGAGCGCATCGGCCACGGCGCGATCGGCCTCGGGGGTGAACGAGGCGTCGAGCACCCACTGCTCGGTGATCGACGCCAGATCGGGCCACACCCCCTCGGCGAGGCCGGCCAGGAACGCTGCGCCGAGCGCCGTGGTCTCCTGATCGACGGGACGATGCACCGACACGCCGAGCTGATCGGCCTGGAACTGCAACATCACGTCCATGGCCGATGCCCCGCCGTCGACCCGTAGCTCCATGAGCTCGGTCCCGCTGTGCTCGACCATCGCGTCGACCACGTCGCGCACCTGGTACGCCATCGACTCGACGACCGCCCGCGCCAGGTGGGCCCTGCCCGTGCCACGCGTGATGCCGATGAGCGCGCCGCGAGCGTAGGGATCCCACCACGGCGACCCGAGACCGGTGAAGGCCGGCACGAGGTAGACACCGCCAGTGTCGTCGACCGTCTCGGCCAGGGGACCGGTCTCGGCGGCTTCGGTGATGATCTCGAGCCCGTCGCGCAGCCACTGCACCGCCGCCCCCGTCACGAAGATCGAGCCTTCGAGTGCGTAGTGCACCGTGCCGTCGGCGAGTTCCCACGCGATCGTGGTGAGCATCCCCTCGGTGGGATCGGGGCACACATCGCCCACGTTCATCAACACGAAACTGCCGGTGCCGTAGGTGTTCTTGGCGGTGCCGGGCTCGAAGCACGCCTGTCCGAACAGGGCAGCCTGCTGATCGCCCGCCACACCGCTCACGGGGATGCCGGCAGGCACCCCGCAGCGCTCGCTGGTGAGGCCGATGCGGCCACTCGACGGCACCACGTCGGGCAGGGCCCCGATCGGCACGCCGAGGATCCCGCAGAGCTCGGGATCCCAGCGTCGCTCGCGGATGTCGAACAGCAGCGTGCGACTCGCGTTGGTGACATCGGTGGCGAACACCTCGCCCCCCGTGAGGTTCCAGATCAACCATGCATCGACCGTGCCGAGAGCGAGATCGTCGGACACCTCGACACCGCCGTGGCGCAGGAGCCACTCGAACTTGGTGCCGCTGAAGTACGGATCGAGCACGAGTCCGGTGCGCTCGCGCACGAGGTCGAGGTGCCCGGCCTCGGTGAGTTCGGTGCAGCGATCCGCCGTGCGACGGTCCTGCCAGACGATGGCCCGAGCCAGGGGACGGCCGGTGGAACGGCTCCAGGCCACCACGGTCTCACGCTGGTTGGTGATGCCGATCGCCGACACGTTGTCGAGGCCGACCCGGTCGACCACATCGACCAGCGTGGCGCAGGCGGCGTCCCAGATCTCGTCGGCGTCGTGTTCCACCTCTCCCGGCCGGGGGTAGTACTGCGGGAACTCGCGGTACGAGGCCACCGGCTCGCGGCCGTCGGGGAACACGGCCCGACTGCGGACGCCGGTGGTGCCGGCATCGAGGGCGATCACACAGCTCTGGTCACTCACACGGCGACACCGTAGCGAACACCGACGTCACGGTGGCTCCGAACCGGTGCCGAGGCGCACCTCATCGGCGTCGTTTGCCCCTGGGACGGTTCGACGGGCCGGTGGACGTGCGGCGAGTCGGTGCCGGTCGGGCGCGCGGCGTCTCGGCGAGTGTCTCAGGGTCGGGCTCGGGCGGGTTCACCCGCTCGCTGCGCATCTGCTTGATGGTCTTGCGCTGATAGCCGAGCTTGGCGAGCACGGCGCCGAGGCCGAGATAGAGCGGACCGCTCACGAGCAGGCCTGCGAGAGCGCCCACGAGCCCGCTGTCGCTGAAGAACAGGGCGAACACCACCGCCATGATCAAGGCGTAGATGACCCATTCGCGCATCAGGCGCTGCCAGGGGACGGGGCGAGAAGAATCCCAAGCCATCGCATGAGTTGTAGCAGCTCGCCGGCCGGAATCGTCGCGTAGGCTGCGCCGGGTGCGAGTGGGTGTGCTGACCGGTGGGGGTGACTGTCCCGGGCTCAATGCCGTCATCCGGGCCATCGTCCGCAAGGGCGAGCGGTCGTGGGGCGACGAGATCGTGGGGTTCCTCGACGCCTGGGACGGCGTGCGCGAACGTCGCACGATCCCGCTCACCGTCGAATCGATGCGCGGTTCGTTACCCAAAGGTGGCACCGTGCTCGGCACCCGACGGGGGAGTCCCTTCGACGATCCCGACGGTGTCTCGGAGGTGCGCGCCACGGTCGACGACATGGGCCTCGACGGCATCATCGTGATCGGTGGGAACGGGTCGCTCAGCGTGGCCTGCAAGCTCCACGACGAGCACGACCTCCCGGTGGTCGGGGTTCCGAAGACCATCGACAACGACATCGTCGGTACCGAGATGACGTTCGGCTTCAACACCGCCGTGCAGATCGCCACCGACGCGATCGACCGTCTGCACACGACCGCCGAGAGCCACGACCGGGTGATGGTGGTGGAGGTGATGGGCCGCCACTCGGGCTGGATCGCGACCCAAGCCGGCATCGCCGGCGGGGCGGCCGTGGTGCTCATCCCCGAGCAGCCGTTCGACATCGACGAGGTGTGCGCCCGCATCGTGCGCCGCCACGAGCGCGGACGGTACGCCTCGATCGTGGTGGTGGCCGAGGGCGCGCTGCCGAAGGAAGGGTCCTTCGACATCGGCCGACGGGAGGTCGACCGGTTCGGGCACGTGCGTTTCGGTGGCATCGGGTACCTGGTGGCCGAGGAGATCGGTCGTCGCACGGGATTCGAGACGCGCCCGGTGCTGCTGGGTCACGTGCAGCGTGGGGGGACCCCGACCGCGTTCGACCGCGTGCTGTCCACGCAGTTCGGCGTCGCGGCCATCGACGCGGTCCACGCAGGGGCGTGGGGTCAGATGGTGGTGGCACGCGGGCCCGGCGTCGAGCTGGCGTCGCTCGAGGAAGCGGTGGGGCGCACCCGCTACGTCGACATGTCGCTCTACGAGGGTGTCGCCCAGATCTTCTTCGCGTAATGAGCGATCGAGTCGCCGCGCCGGCGGGTCACGCCCGCACCGCCGGATAGGCCGGTTGGGACGACTCGACGAAGCCGGGGAAGTCGAACGTGCGCAGACTTCCGGGCCGCGGTTGGCCGTCACCCCTCGGCCACGACTGGTCAGCGCCGTCCACCCGGAGGCGCACGGTCTGCACACCCGGGATCTCGCTGGCGGTGAACACGATCTGCGCCACGGCCAGCGTGAGCGCCTCGCCCGTGAGCTCGAGGATCTCCTCGCTCACGTCGACGAACAGCGTCTCGCCCACGCTCCGCGTCGAGAGCAGCCGGGTACGGCTCGGGATCTGGCTGACGAGCCTCGAGTCGAGCTCCGACTGGTTCGGGCCGCTCAGGAGCACGCCCAGCAGCGCGTCGGGCCGCGCGATCGCATCACGCTGCACCGACCGCAGCTGCCGTTGCTGGCTGCCTTCAGCGGGTGCGACGAGGTAGATGCGCGCGTCGCCGGCGGTCTCGGCCCCCTCGGTGGCGTCGGCGACCAGCAGGGTGCGCTCGTCGCTCGGTACGTCGCGCGGTGCTGCGTCGGGGGCGATCGTGCAGGCGGCGAGGAAGGCTGCCACGAGTCCGCCCGTCACGAGCCGGCGCACGATCGACGACGGCTTCATTCGTCGATCTCCTCGGCGTCGAGCTCGATCACGAAGCGGGCGCCGGGTCGGCCGTCGAGCCGGTCGGTCACCCACACCTTGCCGCCGTGCATGCGGACGTGTTCGTCGACGAGGGCCAGGCCGAGTCCGGCACCATCACTGCCCGATCGACGACCGGCGCTCCCGCCGCGTGCGAAGCGTTCGAACACGAGCGTGCGCTCGCTCTCGGGAACCCCTGGACCGTGGTCGGAGACCGAGATCTGGATGCGGGTGACCGGCTGATCGGGTGGATCGACGACGTCGATCGAGATCTCCACGGGGCCGGGCTCGGTGCCTCCACCGTGCAGCCGGGCGTTGTCGATGAGGTTGGCGATCACCCGGGCGAGCCGTCGGCGGTCACCGTTGATCAGGACCCGCTCGGCTCGCTCGGACACGTGCAGTGCCGTGTCGGGCATGCTGCTGACCGCGACCGCTTGACGCACGAACTCCGCCGCGAGGAGCTCTTCCATGTGGAGCCGGATGGCTCCGGCGTCGAACCGGCTGATCTCGAGGAGGTCTTCGACCAGGCCCTTGAACCGCGTGACGTCGCTCGAGAGCAGGTCGAGCGCGGCGCGGGCCCGCTCGGGCATCTCGTCGCGTCTCGCCTCCATCACGTCGACCGATGCCGACAGCGTCATCAACGGCGAGCGCAGCTCGTGGCTGACGTCGGACGCGAACCTGGCGTCGCGCTGGACGCGCTGTTGGAGTGACGCGGCCATCTCGTTGAACGAGTTGGCGAGCACACTGAGATCGGGATCGTCGGTGGGTTCGAGGCGGGTGTCGAGACGTCCGCCGGCGAACGACTTCGCGGCCTGTGCAGCAGCTCCCAGTGGGCGCACGACGCGCCGTGCTGCGAACACCCCGAGCAGCACCCCGAGGCCGGTGGTGATGATGCCGGCGAACACGAGTGACAGCCGGACGCTGCCGAGGGTGTTGTTGACGTCGTCGAGGCTGAAGAACTCGAAGTAGGCGCCCGACCCGGGCACCGGCCAGCCGACCACGATGGTGGTCTCGCCGGCCACGTCGACCACCATGCGCGACGGCACGGCGTCGCCGATCACCCGGTCGACCAGCGCCTGGGGGAGGGCCGAGGCCTCGTAGCGCGCCGGAGCGTCGCGTGCGGTGAACCAGTCCTGGCTCGGCCGATACCAGATCAGCGCCCGCTGGACCCCGAAGCCGGCCAGCGCATCGCGGGCGTCCTCGATGTTCGGTGGGTTGGCGCGCAGGCTGTCCTGGACGAGCTGGGCGTTGCGGCGGGCCGCCTCGATGCTGGCCCGGTCGCGCTGCTGCACCACGTTCGACCGGGTGAGGCCAAAGGTGGTGACCGCCAGGAACGTCGACAGTGTCATCGACCCCAGCGTGAAGATCAGCAGGATGCGGCGGCGGAGTCCGACGGCGCGTCTGCCCACCGTGGGCCGCCCGAACGTGCGTTGCAGCACATTGCGGTGCACCGCCGGCTCGGCCGGCTCGGCCGGATCGACGGGTGCCCGCTCGGTGGTGGTGGCGGTCACGTCTGCAGGCGATAGCCCAGGCCGCGCACGGTCACCACATGGCGCGGGTTCGCCGGATCGGCCTCCACCTTGGTGCGGAGGCGGCGGACGTGCACGTCGACCAGTCGACCGTCACCGAAGTAGTCGTATCCCCACACCTTGTCGAGCAGGGCCTCGCGACTGAAGACCTTGCCGGGGTTCTCGGCCAGCTCGCACAGCAGGCGGAACTCCGTCTTGGTGAGGTGGACCTCCTCGCCGTCACGCAACACCTTGCCCTCTTCGGGGATGAGCTCGAGCTCGCCGAAGACGAGTCGGGCGTGGGCCGGCGACGACGGACGGATGCGGCGGAGCAGGGCCCGGATCCGCGCCGAGAGCTCCTTGGCGGCGAACGGCTTGGTGAGATAGTCGTCGGCGCCCGCCTCGAGACCGGCCACGATGTCGTGGGTGTCGTTGCGGGCGGTGACCATCACGATCGGGACGGCGCTGGTGCGACGGAGGGTGCGACACAGTTCGAACCCGTCGATGCCAGGCAGCATGATGTCGATGAGTACGACATCGGGCGCCTGGCGGTAGAACAGCTCGATGGCGACCTCGCCGCTCTCGGCCTCGTCGACCGTCCAGCCCTCGTCCTCGAGCGCGAGCTTGACCGCCGATCGGATGCGCTCGTCGTCCTCGACGGCCAAGATTCGTGTTCCCACCACACCATGATGGCCCAAGTCAGCCCTGTGCGACGATCATGAGCCCTGCACGGGCCGCGACACGAGCCGTCGTCGGGTTCAGCACGACGTGGTCGCGAGCAGTTCGAGGAGCTCGGCGTGCACTCCGGGAGCGGCCACCAGGAGCTCCTCGTGGCGTGCGGGGCCACCGCTGAAGTCGGATCCGACGGCACCCGCTTCGGTCGCGATCAGCAGACCGGCAGCGGCATCCCACGCATTGAGATGCTCCTCGTAGTAGGCGTCCACCCGGCCCGCCGCCACGTGGCAGAGGTCGATGGCTGCCGATCCGAGTCGCCGGATGTCGCGGATCGAGCTGATCAGACGCGACACGCGATCGGCCTGGCTGGCTCGTATCCGGGCGTCGTAGCCGAATCCGGTGGCCACCAGTGCCAGTCGGGTCTCGTCGCGTTCGCTGCACCGGATGATGCGCCCGTCGAGGGTGGCACCGCCTCCGGCCGCGGCGGCGAACATCTCGTCGGTGACGGGCACGTACACGGCGCCGGCCACCGCCACACCGTCGAGCGTGACCGCGATCGACGTGCACCAGCTGGGCAGGTCGTAGACGAAGTTGGTGGTGCCGTCGATCGGGTCGATGTACCAGGCGTACCCCGAGACGCCCTCGACGGAGGTGCCTTCCTCACCGACGACGGCGTCGTCGGGCCGGAGCCGACGGAGGTGGTCGACCACCAGTCGTTCGGCGGCGTGGTCGAACTCGGTCACCAGATCGGTGGCCGACGACTTCGTGGGACCGGTGGCCATGTCGCGCACCGATCGGCGGCCGTCGAGGGCCAAGGTTCCGGCCCGGCGGGCGAGATCGGTGGCCAACCCGAGCAGCGCGAACGGCTGATCGGACACGGCGTCGTTCGCGCCCGTGGTCATCTGGGAGCGTGTCCGGCGCTCTCGCGGTCGAGCACCTCTCGCCACTCGCCCATGGCTCGTAACCCGAGCACGGCCACGACGGCCATTCCGAGTGCTGCCACCACGGCGCCCGTCAGGAGTCCCCACCCCTTCGGGACCGCACAATCGCCGCTGCACTGGATGTCCACGAGCGCATACCCGATGAAGCCTCCGGCGAGACCGCCGACCAGGACCCCCGCGAACGCGACCGCCCTCGCGAGTGGCGACGGCAGTGCCGACAGCGGCCGTTCGGGGGCGGACTCGGGAACCGTCATCGCTGGTGAATGCTATCGGTGGGCCTCGTCGCGCCGGCTGCGCCGCCCGACCGGCAACGTCGAGTGGGCACGTCGAGCGGGGACGGGGCTGCGTATCCTTCGGCACCGTGCGCGTGATGGTCGTGGTGCCCACCTACAACGAGGTCGGCAACATCGACGCGGTGTGCACGCAGATACGCGAGGTGCTGCCCGAGGCCGAGGTGCTCGTGGTCGACGACGGTAGTCCCGACGGCACCGCCGAAGCCGTGCGCCGGTTGACGTCCCGGCTCGGACGCATCGACGTCATCGAACGCACCGAGAAGCAGGGACTCGGTGCCGCGTATCGCGCCGGTCTCGCCGCCGCCATCGAGCGTGGTGCCGACATCTGTGTGCAGATGGACGCAGACCTGTCACACGATCCGGCCGATCTGCCGGCGCTGGTGGCGGTGGTGTCGCACGGAGCCGATCTGTGCATCGGGAGCCGCTACGTACCCGGAGGGATCACCGAGAACTGGCCCGCGTGGCGCCGCTGGCTGTCGCGGTGGGGCAACCGGTACGCAGCGGGTGTGCTCGGTCTCGCCGTGAACGACGCCACTGCTGGATATCGCGCCTACTCGGCGCGCTCGCTGGAGCAGATGGACTTCGCCACCGTGCGGGCCGAGGGCTACGGCTTCCAGATCGAGATGACCCACCGTCTGGTCCGACAGGGCGGCCGGATCGTGGAGTTCCCGATCACGTTCCGGGAGCGCACGAGCGGTCGGTCGAAGATGTCGAGACGCATCGTGCTGGAGGCGTTCGCCCTCGTGTGGCGGCTGTGGCTGCAGGACCGCCGAGGGCGCCGCCAACGCCGACGCCGGGGTGGATGAGGATCATGCCTGCGCGTCACGTGGGTCGCCCGTCGGCGCAGCGGACGGTGCTCCACGTCGACATGGACGCGTTCTACGTCTCGGTCGAGCTCAGACGGCGGCCCGAACTCGTCGGGCGACCGGTGGTGGTGGGCGGTGCCGGTGGCCGTGGCGTGGTGGCAGCGGCCTCGTACGAGGCGCGTCGGTACGGAGTGCACTCGGCCATGCCGTCGACGCGTGCCCGACGCCTCTGTCCCGACGCCGTCTTCTTGTCGGGTGACCACGCGCTGTACGCCTCGGTGAGCGCCGAGGTGCGTTCGATCTTCGACCGCTACTCGCCCACGGTGGAGCCGCTGTCGCTCGACGAGGCGTTCCTGGATGTGTCGGGTGCCGCCCGGTTGTTCGGTGACGGCGTCTCCATCGGTCACCGGATCCGCGACGACGTCCGCGACGATCTCGGTCTCGGGTGCTCGGTCGGGGTGGCCGTGAACAAGTTCCTCGCGAAGCTGGCATCGGTGGCGGCCAAACCCGTGGCCCGCCCCGATGGCATCGATCCGGGGCCCGGGGTGGTGGCGGTCGAGCCGGGTCACGAGCTCGAGTTCCTCCACCCGTTGCCGGTGCAACGGCTGTGGGGCGTCGGGCCGGCCACCCTCGAACGCCTCGACCGTCTCGGCGTGCGTACCGTGGGCGATCTGACCCGGCTCGACGAGTCGGTGCTGACCGCAGCCCTCGGTCGCGCCGTCGGGACGCACCTGCGGGCGCTGGCCGAGGGGAACGACGATCGGCCCGTCGAGCCCGATCGTCGGATGAAGTCGATCGGCCACGAGGAGACCTACTCCGCCGACCTCCACACCGTGGACGAGTGCGGTCGTGAACTCGTCCGGCTGGCCGACGCGGTGGCGTCTCGGCTGCGGGCCAGCGGTCAGGGCGCTCGTACCCTCACGCTCAAGGTCCGCTTCGCCGGCTTCCGGACGATCACACGTTCGGTCACGGGCGCCGACGCCGTCGACACCGGGCCAGCCATCGTGAGCGCCCTCCGACCGCTGCTGGCGTCCATCGACCCGACACCTGGGATCCGGTTGCTCGGCGTGTCGAGCAGCAACTTCGCGGTGCCGAGCACCCAGCTCAGCCTGTGGGACCAGCTCGACGACGACGCGGCCCGCCCCGGTCCAGGGGTCGACCGTGAGACGGCCGGGGCGATCGACCGGATCCGCGAGCGCTTCGGTGCCGGCGCCATCGGGCCGGCGAGCTCGGTCGATCGGCGCGGTCTCCGAGTGGTGCGACCGGGGTCACAGCAGTGGGGGCCGGATGATCCGTCCGCGCGTTGAGTACGGCGGGCGCACGTGCGATGATGGGCGCGTGCCGCTGTCCGAAGACGAACAACGGATCCTCCGTCAGATCGAGCAGGAACTCGAACAGGACCCGACCTTCTCGAACCGCGGCTACCGCGTCTCGCGCAAGCGGGCGGTGGGCCTCGCGATCGGTCTCGTCGTGGGTCTGGCGATCACGGTGTTGGGTCTCAGCGTGAACTTCCTGGTGTCGTTCGGTGGCTTCGTGCTCGTCCTGGTCATGGCCGTGCTCCTCGAGTCGGAGCTCCGTGTGATCGGCCGTGATCGTCTGGCTTCGCTGCCGGTCAGCGCCTGGCTGGGCGGTGCCAGCCGCTCCCAGCGTCGCGACGACGCCTGAACTTCACCGCCAGAACATCACGTAGCGTCGAATCCGTCCGCCCATCGTCAGCCGGTCGGCCGCGATGCCGTCGACCTGGCGGGCCCACACGGAGCAGTTGCGGGCGATCGTCTCGCCGAACGGGCCGATCCGGTCGAGATCGACGGCTCCCGGCGGTGCGAAGGTGACCTCGTTCACGGTGTCGGCCAGCGACCGCATGGGACGGGCGGCCACCGGGAGCGCTTCGGCGGTGGCGGCCGTGATCTGGGCCGCGGTCATCGACGGATGCGTCGGGACGCCGACGGCCGCGACCGAATCCACCGCGAGGTTCCAGGCCGACGCGACGCGCTCGACGCTCGGGGTGTGCTCGCGCCGCCGCAGCACGATCCGTCGGGCGATCGCCGGCAGGGTCAGCAGCGCCACGATCGCGAGCACGAGCAGCCACTGGAGCAGCGGTCGCAGATCGGTGCGATCGGCGGGAGCGGTGGCACCGATCTGCCCGGCCGAGGGATCGGGGAACAGCGCGCCCATCTCGTCGTCGAACTCGAGCGCGTCGGTGGGCCGGTCGGGCGGGCTGGGCGGCGGGGCGATCTCGGGACGGAACTCGTCGCTGCCGTCGGTGGCCGCGACCGACCCGGCCGGGGTCTCGTCCTGGGCGGGCGCGACGCCCGTGTACTGCTCGGTGCCCGGTGCGCCGCGGCCCGGCGTCGGCTCGAACGGCACCCAGCCGACGCCGTCGAACCAGATCTCCGGCCACGCATGGGCGTTGCGTCCGAGCACGGTGAAGCGGCCGGCGTCGTCGGGGAGACCGGCCGTGTACCCGACAGCCACGCGGGAGGGGAGACCGGCCGAGCGGGCCATGGCGGCGAACGTCGCTGCGAACTGCTCGCAATACCCGATGCGTTGACGGAGGAACACCTCGATGGCGGAGGCGCCATGGCCTGCCGGTACGTCGACGCTGTACTCGAACTCGCTCCGGAAGAACGTCTGGAGGGCGAGGGCGGCGTCGTAGGTCGTGGGCGACGAGTCGGTGAGCACGGCTGCGAGGTCGCGTACCGACGCCGGGAAGTCGTCGGGCAGTTCGAGATGGATCGGATCCGGAGGGGTACTCGACGTGGTGGCCCGCAGCTGTGACGGTTGGAGCCGGGGCGCTGCGCTCACGACGGTGAAGGTGTCACCGGCTGCGAGGTCGCCGTCGACGTTCACGAGCGTCGCGGTGTCGGGGTTCCAGCGGAGCCCGTCGCCCGAGGCTTCGACGGGATCGGCGGCCGCCGGCACGAGTTGCCCGCCGAGCGCCGCGATCTCGATGTCCTGACGGAGGAGTTCCGTCTCGGGTCGGACCGAACCGAACGCGCCGTCGATGCGCTCGAGCGAGCGCGTCGGCAGACGGAACGTGCTGCCGTCGAACTCGGGCAGGGTGGTCAGACGCCAGTACGACTCGTCGTCGGCGGTCACCCGGAACAGCTCGTTGTCCGACTGGTTCACCAGTCGCGAGCGGATGTCGACCAGTGGGCTCAGCACCTCGGTGACTCCCCCCGAGCGGCCACGGGTCTCGAGGAGGGGCTCGGCCCCGGCGCCCGGGATGCGCGGACCGACGACTCCAGCCACGATCGCGATGGCCACGGCGGTGCCGATCGCCGTGGGGACCACCAGGTCGAGCGGACCACGCTCGGGTCGCAGGAGCGGCCGACGACCGGCGTCGTGGTATGCACGCAGCGCGACCACGGCGATCACGCCGACGGCCACCAGGATCGCGGTGAGCTCGATGCGTTGGCGATCGTCACCCAAGGCCCCGATGAACACGAACAGCACCCCGCCGGGTACCAGCGTCTCGGCCCGGGCCTCGGCACGGAACGCGAACGTGTCGGCCAGGAGCACCGCGATGGCCATGCCGATGGTCGCGAGCACCGCCCATCCGGCGCCGTACTCGACCGGTGCCGTGGTGGTGGCGAACTGCTCGCGGACCAGGTCGAACTCGAGTCGGGCCAGATTCCAGGTGACCGATGTCGGCAGCATCCACGAGAACGTGGTGCCGTAGTGGAGCCACATCACCAGCCATCCCGCCACCACCGTGAGGGCGGGCACCGCCACCCAGCTGGTCACCCCCACCCGTCGCAACCCGTAGGACGTGCCGTGTACGACCACGGCCACGATCACCAGATCGGGGAGGAACGACCATCCGGGGAAGACGCGGGCGAAGCCGACGGCGACGGCCACCGAGTAGGCCGCAACGGCGAGCGTGGCGGTGCCGCTGGCCGCCGCCCGGCCGTTCGGGACGACACTGGTCCGGCCGACATCGCTCATCGCACGCCGGCCGGATCGCGGCGCACCAGTTGGCTCCGGACATCGAGACCACCGCGACCGGCCAGCGCCGACCACCCGGCAACGAAGCGCTCGTCGGTGGAGGCGTCCACACCGAGCCGACCGACCTGTTCGACGGATCGGGTGGCGCTGCCGGTGACGATGCCGACGCGGGTGAGCGTGGGGTCGAGCAGGGCATCGGTGTGCCGCCATGTCGGGCCGGACGTCGAGGTGGTGATCACGATCACGAGCCCGAGTCCCTCACCAGGGTCACGCTCGATCTCGTCGAGTGGCTCGCCGGGTGTGATCCGGGCCAACACGCCCAAGGTGGTGGACGCGACGTCGGGTCCGCGGAGATCGATCCCGCCGGCGGTCACGAAGCGAGTGGTCAGCCCGGCCCGATCACTGGAGCCGACGAGGCTGGCCGCCGCCGTGACGGCTCGTTCGAAGGCGTCACTCCCGGTCCCGTCCGTGCCGCCGTAGCCCGAGACGTCGCGGTCGAGCACGACGATGCACCGACGAACACCTTCGGTGGTGTGCTGGCGCACCTTGAGTTCTTCGGTGCGCGCCGACGCACGCCAGTTGATGAGACGCGGCTCGTCGCCGGTCGCGTAGTCGCGCAGGCTGTGGAACTCGCCGGTGCCCATCCGTTGCGCCTGTGTGAGCAGGTGGCGGCCGAGCACACCGTGTCCGAGGTCGGGCATCGGCAGGTCGTATGCGCGCGGCGCCACCACCACCTCGACGAGCGGCGCCACGATGCGCCGCGCCACGGCCAGACCGAGTTGATCATGGCGCTCGAGCTCGAGCGGGCCGAGTTCGAGCACACCGCGCCGCGATGCCGGGAGCCGATATCGCGCGTCGACGTGCTGCGACGCTCGCAGCGGTGCGACCGCGATGAGCGCGGTCTCGGTGGGACCGACGGGTTCGGACAGCTGGACACGTCGCGAACGGCCGCGACCCTCGTTGGTGACGGTCAGATCGACCTGTCCGGTCTCGCCCACACTGAGGATCGGCGGATGGATCCACCGGTGGGCGCGGAGCCCGGACACGCCGAAGCGGACCGCCACCAGCGCGGCCACCATCGCAGCCATCGCCGCAGCCGCGATCACATACAGTTCGATGACACCGAACGTCCGACCGATCGCCGCGGCCAGGACGCTGGCGGCCACCAACGTCCAACCGGGGCGGGTGGGCATCCCGATCAACTGGCGACGGGCACCGGGACGTCGCCGAGGATCTCGTTGACGGCGTCGGCCGACGACATCCGGGCGCCCCGGTCGGCCCGCAGCACGAGTCGGTGGGCGAGGGCCGGAACGGCCACGGACTTGATGTCGTCGGGAGTCACGTAATTGCGGCCGCGGGCGGCAGCGAACGAGCGTCCGGCAGCCGAGAGCTGCAGCGTGGCCCGGGGCGAGAGCCCGAGTTCGATCGACGGGTGACGACGGCTGGTCTCGGCGATGTCGACGAGGTACGACTTCAGTGCCCCGGCCACGTACACACCGCGGACATGGTCGATCATCGTGCGCAGCTCTGCGGACGACACCACGGGAGCGAGTTTCTTCAGCCGGTCGGCGGATCCCTGGTCGTCGAGGATCGCCATCTCCGCCGCGCGGCCCGGGTACCCCAGCGAGATCCTGAGCAGGAAGCGGTCGAGCTGGCTCTCGGGCAGCCGGTAGGTGCCCTCCTGTTCGACCGGGTTCTGGGTGGCGATCACCATGAACGGCGGCTCGAGTGGGTACGAGGTGCCGTCGACGGTGATCTGGCGCTCCTCCATGGCTTCGAGCAGCGCCGATTGGGTCTTGGGTGACGCCCGGTTGATCTCGTCGGTCAGCACGATGTTGGCGAAGATGGGTCCGGGCGAGAAACGGAACGCCTCGTTGGTGCGCTCGTAGATGTTGACGCCCACGAGATCGCTCGGCAACAGGTCGGGGGTGAACTGCACCCGCTTCCACTCGCAGTCGACCGACGCAGCGAGCGCCTTCGCCAGACTGGTCTTGCCCACCCCGGGCACGTCCTCGACGAGGAGGTGACCCTCGGCGAGCATCGTGATGATGGCGAACTCGACTGCATCGCGCTTGCCGTGCACCACCTGGGACACGTTGGCGACGATCGCGTCGAAGAGTGCCGAGAACGTGTCGGCCTGGTCGGCACTGGCGGTCACAGGTCGAAGGGTAGACGCTTCGATCCGCCCCGTCCGGTCGTGGCCGTCCCGTCCCTGCGGGGGTGCGCTACGTTGCGCGCCGTGCACGAGCGGTACCTGGCCATCGATCTCGGAGCGAGTCGACTCGCTGCCGGTGTGGTCGGTGCCGACGGCACGGTGCTGGTCCGTGACCGCGTGGCGACTCCGGCCCGCCACGTCTGGCCAACGTTGGTGCGCCTCATCCGGCGGGTGCTCGCCGCCGCGCCGCCCGACGAGCCGCCCACCGCGTGCGGTGTCTCGTGCCCGGGGCCGATCGATCGGGCCACGGGCACCTTCACCCCGGCGCAGGTGTCGGCGTGGGCCGGGTTCCCCCTCCGTGCCGAGCTGGAGTCGGTGACCGGGTTGCCCGTGTCGATCGAGCTGCCCGGTCGGGCACTGGCACTCGGCGAACGTTGGTGTGGGGCGGCGGAGCACGTCCGCGACGTGGTCGCCATCTCGGTGGGTGATGTGGTCGATGCAGGCATCGTCGTGGGCGGCCGCCTGCTCGACGGTCGCGCGGGCAACGTGGGGCAGATCGGTCATCTGATGGTCGAACCCGACGGGCGTGTGTGCACCTGTGGCGCCTACGGCTGTCTCGACGCCTATGCGAGCGCCAGTGCCATCGAGTCCGACACGAACCGACCGCTGGCGCGCACGCCCGTGGCGATCGTCGAGCGCACAGGAATCATGCTGGCCCGCTCCATCGCGTCACTCGCTGCCATGGTCGATCCCAGCTTGGTGCTCGTTGCCGGGTCGGTCCCCGCCGCGTTCGGCGCACCGCTGTTCGAAGCGCTCGAACGCGAGCTCGAGCAGCGGATGCGCCTCCCTCACCTCGCCGGACTGAGCGTCGTGCCCATCGCCGGTGCCGCCGGTGGACCGTTGGTCGCGGCCGCAGCGGTGGCTCGGGCCGATCCTGCTCCCGACGGGTGACCACCGCACGGGTGATCACCGCGCTGTCACGCGGTCTACGCTGATCGCATGCAGCCCACCTACACCGCTGATGCCGAGGCGTACCGAGAGAAGGTCCAGGCGTTCCTCGCCGAGAAGCTCCCGTCCGGCTGGGGCGGCATCGGCCGCCTCGAGGGTGACGAGTTCACGCAGTTCGTGACCGACTGGCGCAAGACGCTCCACGAGGGGGGCTACCTCGCCCCGGGGTGGCCCGTCGAGTACGGCGGCGCCGGTCTGTCACCGCTCGAGCAGGTGATCCTGGCCGAGGAGTTCACCCGTGCCGGCGTGCCCACCGGTGGCCCGAACGACGTGTTCGGCATCCAGATGCTCGGCAACACGCTGCTGATGTGGGGGACCGACGAGCAGAAGTCGTACTACCTCCCGCGAATCCTGTCCGGCGAGGACACCTGGTGCCAGGGGTACAGCGAGCCCGATGCCGGTTCCGATCTCGGCGCCGTCGGTCTCAAGGGTGTGCTCGACGGCGACCAGTGGATCCTGAACGGCCAGAAGATCTGGACCTCGGCCGGACACCTCGCCGACCACATCTTCACCCTCGCGCGCACCGACACCGACGCCCCGAAGCACAAGGGGATCTCGTTCCTCCTGGTCGACATGCGCCAGCCCGGCATCGAGGTCCGTCCGATCAAGATGGTCTCGGGCGAGAGCGAGTTCAACGAGGTCTTCTACTCCGACGCCACGTGCCCCAAGGACAACGTGATCGGCGGGGTCAACAACGGGTGGGCCGTGGCCATGACCCTGCTCGGTTACGAGCGCGGCGAGGCAGCGGCCACGCTCCCCATCATGTTCAGGGGTGAGCTCGATCGTCTGGTCGAGATGGCGAAGGAGCGGGACCTCCACGACGATCCCACCATCCGGCAGCGCCTGGCGTCGTGCTACGCCCAGGTCGAGGTGATGCGGTACAACGGCATGCGCACCCTCACGAAGTTCTTGCAGGGTCACCACCCCGGTCCCGACGGTGCGATCTCGAAGCTCTACTGGAGCGAGTACCACCGCATCGTGACCGAGCTGGCCGTCGACATCCTCGGCCCCGAGGCGATGCTGATCGAGGGTCGACCGCCCAGCTCGGCGTTCCAGGCCGACGACGCGGGTGCATCGAACTCGTCGGCCTCCTGGGTCGGTACCTTCCTCAACGCCCGAGCCGGCACGATCTACGCCGGGTCGTCGCAGATCCAGCGCAACATCATCGGTGAGATGGTGCTCGGTCTGCCCAAGGAACCACGTCCGGCGTGATCCGAGCAGCGGTGGCGGTGGCGGCGCGTCCCACCCTGTGGCGCACGGCCGCACGGCAGTACCGCCGCACCGTGCCGGCGCGCTGGTGGGCGCAGCGACCGTACCTGCCGCTGCCCGATCGTCATTACGTGGAGTTCAGACTGCTGACCCAGTACGGGCGGATCGATCGTGCACCGGAGCCGTCCGACGTGGTGAACTATCTGCTGTGGTGCGCACAGTGGGAGCGTTACGGCTGATCCGGACCTGTGGTCCGGGTCGGGGCCGGTGAGGTCGACGTGCCGAGCGCGCTCGTCCTCAACGCGACCTTCGAACCGCTCAGCGTCGTGGCGTCGCGACGGGCGGCGGTGTTGGTGCTCGACGACAAGGCCGATCTGGTCGAGCACGACGGTTCGCTCCTCCGCTCGGAGTCGTTGGCCGTCCACAGCCCGCTGGTGATCAGGCTCCGGTACATGGTCAAGGTGCCGTACCGACGAGGCACATCGGTGTCGCGTCGCGGTGTGTTCGCCCGCGACGATCACCGCTGCCAGTACTGCGGGGCGCCCGCCGACTCGATCGACCACGTGATGCCGCGCTCGCGAGGGGGAGAGCACATCTGGGAGAACGTGGCTGCTGCGTGCCGTCCGTGCAACCTCTCCAAGCGCGACCGCACGCCCGACGAGGCCGGGATGCGGCTCCTGCGGCCCACCCGTGCGCCGCGTCCGTCGTCGTGGCTGATCGTGAGCGTGAGCCGGGTACCCGAGGCCTGGAAGCCCTACATCGCGCCGGCCTCGTAGCCCGATGCCTCGTCCTCCGAGAGAGGTCCACGTCGAACGCTCGACGGGATCGGCCGTGGCGTTCCATGCCCGAGACCTGCCGACCGGTGAGGACCTCGGTGGTCACCTGGTGGTGTGGGATTTCGTGGTCGATCGTCCGGCGGTGGTGCTCGGGTCGCAGCAACGCACCGATGTGCTCGACCTCGAGGCCTGTGGGTCCGCCGGCGTCGAGGTGGCGCACCGCAGATCGGGTGGCGGCCTCGTGCACCTCGTGCCGGGTGAGGTGCTCTGGGTGGACGTGATCGTTCCCACCGATCATCCCTCCTCGACATCGGACATCCGCGGCTCGATGGTCTGGATGGGCGAGCGGTGGGCCGCCGCGCTCGCCCACCTCGGACTGACTGCGGGGATCGCGGTGCACCGCGGCGGCATGGTGGCCTCGTCGTGGTCGGACCTGATCTGCTTCGCCGGCATCGGCCCGGGCGAGGTGCTGCTCGACGGCCACAAGTTGGTGGGCATCAGCCAGCGCCGCACCCGCTCAGCGGCCAGGTTCCAGTGTGCCGTGCACCTGCACGCCGACCCGACACGGGTCCTGCCGCTGCTGGCTGCACCACTTCCGCCGATCGATGAGCTGCCGGCGGTGAGCGTGCTCGCGGCCGATCCGGCGGGCCGACTGGTCGACGCCCTGGTGGACGAGTTGGCCGTCTGATCGCAGGAACTGCATCACGGTCCGGCGGGTTCAGCGGTGTGGGCGAAGAGATTGGGGGTGGTGCCGGTGCTGTGTGGCCGTCGAGCTCGTCGTCGCTCTCGCGGGGTGACGCTGTCGGCGCTGTCGTCGGGATCCTGATCACGGTTCGCGTCAGGATGGAGGTGGTCGGCCTCGTGGCCGTTGCGGTGGCCTCGCCCGTCGCGCTGCCCCTCGGTGGGGTGCTCCCAGGTGGTGGGGGCGGTGTCGCGGGTGTCGCCGACGTACCAGACGTGGCCGCTCGGGGTGCGCCATGTGGTGACTCGATCGGGGGTCATGGTGAGCGTCCAGCCGCCTTCGTGCACCTGATGATGGTGCCGATCGCAGAGCGGGATCAAGTTGTCGAGATCGGTGTCACCGAACAGCTCCCACCAGATGATGTGGTGGACCCGGCACCACGAGAACGGCCGCGAACACTCCGGATGCGCACACGTGGCGTGCATCGCCCGCAGCGCCAGGCGCTGCTCGCGTGTCGCCAACCGGCGCTTGCGACCCACATCGAGCGGCACGCCGTCGCCGCCCATCACGACCGGGATGATGCCGCCGTCGCACGCGTGGCGGCGGACCGCTTCGGGGGTGAGCGGCAGCCCCGACTCGGTCTCGGACACGCTGGAGTCGCCGAACACGCCGGTACGCAGCGTGTCGATGTCGATCAACACCGACACCTCCGCCGGGCGCACACCCGACGCCGATGACGCCGTGACGAGCTCCATGAACGCTGCGAGCCGCAACTGATCGAACGACATCGGCGCGCACTCGGGCCGGCTGCGCAGCTCGTCCACCTTGGCGTTGATGGCTGTTTCCAGTCGCGCGTAGCGCTCCTCGTCGAGCTCGAGGTGCAGGTGACCCATGTCGTTTCGGTGGTTCCACCATTGGCGCAACGTGGCCGCTCGCCGTTTGCGTTCGGCTTCTCGAACCCCGTGGTCACGCAGCAGACGACGCACCAGATCGTGGCAGCGTCGACGGAACCGATCGGGACGCTCCATCTTCGCGTGGCCCAACAGGCTCGCTTCGTGCTCCAGGAACGCCGCCACCAGCTCGTCGGTCTCCAACCGCTTCAGCGCCGCCACCAACGCGTCCACATGGGCGACATCGATCTGGCCGGCCTCGAGCGCGGCTTCGAACGACCTCATCAACTCACCGACCCGGGCCCGGGCCCGATCACGCGCCTTGTCCTCGTCACTGCGACGATCCTGCGTCCCACCGATCGCCTTCGCACCACCCGGCCCGCTGCCACCCTCGTCACCGGCACCCTCGTCACCGGCACCCTCGTCACCGGCGCCCGAATCCTGATCTTCGTCGTCGTCATCGTCACCGCCGGACGGCGTGGCCCACAGCTGTTGACTGCGCCGAGCGATCCGCACATCGGCCGCCGCCGCGAAACTCCGCAACCGCTGCGTGGCCCCCCGCAGCGTGTCGAGATCATCATGCGTGCACGATCCCAGATCGACCAGCACCAACATGTCCACCGCCGCATGCACCTCCGCCAGCCTGCACCTGCCAGTCGCCGCACCACCGGCACCGTCGCCGGCAGCAGCGTCGGTCTCGTTCGATTGGTCGGTGGCAGCAGCCATGACCGGTCATCCTTCGTGCATCGAATCGGTTGGGGGACCGGAATCGGTCGAAGGGAAGTCGGAGCACCCACCATCGTACAGACGTTCGCCACCCTCGTCAACCCCACCTCGAACGGGAGTTCGAGCGCGAGATCGCCGAGGAGATCGTCGAGGAGATCGTCGCTGCGGGACGAATTCGGTCAGTCGTCGTCGGGGTCGTCGCAGATGCAGAACTCGTTGCCGGCGGGATCGGCCATCACGCAGTACCAGTCGTCGGCGTCGTCGTGCACGGAGAGCCGGGTGGCGCCGAGCTCGAGCGCTCGTCCGATCCAGGACTCGGGATCGGTCACGTAGATGTCGAGGTGGACGCGGTTCTTGGTGTGCTTGGCTTCGGGCACGCGCTGCAGGTTGAGCGTCGGGAGACCGTCGGGTGGATCGAGACGCACCCAGTCGGCGTCGGCATCGCCCTCTGGGCGGTAGCCGAGCAGCTCGCACCAGAAGTCGGCCACCGGGCCGGTCTCGAGCACATCGATGCTGACCTCGACGTTGATCACGGGTTCCACCCGTCGAACCGTAGTGGCCGGCCGAGGCCGCGTCGTCACGCCATCGCACTACCGTCAGGTGCTCGTGCAGACGCCAGAGCCACGTAGCAGTCTCTCGTCGGGCCCGGTCGCGGCGCCGGCCGTGGCGACGAACCGGCTGGCGTACGTACCGGGGCTCGATGGACTCCGCGGCGTGGCGGTGACCGCCGTGGTCGTCTACCACCTGTGGCCCGGGGTGCTGTCGGGCGGGTTCCTCGGTGTGGACGTGTTCTTCGTGCTGTCGGGGTACCTCCTGTCGTCGCTGCTGGTGCACTCGATCGACCGCACGGGCAGGATCGAGTTCGGCTCGTTCCTGGTGGCGCGGATGCGCCGTCTGCTGCCCGCGATGTTGCTCGTGCTCACTGCGGTGGCGGTGTTCGCCGCGGTCGAGTTGTCGGACCTCGAGGCCGCCAGGGTCAGGCAGCACACCATTGCCGGACTGCTGAACGTGGCCAACTGGCGCTTCGTGCTCGACGGCACCACGTACACCGACGTCGTGGCGGGGGCGTCGCCGCTGCGTCATCTCTGGTCGCTGAGCATCGAGGAGCAGTTCTACGTGGTGCTGGCGGGCGCCGTGGCGCTGCTCGTGATGCGATCGCGCGGCCAGGACGATCGGCTCCGGCTCGATCGGCTCCGGCGACGGCTCGGTCTCGGTGCCGCCGTGCTCGCGTCGGCCAGCGCCGCCGGGATGGTGCTCGGATGGTGGGCGGGTGCGTCGCAGGCGCGCCTCTACTTCGGGACCGACACGAGGGCGCAGGCGATGCTGATCGGGGTGGTGCTCGGCGCGTGGCTCGTGGGGCGGGCCCCGTCCAGGTCGATGCACCGGCCCGCCGCCGTGGCGACGCTGTTCGGAGCAGCCGTGTTGGTGACGCTGATGATGGTGGCCCGTGAGTCGTCGGGCTGGATGTACGCCGGTGGTTTCACCGTCGCGGCGCTGTCGGCAGGTGCCGTGATCGCCGGTATGCAGGTGAGCCCGTTGCGGTCGCTGCTCGAGTGGAGGCCGCTCGTGGGCCTCGGACACATCTCCTACGGCGTGTACCTGTGGCACTGGCCGGTGCTGGTGTTGCTCACCGGGGACCGGCTCGGTCTGACCGGTCAACCGTTGCGCTTCGCCCAATTGGCGATCACTCTCGTCGCGTCGCTGCTCTCGTACCACCTGGTCGAGCAACCGATCCGTCACGGTGTGCTGGGTCGTGCCGTCGGACGTCGCGCCGTACTGCTCGGCCCGGCAGCCGTCGTGGTGCTCATCGGGTTCACCATGTGGGCCACCCGCCCGGTGACGCCGACCGGTGGGGGAGCGGTGCCCGCGTTCGTGGCTCCCGTGACCGATCCCGAGTCCGATGCCGATCCGGTGCCCGGACCGGATCCCGGTACCGGACCGGACGATGGCGCCCGACCCGGATCGGAGCCACCCGTGGAACCCGATCGTGACCACGGAGCCAGCGGCGGATCGACGGGGCCGCGGCGGGCGGTGGTACTCGGCGACTCGGTGGCGCACAGCCTCGCCGGCGGTTCGGTCGGGGCGTTCCCCGACTTCACACCGTGGGACCCTTCGCAGAGCCCGTTCGATCCGTCGCTGGTCGAGGTGATCTCGATCGCCAAGCCGGCGTGTTCGTTCCTTCCCGGTGAGGTCGCCTCGTTCCAGCTCGACGGTTCGTACACGTCGGTGTCCCTCGAGCCGTTCTGCGACGACTGGTCCGGCGAACTCGACACGCTGCTCGCAGCGGGGTCGGACGACAACGGTCTCGACGACGTGCTGGTGGTGCTCTCGAACGATGTCATGGACCGGGAGGTGGACGGCGAGCTGGTGCGATTCCGCTCCCAGGAGCACGATCGACTCATCATCGCGTTCCTCGACGACCTGTACGAGCGGATCGGACCCGAGCAGCGTCTGGTGCTGGTGGCCCCGTCGCGTCGCGAGCCCGATCCGAACCCCGACGCAGGATGGCGCGAGCCGGCCCTCGCCGACCTCCTGGGCGAGTACGCCACCGACCGGAACCGGGCGATGATGATCGATCTCGGGCCGATCGTGTGTCCCGACGATCGTTGCCTCGACTGGCGCGACGACGGCTTGCACTTCACCGACGACGGTGCGCGTCTCGTGGCCGCCGCCGTGACCGAACGACTGCTCGCCTCCGGCCAACCGGCCGACTGACCGGGCCAGGTCGGCGCCGGATCCGCGCTCGACGGTGCTGGTTCGTCGCGGCATCGACACCCTCGATGGGGTGCGCCTGCCCGTGGCCGGGGGAGATGTGGGGCAAAATGGGGGGAAATGGTTGACAGTGGGGACCTGGGGCGACACACTGTGCCCGGTGGGGAGTCACCCCACGACTCCTCGCGCCGACCGCGGTGCAGTGGGGGAGCGGCAGGCAGGAAGGTGAGGGTCCAGGGCAGGTGTTCGTCGGGTTCCACGATCGACAGCTCGACGACAAGGGTCGTTGTGCGCTGCCGTCGGCCTACCGTCCCGACCTCGGCGACAAGTGCTACGTGTCGCTCGGTGACGAGGGGTGCATCACCCTGCGCACCGTGCCCGAGTTCGAGGCCCACGCCCAGGAGCTCATCGAGCAGGAGCGACGCGGCGAGATCTCCCACTCCCGCCGACGGGCCATCTCGGTCACCTCGGCGCTCGTGTCGATCGACAAGCAGGGGCGATTCACGCTCGAGGAGCGGTTCCGGCGCCACGCTGGTCTGGAGTCCGGTGCGCCGGTCGTCGTGGCCGGCACCTTCGATGCCGTCGAGATCTGGAAGCCCGATCGGTTCTGGGCCGTCGAGGCCGAGGGCCAGGACGAAGAGCCCGGTCGACAGTGGGACGACTGACCATGGACGCCGACGACCACCGTGACGACCACCGTGACGACCACCGTGACGACCACTGGGCCGGGCGCTTCGACCACCGACCAGTGATGGAGGAAGAGATCGTGGACGTGTTCCGCTCCGTTCCCGCCGGCGTCATCCTCGACGCCACCCTCGGAGGCGGTGGCCACAGTGAGGCCCTGCTCGACTCGCGCCCCGACGTCCAGGTGCTCGGCATCGACCGCGATCCCGCCGCCCTCCGCGCCGCCGCCGAGCGTCTCGATCGGTTCGCCGACCGGGCCACCAGCCACCGGTGCCGTTTCGATGCCCTCGACTCCGCCATGCAGGCGGCTGCGGTCGACCGGCTCAGCGGTGCGCTGTTCGACCTCGGTGTGTCGTCGCCACAGCTCGATCAGGCCGAGCGCGGCTTCTCGTACCGTCACGACGGTCCGCTCGACATGCGGATGGACACCGACGCTCCGTGGTCCGCGGCCGATGTGGTGAACGGGTATGCCGAGTCCGATCTGACCCGCGTGATCCGCACCTATGGTGACGAGCGGTTCGCGACCCGGATCGCACGCGCCATCGTGGCGGCGCGCCCCATCGAGTCGACCGTCCGACTCGCCCAGGTCGTGACGGGGGCCATCCCGGCCGCCGCCCGCCGTACGGGCGGCCATCCCGCCAAGCGCACCTTCCAGGCGATCCGAATCGAGGTGAACAGCGAGCTCGACGCCCTGCCGCAGGCGATCGATCACGCGATCGACGCACTCGTGCCGGGTGGTCGCATCGCCGTGTTGTCGTACCACTCCGGTGAGGACCGCATCGTCAAGGACCGCCTGCGTGAGGCCACCGGTGCGTGCGACTGCCCGGTCGGCCTGCCCTGCGTCTGCGGCGCCGTCCAGACCGTCCGGATCGTGCGCGGCGTGCCGAAGCGCCCCTCGATCGACGAGCAGCGGGAGAACCGACGCGCCTCGTCGGCGATCTTGCGTGTGGCCGAGCGCATCGAGCCCGGCGACGACGATCGGGAGCGCCGCTGATGGCCGTCGCGCTCCGTCGCGAGTCACCAGCACCCGATCGCCCGCGCCGTCCTGCCATCCGTCGAGTCGATGGCCGTCGCGTCGATGGTCGTCGCGTCGAGGGCCGTCGCCCGGGACGAGCGTCGGTGGGGGCTCCCAAGCTCACGGTCGTGCCGGCGCGTCGCCGTGCTGCAGGGTTCGTCGCCACGCTCTCGTTCCTCATCGTGGGTCTGATGCTCGGCGCCGCCGTGCTGCACACGATGCTGGCCGAACGACAGATGCACATCGATCGTCTCGAGCGATCGGTTGCTGCCGCCGAAGACCGCTTCGACGTGCTCCGTCGGCAGCGAGCGGAGCTGCGTTCGCCCACACGGCTCGCCACCGAGGCCCGGAATCTCGGGATGGTGCCCGCCAGCGTCACCGAGTTCGTCGACGTCGACCCACACACGATCGCAATGGCGATCGCCGCCACGGGCCAGCCCAGCACCGATGGAGTGCGCATCCAGCGGGCCGAGCCGCTCGACCAGTTCGTGCTCGTCAAGCGCGTCACGAACGAAGCGCCATGAGCCGACGGACACCACCACCCCGTCCGATCCGCCGTGCCGATCTGCACCGCGTCGACCGCGCTCCGGCCGGCCGTCGTGCTCACGGCCGTCGGGCCCCTGCGCCGCGTCGGGCCCCTGCGTCGCGTCCGGCGGCTCGTCGGGCGCCTGCGTCGCGTCCGTCAGCTCGTCGGGCGCCGGCACCGTCACGACGGCACTCACGCGCTGCCGCTGCTCCACGTACGGCTCAGCGACGGGTGGTCTCGCGTCGGGCCCCGGTGAACGTGACGCGCTTCAGCGCCGGCAGCCCGCGCCGTCGGCTGATCGTGGTGCTGCTCGTGGTGTTGGCAGCGCTGGTGGCGGTGCTCGTCCGGGTCGGGAGCATCCAGACCACCCAGGCCGAGGAGCTCCGTGTCGAGGGTGCCCGCCAGTGGACTCGGACGACCAACATCCCGGCCAGTCGGGGAACGATCTTCGATCGCAATGGTGAAGAGCTCGCCATGTCGGTGCCGGCCAGCACCGTCAGCGTCAACCCCCGTCTCGTGGACGATCCGCACACGACGGCCGCCATGCTGCAGGCGGTGCTCGGGCTCGACCAGGCGCGCCACGACTCGATCCTCGCCGAGCTGATCACCCGTGAGCGGGGCTTCGTCTACGTGGCCCGCCAGGTGGACGACGCGCTGGGCGAGCAGATCGCGTCGCTGCGTCTCTCCGGGGTCGACGTGGTGCGCGAGGACCGCCGCATCCTGCCGGGTGGCAACACCGGTCGCAGCGTGATCGGTCGCACCGACGTCGACGGGGTCGGGAGCGCCGGGATCGAGCTCCAGTACGACGAACTGCTGACCGGCCGCTCCGGCGAGATGACCCGTGAGGTCGCCCCCGGTGGCCGATCGATCCCGGGGACCGAGTCGGTGGCCCTCCGACCCGTGCCGGGCGACGACCTCATCTTGACCCTCGACCGATCCATCCAGTTCGCCTGCGAGGAGGCCCTGATCGAGCGGGTGACCGACATCGCGGCCCGCGGCGGCACGTGCATCGTGATGGAGTCCGCCACCGGCGAGGTGCTCGCGATGGCGTCGGTGCGGCGCAGCGACCAGACCGGGTCGGTCGAGATCACCTCGGGCAACTTCGCCGCCGTCGACGCCGACGAGCCGGGTTCGGTCGCCAAGGTGATCACGATCGCGGCTGCGCTCAACGAAGGTGTGGTGACGACCGATTCCGGATTCACGGTGCCGTGGCGCGAGCAGTACTACGACGACCTCCTGTCGGACGCCTGGCAGCACCCCGACGAGTGGATGACCGTCGAGGAGATCATGGTGACCTCGTCGAACATCGGGACCATCAAGATCTGGGAGCGCATGACGCGGGAGACGCACTGGAACTACATGCGTTCGTTCGGTCTCGGCGAGAAGACGGCGCTCGACTTCCCGGGTGAGTCGGCGGGCATCCTCAAGCACTGGACCGATCTGTGGGGTTCCGAGCGGGTGACCGTCAGCTACGGCCAGGGCATGGCGAGCACCTCGATCCAGCTCGCAGCAGCCGTCAACGTGATCGCCAACGACGGCATCTACGTGGCGCCCAAGCTCGTGAGTGGCACCGTCGGCCCAACCGGTGAGATCTCCGAGAGCGCACCATCAGCCACCCACTCGGTGGTGTCACCCGAGGCCGCTCGCGACACCCAACGGCTCCTCGCCGAGGTGGTCTGTCGAGGAACCGCCAAGACGGCACAGGTCGAGGGCTTCAACGTGGCGGGCAAGACCGGCACCGGTCTCAAGGCCCAGCCGAACGGCACCTATCTCGACGATCAGGGCCGTCGCGTCTACTACTCGAGCTTCGTCGGCTTCTTCCCCGCCGAGAACCCCGAGGTGACGCTGCTGGTGTCGATCGACGAGCCTCCGGCCGACAGCGGTGACCGGTTCGGCGGTACGGCCGCCGGGCCCGTGTTCGGTGCGTTGGCCCCCACCATCGTCCACGAACGGGGCATCCAACCGCCTGCCGACGCCACCGTCTGCGGAGCGGGCTGATGACCGAGGCGTCAGGGGTCCCGGTGGCCGAACTGGCCGCTGCGATCCCGTCCGGTGGTCGCGTCGCGGTCGTGAACGGTCCTCCTGGTGGCGATGCGCCGGGTCGAGACGTGCGGGTGCTCGACGTGGTGCACGACTCGCGTCAGGCCCGCCCCGGAGTGCTCTTCGCGTGCCTCGTCGGCGAACACCACGACGGACACCGCTTCGCCGAGGCGGCGGTGGCTGCAGGTGCCGTGGCGCTGCTCGTCGAGCGCGAACTGCCCGTTGCCGTGCCACAGATCGTCGTGGAGGATTCCAGGCGCGCGCTCGGCCACCTCGCGGCCGCAGTGCACGATCACCCCTCGGCGGCACTCACCGTCATCGGTATCACCGGAACGAACGGCAAGACCACCTCGGCCCATCTGTTGGCCGCAGCGCTCACCGGGGCCGGCCTCGGGGTGGGTGTGCTCGGAACGTTGTCGGGGGCCCGCACGACTCCGGAGGCGCCCGACCTCCAGCGCCGTCTCGCCGGATTCCGTGACGATGGGCTCGGAGCGGTCGTGATGGAGGTGTCGTCGCACGCGCTCGCATTCCACCGGGTGGACGGCACGCAGTTCGACGTCGCCGTGTTCACCAACCTCGGTCGCGACCACCTCGACCTGCACCACTCGATCGAGGAGTACTTCCGCGCCAAGGCCCGGCTCTTCACGCCCGGGCTCGCGGCGATGGGGGTGGTGAACCGCGACGATCCGTACGGCCGTCTCCTCGTCGACGTGGGCGACATCCCGATGCGGACGTTCGGCCTGGACGATGCCGTCGATGCCACCTCCACCGCCGATGGGCACCGGTTCCGCTGGCGGGGTCGCGAGGTGGCCGTGCCCATCGGCGGCGACGTGAACCTCCCGAACTCGTTGGCGGTACTGACCACGTGCGAGGCACTCGACCTCGATCTCGACGCGGCGGTGGCCGGACTCGCTGCCGCTGGTCCCATTCCGGGCCGATTCGAACTGGTCGGCGCCGATCTCGATCTCGGCTTCTCGGTGGTGGTCGACTACGCGCACACCCCCGACGGGCTCGAGGTGCTGCTGGCCTCGGCCCGGCGAGTGCTGACCGATGGCCGCGTGATCGTGGTGGTCGGCTGCGGCGGCGACCGCGATCGCGACAAGCGCCGGCACATGGGTGCCGCCGCCGTCGAGGGAGCCGACGTGGTGGTGATCACGTCGGACAACCCGCGCTCGGAGTCACCAGAAGCGATCATCGGCGAGATGCTCGACGGTGTGGCGCCCCGGTACCGTGATCAGCTGGTGGTCGAGGCGGACCGCCGGGCCGCCATCGGTCGGGCGCTCGACGAGGCCCGACGCGGCGATGTGGTGGTCATCGCCGGAAAGGGCCACGAGACCACGCAGACCATCGGCACCACGGCCCATCCGTTCGACGACCGGGTCGTCGCACGTGAGCTCCTGGAGGGCCGTTCGTGATCGTCATCATGCTCGCCGGCAGCGTCGCCACCCTGGTGTCGCTGTTCGGCACCCGCTTCTTGATCGTCTTCTTCCGCGATCGCGGCCAGGGTCAGCCGATCCTGGGTCGCGAGGATCGCGGGCCCGAACACCACATGGTCAAGCAGGGCACGCCCACGATGGGTGGGCTCGCCATCGTGACGGCAGCGCTCGTGGGGTGGCTCGTGGCACACGTCCGACCGGGGCTCCCGTTCTCCAACCAGGCCATGATCGTCTGGGTCGGCGTGCTGCTGATGGCCTTCATGGGCTTCCTCGACGACTACATCAAGGTCAGGAAGGGCCACAACCGGGGCATCTTCTGGAAACAGAAGAACTACGTGACGATGTTGTTGAGCTTCGGGATGGCCTGGTGGCTCGTGTCGGCCACCGGGATCTCCGAGACGATCTCGGTCACCAGGGCCCAGGGGTTGGCGTTCGAGATCCCCACGATCGTCTGGATCATCTGGGCCGGTCTGATCATCTGGGCCACCACGAACGCCGTGAACGTGACCGACGGCCTCGACGGGCTCGCCGGCGGATCGGCCCTCATGGGGTTCGGTGCGTTCACGATCATCGCCTACTGGGTGTTCAGGAATCCAGAGATCTACCCGTCGGTCGTGAACCCGCTCGACATGGGGGTGTTCGCGGCCTCGTTCGCCGGAGCGTGTCTCGGATTCCTGTGGTGGAACGCGGCGCCGGCCCGCATCTTCATGGGCGACGTGGGCGCCCTCGCCATCGGTGCGGCGCTGGCGTTCTTGGCGCTCACCCTCAACACCCATCTCCTGCTCATCCTCATCTGCGGCATCAACGTGATGGAGGCCGGTTCGGTGGCGTTGCAGATGGGGGTGTTCAAGGCATCGGGTCGCACCAGGCGGCTGTTCCGCATGTCGCCCATCCATCACCACTTCGAGCTGATCGGCTGGCCCGAGACCACCGTGATCATCCGGTTCTGGCTGATCGCCGCCATCTGTGTCGCCGCTGCACTCGGCATCTTCATCTCCGACTTCACGCGGATCGCAGCGGGGCTCTGACGTGCGCGCCCTCGTCCACGGACTCGCAGTAGCAGGGGAGTCGACCGTTCGTGCTCTGCAGCGCCGGGGCTGGACCGTGACGGTGTCCGATGACCGCGACGACGAGGCCGTGATCGGTCGCGCCGCCGAGTTGGGTCTCGAGCTGATCGTGGCACCCGCCCACGCGCTGCTCGACGAGGTGGACCTGTTCGTGCCGTCGCCCGGCGTTCCCGAGTCGCACGGCCTCGTCGCCGCGGCGCACCGTCGTGGGGTGCCGATCGCGAGCGAGATCGAACTCGCCTACCGCTGGGAGCAGGAGCGCCCGGACGGGCCGCGTCCGATGCTGGCCGTGACCGGCACCGACGGCAAGACGACCACGACGTTGCTGATGGTCGAGATGCTCGAGGCCGCCGGGCTCCGGGCCGTGGCCGCCGGCAACACCGACGTGCCGCTCGTGGACGCCATCGAGACCGAGGTCGATGTCTTCGTGGTGGAGTGCACCAGCTTCCGGCTGACCTGGACCCAGCGGTTCCGCGCCGAGGCGGCGGTCTGGCTCAACCTGGCGGAGGACCACCTCGACTGGCACGACTCGCTCAGCACCTACATCGCGGCCAAGGCGCGCATCTTCGAGCTCCAGGCACCCACCGACGTGGCCATCGGTCTCGTGAGCGATCCGGTCGTGATGGAGCACCTGTCGAACGCTCCGGCACGGCGGTGTACGTTCGGCGCGACCGGCGCCGACTACCACGTGGCCGGCGGGAGGCTGGTCGGGCCGCACGGAGAGATCGCCGAGGTGGCCCGGATGCGGCGCAGCCTTCCCCACGATCTCACGAACGCGCTCGCCGCAGCGGCCGCCGTGCTCGAGACCGGGCTCGCCACGACCGAACACGTCGCCCGGGCGCTCGCCACGTTCACCGGCCCGCGCCACCGCATCGAGCACATCGCCACCACGGGGAGCGGAGAGCGCGGCCGTGTCCAGTGGTACGACGACTCGAAGGCCACCACACCACACGCCGCGAGCGTCGCGCTGCGGGGATTCGACCCCGTCGTGCTCCTGGCCGGTGGACGGAACAAGGGCCTCGACTTCGCCCCCATGGTGGACGAGGCCCATCGCCTCCGTGCCGTGGTCGCGGTCGGTGAAGCGGCCGAGCAGATCCGTGCCGCCTTCGCCGGCCACGTCCCGGTCGCCACCGCCCACTCGATGGCCGACGCCGTGGCGACCGCAGCGGGATTCGCACATCCGGGTGACACGGTGCTGCTCTCCCCGGGCTGCGCCAGCTGGGACTGGTACCCGAGCGGTGGCTACGCCGCGCGGGGCGACGCGTTCCGGGCAGCCGTTCTCGACCTCCCGGGCGCCTCCGTGCCCGAGACCCTCGTGCCCATCGATCGACAGGAGTCGCCATGACCATGACCCTCGCCGAACGACGTCAGGCCACCCTCGAGCGCCTCGAGCTGGCCGGACCGCCCACGCCCACCGGCACGTCGCGTCCGCCGCGTGGCATCGGCGCCCGCCGCCGCACGCAGCAGTTCACTGGTCCGCCGCCCATCGCGTACTACGTGATCGCGGTGGTGGTGGCCGTGTTCGTGATGCTCGGTCTGGTGATGGTGCTCTCGGCCTCGGCCGCCAACGAGGTCGGGCAGGGCAACTCGCCCTATCGCATCTTCGGTCGCCAGGTCATGTGGGGCGCACTGGGGTTCGTCGGGTTGTTCATGGGCCTCAAGATCCCGTACGAGCGGTGGCGTCCGCTGGTGCTCCCGATCGCCGTGCTGGCCACGGGCGCGATGCTGTTGCCGTTCGTGCCGGGTCTCGGCGTGAACATCAACGACACCCGGGCCTGGATCCACCTCGGATCGGTGAGCTTCCAGCCCTCCGAGGTGCTGAAGCTCGCCGCGCTGGCCCTGGCGGCCGATCTGCTGACCCGTCGGGAGTCGGAGGTCAACGATCTCCGGCGCGGCATGTTGCCGCTCATGGCCATCGCCGGCATCGGTGCGTCACTCTGCCTCGTGCAGGGCGACCTCGGGTCGTCGGTGGTGCTCGGGGCCATCATCTTGTCGGTCGGCTTCATCGCCGGGGTGCCGCTGGTGTTCATGAGCTCGATCGTGGTGGCGGGCACCGGATTCATCGGCCTGTTCGTGTTCTCGAGTCCTCGCCGCATCAATCGATTCTCGGCGTTCCTCGACGTGGCGGGCAACAAGGACTACCTGTCGTACCAGACGCACCAGGGGTTCTTGAGCATGGCCAACGGTGGCCTCACCGGCTCGGGCATCGGCGGGAGCAACGGCAAGCTCGGCTACCTCCCGTTGGCGCACAGTGATTTCATCTTCGCGGTGATCGCCGATGAGCTCGGCTTCATCGGCTCGGTGGCGGTGGTGGGTGGATTCGCCCTCTTCGTCTACTTCGGCATCCAGGTCGCGCTCGCGGCGCCCGACCGGTTCGGGATGCTGCTGGCGGGTGGTATCGCCACGTGGTTCGGCGTCCAGGCCATCGTGAACCTCGGCGGCGTGAGTGGACTGATGCCGGTCACGGGCCTCACCCTGCCGTTCTTCTCCGCCGGTGGCACGTCACTGTTCGTGATGATGGCGGCGTCGGGCATCCTCTTGAACGTCGCCCGCCGCGCCCGATGACCAGGGCACGATGACGAGGGCACGATGAGGAGGGCACGATGAGGGGGCCCCGATGAGCGGGCAGGGGATCTCCGCCGTGGTCACCGGTGGCGGTACCGCCGGTCATGTGCTGCCCGCGCTCGCGGTGGCCGAAGCCCTCGTGGCGGCCGGCAGCGATCCCGACGAGATCCACTACATCGGCTCGCGACGTGGCATCGAGACGCGCCTGGTCCCCGAGACACCGTTCCCGCACACGTTCCTCGACGTGATCGGATTCCAACGCCGTCTCACCCGTCGCAACCTCGGCTTCGTCCCCAAGATGCTGCGGAGCACGCTCACGGCGCGCCGAGTGCTCCGAGATCTCCGACCCGAGGTGGTGGTGTCGGTGGGCGGATACGCCAGCATGCCGGCAGTGTTCGCCGCCCGTCGGCTCCACATCCCAGTGGTGGTGGTGAGCTACGACCGGTTCCCCGGCCGTGCCAGTCAGCTGGCGGCCCGGCGGGCAGCGGCGTGTGCGGTGGCGTTCGACGATTCGCCCCTGCCGCGGGCCACCGTCACCGGTGCGCCACTGCGCCGGTCGGTGCTCGACGTCGATCGGGAGACGCAACGGGCGGCGGCGCGGGAGGCGCTCGGGGTGCCCGACGACCGGTTCCTGGTGGCCGTCATGGGCGGTTCGCAGGGCTCGGGCGTGCTGAACGGTGCCGTGGTCGAGTTCCTGGCAGAACACCGTGGTGACCACGGTCTCGCGGTCCGTCACGTGGTGGGCGAGCGGTTCATCGACGAGGCCCCGGCTCCGCTCGACGGCAGCGACGGCATCCGTTACGACCCGATCGGCTACGAGGACCGGATGCCCACCGTGTACGCCGCAGCTGATCTGCTGGTGGGCCGGGGCGGTGCCAGCACCGTGCACGAGGTGGCCGCCACCGGGATCCCGGCGGTGCTGGTGCCGTGGTCGGACGCAGCCGAGGACCATCAGGCCGCCAATGTCCGTTGGCTGTCGGACCAGGGGGCGGCGGTGTTCCTCGCGGAGGACCAGCTCGACCGGCTGACCGAGGTGATCGCGGGGCTCCGCTCCGACCCGGCCGCCCGGGCGGACCTGTCGAGCGCCGCCCGCGGTCTCGGCGAGGTGCACCGCAGTGGCGCCTTGGCCGATCTCGTGAGGTCGGCCGCTCTAGCCTGACGGTGTCGTGAGCACTCCCATTCCCTCCACGCTGGCACCCGGACCGGACACGCCGTCCACCCGCCCGTCGGCCGTCGGCCCCGACGGCCCGCTCGACCTCGGTCATCGCCGCCGGCTCCACATCGTTGGTGTGGGTGGTCCGGGCATGAGCGCGATCGCGATCGCGCTCGCACAGATGGGCCATGTGGTCTCCGGTAGTGACCTGCGCGAGCGGCCGATCCTCGATCGACTCCGCGCCGCCGGCGTCAGCGTGCACATCGGGCACCGACGCTCGCACGTGCTCGGCTGCGACGCCGTCACCGCCTCCACGGCCATCCCCGCGAACAACAACGAGCTCGACGAGGCCCGAAAGCTGGGCGTGCCCACGCTGTCGCGTGCCGCGATGCTGGCGTCGATCTGTGCTCGTGCCCGTTCGCTCGCCGTGGCGGGTACGCACGGCAAGACCACCACCACGTCGATGCTGATGCTCGTGTTGGCAGAGGCCGGGATGCGTCCCAGCTTCGTGATCGGTGGCGACGTGACCGACATGGGGACGGGTGCTCAGTGGACCGGCGGCGACTGGTTCGTGGTCGAGGCCGACGAGAGCGACGGCACCCACCTCGAGCTGCCGTTGTTCGGCACCATCCTCACCAACATCGATCACGATCATCTCGATCACTACGGGTCGTTCGACGGGGTGATCGCTTCGTTCGACCAGTACCTGGGGCAGGTGCGCGGCCCGCGAGTGGTGTGCGGCGACGACGAGATCGCCGCCGAGCTGGCGGGACGTCACGGCGCCACGACCTACGGGCTCGGACCCGATGTCGATGTCCGTGCCGTCGACCTCCACGCGGACTCGGGTTCGTTCCGGTTCGGGGTCGAGATCGCGGGCGACCGCGTGGTCGAGGTGCTGCTGCCACTCCGTGGTGTCCACAACGTGCTGAACGCGACGGGCGTGATCGCGATGGCATCGTCCATCGGTATCGACCCCGAGGTCGCCGCCACGGCACTGTCGAAGTTCGGGGGCGTGGCTCGTCGCTTCGACATCCGCGGTGTGGACAGGGGTGCCACGTTCGTCGACGACTACGCCCATCTGCCGGGTGAGATCGCCGCGGTGCTCGCAGCGGCCCGCCACAGCGGCGATGGGTGGGAGCGGGTGGTGGCGGTGTTCCAACCGAACCGCTACAACCGCATCGCCGAGATGTGGGCCGAGTACCACAGCGCGTTCGTCGATGCCGATGTGGTGGTGCTCACCGATGTCTACCCCTCCGGCACCACCCCCATCCCGGGTGTGACCGGCAAGCTCATCGTCAACACCGTGCTCGACCACCATCCGGCCACCAGGGTCGTCTGGTTGCCGCAACGCGACGATCTGGTCGCGTTCATCGCGCGCGAGGTGCGCAGCGGCGACGTGTGCATCTCGATGGGGTGCGGCGACATCGCCACCCTGCCCGACGAGGTACTGGTGGCCCGGCGCGGTGGCGCCTCCATCGGGGTACCCGCCCCGTGAGCGTCGAGTCGCCCACCAGCGCGGTCGACGCAGCGGTCGCGGTGCTGGGCGAACTGGCCCGGCGCGACGTACCGCTCGCACCGCTCACCACCTACCGGGTGGGTGGACACGCTGCGATCTTCGTCGAGGCGCTCACCGTCGACGACCTCATGGCGGTGGCCGCCGCCCGCAGAGCGAGCGGACTCCCGGTGCTGGTGGTCGGGCGGGGCTCGAACCTGCTCGTGGCCGACGCCGGCTACCACGGCATCGCCGTCACCACCACGGGCCTGATCGACGAGATCGACCTGGGCGTTCATCACCATCGGGACGGCGACGGTGCCGCAGCGCCCGTGGTGGTGACTGCGTCGAGCGGTGTCTCGCTGCCCGTGCTCGCTCGGCGGACAGCCGCTGCCGCACTCACCGGGTTCGAGTGGGCCGTGGGTGTTCCCGGTTCGGTGGGCGGTGGGGTGCGGATGAACGCCGGTGGCCACGGCTCCGACATGGCGGCGAGCCTGATCGACGTCGACCTGGTCGATCTCGATCACGCCGACGCACGCATGACCACGGTGGCCGCCTCCGACCTCGGTCTCCACTTCCGCGGGTCGGCGCTCACCGACGCGCAGGTCATCGTTCGGGCCCGTCTGCGGCTGCACCGTGGTGACCGCGCCCGCTCCGAGAGGGAGCTGGCGGAGATCGTGCGGTGGAGGCGCGAGAACCAGCCGGGCGGCCAGAACTGCGGGTCGGTGTTCGTGAATCCCGTTCCGGGCGAGGTCACCGCGGGTGCGCTCATCGATCGCGCCGGGCTGCGAGGTCTCGCCGTCGGTGGGGCCAGGGTGTCGGAGAAGCACGCCAACTTCGTGCAGGCGGAGCGCGACGCCAGCGCCGCCGACGTGCACGCCGTGATCGAGCAGGTCCGCGCACGCGTGGCCGACGCCACCGGGTACCTGCTGCGCAGCGAGGTCCGCCTGGTGGGATTCGAGCCCCACGAGACGGTCGGGTACGAGGTCGGCGGGCAGGAGAGAGCCGGGAACGAGATCGACGGGACACCGCGGTGAGCGGCGATCGTTCCGGTGAGGTCGAGCCCGACGCCACGGCACTCGACGAGTTGCTGCGCGCGTTCCAGCCCGATCGGGTCGACGCCGAACTCGCCGATGACGACACCGGGCACGACACGGGGCACGACACCGGGCACGACACGGGGCACGACACCGGGCACGACACCGGGCACGACACCGGGCACGACACCGGGCACG
>REDU01000140.1 GCA_007693335.1 Ilumatobacter sp. | reverse complement strand
TAGGCCCACGGGCACATCACGTCGAAGTGGAACTCGACGACCGTGACGTCGACGGGGCCGTCGATCGGACCGTCGCTGGGGCCGTCGCTGGGGCCGTCGCTGAGACCGTCGACCGGGCCGTCGACGGTGGCGGGGGGATCGGGCCGGTGCATGTCCCACGATCCCACATCCACCGGGTCGGGCTACCGTTGGCCGGGTGGCCGACGTACTCGCACGCGGTCGTGTGCTGACCCCCGACGGCGTGGTGGTCGGAGAGGTGCTCGGCGCCGGCGGCGTGGTCGTCGAGGTCCGGCCGATCGACCCCGCCGTGGCGCCCGACCGTTGGGTGTGTCCGGGGTTCGTCGACCTGCAGATCAACGGATCGCACGGCGTCGACGTGGGCACCGCGCCCGGCCGGACGGCGGAGCTGGCGGCCCGGCTCCCGGCCGAAGGCGTCACCGCGTTCCTCCCGACCGTGATCACCGGGCCGGACGCGGCGCGGGCCGACGCGATCGCGACCGTGTCGTCCCTGGCGGTGCCGGCCGACGCCGCGGCGCCGCTGGGACTCCACCTGGAGGGCCCGGTGCTCGCAGCGACCCGACGTGGCGCACACCCGGCCGAGCACCTGCGCGACCCCGCCGCGGTGGCGGGGGAGCGGTGGGCGCGCGCCGGCGGCGTGGCGATGGCGACGCTCGCCCCCGAGCTGCCGGGAGCACTCGAGCTGATCGCCGAGCTGACGGCCGCCGGCGTGGTCGTGGCGCTCGGCCACACCGACGCGACCACCGACGAGTTCCAGGCCGGCCTCGACGCCGGTGCCACCCATGTGACGCACCTGTTCAACGCGATGCGACCGTTCGGGCACCGCGACCCCGGACCGATCGGCGTCACACTCGCCGACGACACCGTCACCGCCGGGTTGATCTGCGACCTCGTGCACGTCGCCCCCGTGGCCGTCCGCATGGCGTGGAGGGCGCTCGGGCCGGACCGCCTCGCGCTCGTCACCGATGCCGTCTCGGCCCGGGGGACCGGCGCCTTCCCCGACGGCGTCCGCACGGCCACCGGCGGGCTCGCCGGCAGCACCCTCACGCTCGACGCCGCGGTCCGCAACCTCGTCGCGACCACCGGGGCGAGCGTGCCCGACGCGATCCGGACGGTCACCGCGACGCCCGCCGCGGTGCTCGGCCTCAGCGACCGCGGCCGACTGGTTCCGGGCGCGCGGGCCGATCTGACGGTGCTCGACCACGAGCTCCGGGTGGTCGAGGTCCGCGTCGGCGGCGAGCCCGCTTCCGGCGGGCCACCACGACGAACGCGATGAACGTACCCGCCAGCACCGACCACACGATCAGGGCGACGAGCGAGGCGGTCGCCAACGGCCCGGCCCAGGCCCCGCCCTCGGGCGGGCGTTGCACCGTCGAGGCGGACACCTCGGTGGCCTCGCCGTCGAGCGGGGCGACCCACTCGAACACCTGCGGTTCGACCTCGACACCGGTCGCCGCGATCACCTCGCCCGGCATCGCCACACGCAGCGTGAACGACATCGCCTCGTCCGGGGTGGCGCCGGTCGCCTCGAACCGGTCGGAGAACGGCAGCCCGCCGACGGCGGCGACCAGATCGTCGTCGGCGAACGAGGCGAACCCGTCGGGCAGCGTGAGGGTCGCGCGGATCGCGTTCGTGGTCTGATCGCCCTCGGTCGTGCGGCCGGCCTGTGCGTCGACGAGCGGAGGACCGATGCTGTTCAGCACGTTCGCGAGCTCCTGGGCGGAGGAGAAGTCGTGGGTGAACGTGGCGACGAGCCCGCCGTCGTCGGTCGGGGTCGGCCCGTCGATCGTCCAGCCACCCGCCACGGCGTCGTCGAACACCAGCTCGGCGGCGAGGTCGTCGACCTGCTCGACCAGCTCGGGATCGGCCGCCGCCGTCACGGTGACGACGCCCGTGCCGTCGGGTTCGACGACGATGGACACCTCGACGTCGAGCCGGCACCCGGCCGCCGCGACGACGAGGGTGAGTGCGCCGAGGACGGCGAGCAGGATCCGGCGGTGCACCGGACCATTGTGGCCGCGGCCGCCCCCGGAGGGGCGGCACCGGCGCGCCGATCGCCCGGCGCGCCGATCGGCTCCGGCGGGCGTCAGTCGGCCGAGGTGGTGGGCGGGGGCAGCTCGCCCTCGCCGCCGGCCTTCGGCACGTCGGTTCCGCCGGTGGTGGCGAGCTCGACGGCGGCCGGCGGGACGAAGCCCTCCACGGCCGTGAACGTGAACCGCTGCTTGCCCTCGCGGTCGGGATCGGGCTCGACGTCGACCACGATGATCTCGCCGGCGGTGAACTCCTTGTACAGGATCTTCTCCGACAGGACGTCCTCCACGTGGCGCTGGATCGCCCGACGCAGCGGCCGCGCACCAAGTTGCGGGTCGTAGCCGATCTCGGCGAGCAGCTCCTTCGCGGGCTGGGTGATCTCGATGCCGAGGCCCTGCCCCTCGAGCTGGCCGGCGAGCCGCTTGGTCATCATGTCGACCATCTGCACGACCTCGTCGCGCGACAGCTCGTGGAAGACGATGACCTCGTCGATGCGGTTCAGGAACTCGGGACGGAAGTGCAGCTTCAGCGCATCCATCACCTTCTCCTTCATCCGCTCGTAGCTCATCGCCGAGTCAGCGGTGGTGAAGCCGACGTTGGCCTTGCGGAGGTCCTGCGTGCCGAGGTTGGAGGTCATGATCAGCACGGTGTTGCGGAAGTCGACCGAGCGGCCCTGGCTGTCGGTGAGCCGGCCCTCCTCGAGGATCTGCAACAACGTGTTGAACACGTCGGGGTGGGCCTTCTCGATCTCGTCGAAGAGCACCACCGAGAACGGCTTGCGCCGCACGGCCTCGGTGAGCTGGCCGCCCTCCTCGTAGCCGACGTAGCCCGGGGGCGAACCGACGAGCCGGCTGACCGTGTGCTTCTCCATGTACTCGGACATGTCGAGCGTGATCAGCGCGGAGTCGTCGCCGAACAGGAACTCGGTGAGCGTCTTGGCGAGCTCGGTCTTGCCGACGCCGGTCGGGCCGAGGAAGATGAACGAGCCGCTCGGGCGCTTCGGGTCCTTCAGACCGGCGCGGGTGCGGCGGATCGACTGGCTGACCGCCGAGATCGCGTTCTCCTGGCCGATGATCCGCTTGTGCAGCTCGCTCTCCATCTCGAGGAGCTTCTGGGTCTCCTCCTCGGTGAGCTTGTACACGGGGATGCCGGTCCAGATGCTGAGCACCTCGGCGACGGCCTCCTCGTCGACCTCGTCGTAGAGATCGACACCGGACGCCTTGACCTCGTCCTCCTTGGTGGCCTTCTCCTCGAGCAGCGACTTCTCCTGGTCGCGCAGGCGGCCGGCCTCCTCGAACTTCTGCTCCTCGACCGCCTTCTTCTTGGCCTCCTGGACCTCCTCGAGCTTGCGCTCGATGTCGCGCAGGTCGGGTGGGGTCTGCATGCGCTTGATGCGCAGGCGGCTGCCGGCCTCGTCGATCAGGTCGATCGCCTTGTCGGGGAGGAACCGGTCCGAGATGTAGCGGTCGGCGAGGTTGGCCGCGGCGACGATCGCCTGGTCGGTGATCGTCACCCGGTGGTGCGTCTCGTACTGGTCGCGGACGCCCTTCAGGATCTCGATCGTGTGGGCGAGGGTCGGCTCGTCGACCTTCACCGGCTGGAAGCGGCGCTCGAGCGCGGCGTCCTTCTCGACGTGCTTGCGGTACTCGTCGAGCGTGGTGGCGCCGATGGTCTGCAGCTCACCGCGGGCGAGCATGGGCTTGAGGATCGACGCGGCGTCGATGGCACCCTCGGCGGCACCCGCACCCACCAGGGTGTGGATCTCGTCGATGAACAGCACGATGTCGCCGCGGGTCTTGATCTCCTTGAGGACCTTCTTCAGGCGCTCCTCGAAGTCGCCGCGGTAGCGCGACCCGGCCACGAGCGCACCGAGGTCGAGCGTGTAGAGCTGCTTGTTGTGCAGCGTGTCGGGCACGTCGTTCTCGACGATCTTCTGGGCGAGGCCCTCGACGATGGCGGTCTTGCCGACGCCGGGCTCGCCCACGAGCACCGGGTTGTTCTTGGTGCGACGCGAGAGGATCTGCATGACCCGCTCGAGTTCGCGGGTGCGGCCGATCATGGGATCGAGTTTGCGCTCGCGTGCCATCTGGGTGAGGTTGCGGCCGAACTGGTCGAGGATCTGGCTGGAGCCCTTGTCGCCGGACTCCTCCTTGCCGGCACCCACCGACGCGCCCGCCGGGCCCTGCTCGCCACGGGTACCGCCCGTGCCACCGCTGGCCGGACCCTGGTAGCCCGACAGGAGCTGGATGACCTGCTGGCGCACGCGTGACAGGTCGGCGCCGAGCTTGACGAGCACCTGGGCCGCCACGCCCTCACCCTCACGGATGAGGCCGAGGAGGATGTGTTCGGTGCCGATGTAGTTGTGGCCGAGTTGCAGCGCCTCGCGCAGTGACAGCTCGAGCACCTTCTTGGCGCGCGGGGTGAAGGGGATGTGGCCCGACGGCGACGAGCCGCCCTGGCCGATGATCTCCTCGACCTGGTTGCGCACCGCCTCGAGCGAGATGCCGAGGCTCTCGAGGGCCTTCGCGGCCACGCCCTCACCCTCGTGGATGAGGCCGAGGAGGATGTGTTCGGTGCCGATGTAACTGTGGCTGAGCAGCCGTGCTTCCTCTTGGGCGAGCACGACGACCCGTCGGGCCCGATCGGTGAAGCGTTCGAACATGAGTCGCCCTTTCCTGCTGGCGAAGTCGTGAAGACGAGTGTACCGGCACCCCGTGACAACATCCGACGGAGCGCCCGGCGTCACGTCGCGCCGTCATGTCGATGAACCGGAATTCGGCGCTGGCATTCCCGTACCCTTCGCGATCCCGCCTAGCCTGAGCAACGTGTCCGACGCCCCCGCCGTGTCGCCGTTGTTCGCGCTGGCCGCGATGGATCTCGATCGCGATCGCATCGAGATCGCGATGCGCGAGTCGGTGGTGACCACCGACCCCCACCTCACCGAACTGGCGTCGCACCTGATCGTGGCCGGCGGCAAGCGGCTCCGTCCCGTGGTGGCCGTGGCCGCCGCCCAGGTGACCGGGCAGCCCGCGTCCGACGATGCCGTCCGCGGTGGCGTGGCCTGCGAGCTGGTGCACCTCGGGTCGCTCTACCACGACGACGTCATGGACGAGGCGCAGACCCGTCGCGGCGTCGAGACCGTCAACGCGAAGTGGGGCAACCTGCAGGCCATCGTGGCCGGCGACTTCCTGCTCGCGAGGGCCTCGGAGATCGCGGCGTCGCTCGGCACCGAGGTGGCCGGGCTGCTCGCCCGCACCATCGGATGGCTGTGCGAGGGACAGATCGCCGAACTCCGTCACACCTATGACCCGGGTCGAACCGAGGAGAGCTACCTCCATTCGATCCACGGCAAGACAGCGTCGCTCTACGGCACCGCCGGCAGGATCGGCGGCATCGTGGCCGGTGCCGACCGCTCGCTGATCGATGCCCTCACGGCGTACGGCAACGCGTACGGGATGGTGTTCCAGATCGTCGACGACATCCTCGACATCACCGCGACCGAGGAGCAGCTCGGCAAGCCGGCGGGTCACGACCTCGTCGAGGGCGTGTACACGTTGCCGGTGCTGCGCACCCTGGCGTCGGGTTCCCCGTCGGCTGACGAGTTGCGCGATCTGCTCGGTCGTCCGCTGGCCCCCGAGGAGCGCGACAAGGCGATCGCCATCGTGCGCTCGAGCGAGGGCGTCGAGAGCGCCATGGTGACCGCCGAGCGCTACGTCGACGAGGCCGAACGCTGGTGCGATCGGTTCCCCGTCAGCGAGGCCACCGACGTGCTGCGGGCGGCCCCGACAGCCCTGCTCGACGTGGCCGTCGGCGCCGCCGCCAGCTGACCGCCCGCCGCGGGTTCAGGTGTCGGGGGCGAAGCGGCTGGCGGTGCGGGCCAGGCGGGCGAGGGTCTCGGCGCCACCGGCATCGTCGGTGCGGAGGGCGTCGAGGCCGATCCGGAGGGCGCCTTCGCCGATCCGGCGCCGTCGGGTGAGCAGGCGGGCGGTCTGGCGCATCACGGTCGGCCGGCCGGCCACGCGGCCGAGGACACGGCCGATCTTGAACGGTGAGCCGAACGCAGCGGCCAGTTCGGTGGGGTAACGCTGCAGTGCCGTCGGGTCGTGTGAGGTGAGCGCGTCCGACAGGATCTCACCCGCGAGTCGCCCGGTGGCGAGGGCGTACTCGATGCCGGCGCCGGTGAGGGGGTTGGCGAATCCGCCGGCGTCGCCCACCACGAGGTGCGACGGGCCCGCCGACGGTCCGACCGAACCGCCCACCGGGATACGGCCGCTGACCGGTGGGGCCAGCGGTGCCTCGGGGTCGAGCTCCCACCGTTCGGCGAGGTCGTTCACGAATCGTTGGAGCAGCTCGGAAGTGTTCACCGAGCGGAACTCGTGGCTGGTCGACAGCACGCCGACGCCGATGTTGGCCGTGCCGTCGCCCAACGGGAACACCCACCCGTAGCCGGTGAGCGCGCTCCCGTCGCGCCCGGTGAGGTCGAGGGCGCATTCGATCAGCGGCTCGGAGTGTCGGGGGGTGGCCCAGTAGGAGCGGATGGCGGTGGCGTAGGGCCACGAGCGACGGCGGTAGGTGCCGAGCGCCCGTCCGAAGCGACTGTTCGCCCCGTCGGCCACGAGCAGGTACCGCCCTCGAACCTCGGCGTCGTGGTCGCCGGGTCCGCTCACACCGGCACCGCGTACGAATCCCCGCTCGAGCAGGGGTGTGGTGGCTTCGTACCCCTCGAGCAGCTCGACGCCCGGCACGGCGAGACGTTCGGCCAGGAGGGCGTCGAGCACGTCGCGGCGAGCGACGTACCCGTGCGCGGGGAGGTCGGGATGCGCGGGCCAGGGGCAGTCGAGCGACCTGTGGCCGGCCACGAGGCGGACGGTGTCGATGCGGTGGAACGCGTCGAGATCGTGCCGGCCGATGCCGAGTCCGGCGAGCTCGGCCACCGCCCTCGGCGACAACGCGTCGCCGCAGGTCTTCATCCGGGGGTGTCGCTGGCGCTCGACCACGGTGACCCGATGACCGGCTCGTCCCAGCGTGTGGGCGGCGGCCATGCCGGCGGGCCCGCCACCGACCACGACCACGTCGACCTCATCCGCCTGGGCGCCCACGCGGTCGCCATCCGATCCGTGGTCGGGCCCGGCGGCGGTCATCCGGGGCCCGTCACGTCGGTCAGCTCACCGGTCGCCGGGGGCCGAGCCCTCGACCGGCGCATTGCCGATCGGCATGATGCCCTCGACCATGTCCTCCATGGTGCGCAGCTCGAAGTCGCCACCCTGGAGGCCGGCGAAGATCGGGGAGTCCTCCGAGCACCACAGATCGAACTCGTCGCCCCATTCGGCGCTGGTGGGGTCGGCGCCGCCGAGGGTGTACCGCTCGTGGCAGATCACCGAGACGAGCTCGTAGTCGGTGAGCGATCCGCCGAGGGTGCCGGAGCCGAAGTTCGGCATGTTCCCCATGCCGCCCGTGCGGTGGGGCCCGCCCTCGCGTTCGGGGTTGCCGTAGATCTCGATGCCCTCGGCGTTGTAGCCGACGGTGCCGTAGTACGTGTACCGGATCATGTCCTCGATGTGGGGGAAGGTCTCGAGTATCGCTCCCCCGGTGAACCCGTAGCCCACGCCGCCGCCGCCGGCCCCGCCATGGCACGAGGCGCAGTTGTTGTAGACCTCGGCACCGAGCCCGATGGGCCCGTCGGTGGCCTCGGCCGTCTCGGTCATGGCCCGGGCGTACATGAACACCCAGATCGGCATCAGGCTGAGTGCCGCCATGGCCCAGAACGGGATCTTGCGACGACGCTGGGCCGCGAGCACGGTGGGGTGGACCGGCTCGGGTGCCTTGGGGGCGGCCGGCTCGGGGGCGGCGGCACGGGGCGCCGGCCCACTGGCTGCGGCGGCCTCGGGCGCGGCCGACTTCGTCGTGGCGGGCGCGGTGCTGGCGGCCGTGGGGGCATCGCCCTCGCCGCTGCCGGCGTCGTCGCCGCCGAGGCCGAGCGCGGCCCGCCGCTCGCGGCTCCGCTTCAACAGGTGTTCGGGGATCTCGGTCACGTCTGTCCTTCACTGCACGACACGAACAGGATCACGATAGACGGCGAGCTCGCCCGATGGGGAATCTGCCGCACGATGATGTCGACGTGATGTTGTCGACGTGACACACGCCCGTGCGATCGCCGGCGATGAACTTATGCACAACCTGGCGGAGCGATCAGACTCTGCTGCCACACTGGAGGACATCGATCGGATCCTCCACCCGGGAACAGCCGTGTGAATGGCTCGGGGGGAGAATCCGACGACTACAGTTCGAACGAGCCCCCGTGCGCCCCGATCGGGCATGGTCGGCAGGAACATCGGACGCGAGAAAGGCAGACGGAAGCGACATGATCGCCATCAGCATCCTGGAATGGCCTGGTATGAACCAGGCGTTCTTGGTGTCCCTGATCGGGTCCACGCTGCTCACGCTCGTCGTGATTCCGTTCGGTCGCCGGCGCGCCGCCGACCGCAAGGCCTCCTGGGGTGAGGCGATGCTCGCCTCGGCCTACGTGTTCGGTGTGCTCTTCTTCGCCTTCGGCGTCACCCCGAACCAGTGGATCCTGCACGCCGACGCCGACCTCGGCTGGGACCGCACCAAGACGATCTTCGGCCCCGCCGGCATCCTGCGCCCGCAGTCCGAGGGCGGGTGGAACCCGATCACGCTCCAGTACGAGGCCGTCCGTGACATCATCGTCGTGTTGATCCACGTCTACTTCGTCGCCCTGTTCCTCTTCATCTGGGCGTGGTGGCAGAAGCGCGGTCAGGTCACGGCGAAGGAACTCGAGACCAGCACCTATGGCCGTCCCCTGGTGAAGAAAGGCTGACCGGAGAGATCCCCCATGGCACGCACCGACGCCAACCCCCCGATGATGCCCTACACCGACGACTACTCGTTGGTGGAGGTCGACGCGGACTACCTGACCAAGGCCGTCAAGCCGAAGCAGTTCATCCACATCGACCAGACCGAGTGCATCGCGTGCGAGGGCTGCGTCGACATCTGCCCGTGGAAGTGCATCCACATGGTCAACACCTCGGCGGTGTCCGAGGCCACGGGTACCGAGCAGCCCGGCACCGATCCATCGGATGCCTTCATGTTCATCATCGACGACGACATCTGTACGCGCTGCGCCCTCTGTGTCGACCGCTGTCCGACCGGGGTCATCATCCTCGGCAAGGCGGGTCAGGCCACGGCGGCCGGCGACTCACACACCCGCACCAACAACCACGGGTACTCCTACGGGATGAGGTTCTGACCGCATGGCCAAGATCATCGACGACAAGCCCCGGCCCACGGCCAAGGACCGCTTGAACGACACGGTCGACGCCGTGCAGGGCAGCCAGGCCTGGAGCAGCATCTTCCGACCGGGTTCGATCTTCCGCAAGGGCTACACCGACAGCCCGCGGAACCGCAGCTACGTCATCATGAACTCGGTGCTGTACCACCTGCACCCCGTGAAGGTGAAGCGCCACGCCGTCAAGGTCAGCTACACGCTGTGCCTCGGCGGTCTCAGCTTCTTCCTCTTCATCCTGCTGACGGTCACCGGCATCTTCTTGATGTTCTTCTATCGACCCGAGGCCACGGCGGCCTGGAACGACATCGCCAACCTCGAGACGTCGGTCACGTTCGGTCTCCTGGTCAGGAACATGCACCGATGGGGCGCGCACCTCATGGTGCTGGCCGTGTTCCTCCACATGGCGCGGGTCTTCTACCACGGTGCGTACAAGCCTCCCCGCGAGTTCAACTGGGTGATCGGCGTGATCCTGCTCACGCTCACCCTGTTGCTGTCGTTCACCGGCTACCTGCTGCCGTGGGACCAGTTGGCGCTGTGGGCCGTGGCCGTGGGCACCGAGATGATGGGGTTCACGCCCGTGTTCGGCCAGGAGGTCAGATTCGTCTTGCTGGGCGGGGCCGAGATCGGCTCCGAGACGCTGTTGCGATGGTACGTGTTGCACGTGTTGTTCCTCCCGTTCATCATCGTCATCTTCATGGCGATCCACTTCTGGCGTGTCCGCAAGGACGGCGGCATTTCCGGCCCGCTCTGATCCAGGGCTTCTGACGACGGAGACATGGCATGACCGAGATCCCAGAACACCTCCTCAAGCGGGCCAAGGCGGCACGCGAGAAGTCGGCCGACGCGCCGGCTGACGCCGCCGCGTCGGCGGAGGGCTCCGGAACCGGCGGTGCCGCGGCATCCGAACCCGCCGCCGATCCCCGCATCCCGGCGCACCTGCTCGAGCGCAGCCGCGCCGCCCGGTCGAAGGGCGATGGCGGTGGTGATGCGGCCGGTGGCGGCGGCGTGGCCGTGGCCGACAAGGTCGGCGCGGTGGTCACCGCAGCCCCTGCCGGTGGCGGCGTGCCCGTCGGTGCCGGCCCGGGTGGCCACACCCAACGTCTGCTGACCGTCGTCAAGAGCGGCTCGATCCAAGAGGTCAAGGCCGCCCCGGTCGACAAGGTCCACACGTGGCCGCATCTCCTGGCCGCCGAGTTCGTGGCCGCCCTGGCCTGCCTGGTGTTCACGTTCCTGTTCTCGGTCTGGGTGAACGCCCCGCTGTACGAGGTCGCCAACGCCAACGCCACGCCCAACCCGTCGAAGGCCCCCTGGTACTTCATGGGTCTGCAGGAGTTGCTCGCCTGGTTCCACCCCATGATCGCCGGCGTGACCATCCCCGGCGTGGCGCTGATCGTGCTGGTCTTCGCCCCGTACATCGACAAGAACCCGTCCAACAAGCCGGAGGATCGCAAGTTCGCGACCTCGCTGATGACCGTGCACCTCATGTTCTGGGCCGTGCTCACGATCATCGGTTCGTTCTTCCGCGGCCCCGGCTTCAACTTCGTCCTGCCGTGGGTCGACGGCCTGTTCTTCCACCTGTGAGGCGCCCCCTGCCATGACTGCCCCCGCCATCATCGCCATCGCCATCGCCGCCGTCGTCGTGCTCGGTGCGCTCGCGTTCCTCACGCTGGCGCGCCGCTCCGACGTCCGCGGCGCCGGGGCGCTGAGCGCCGAGACCGTTCGCCGCGACCGTTCGTCGCGGGCCGCACGTGCCGATGCAGCCGAAGCCGGTTCGGGTCGCAGTACCCGTGACGAGGTCGAAGCCGCTGGTGTCCGAGCCCGCACGGGTCCCTCCACCGAGGTGGTGAAAGCTGCCGACACCGCGCCGGTCACGTGGAGCCCGCCCGACCCCGAGGCGCTCGGTGTCAGCCGCCGTCAGTTCCTGAACCGCGCCACGGTGTCGCTGATGGGTGCCGGTATCGGCGCGTTCGCCGCCGCCAGCTTCGTCGGGTTCCTGTGGCCCAGCGCCACCGGCGGCTTCGGCGGTCGGGTGACGCTCGGACGCCTCAACGACATCTTGGACGGGATCGACGCCGGCGGAGGGTTCTTCTACTCCTCTGAAGCCCGCACCTGGATCACGCGGTACCCGTCCGAGGCGCTCTCGACGGCCCAGGAGCTCTACGACCCGCAGCTGCTGCCGGGCATGACCGCCGGCATCATCGCCAACTACCAGAAGTGCCCGCATCTGGGTTGTCGTGTGCCCGAGTGCCTGTCGAGCCAGTGGTTCGAGTGCGGCTGCCACGGTTCGCAGTACAACCGGGTCGGCGAGTGGAAGGGCGGTCCGGCACCTCGGGGGATGGATCGCTTCCCCGTCGAGATCTCGCCCGCCGGCGACGTGAGCGTCGACACCGGCACCATCGTGCCCGGCATGGCGCTCGGTGTGAACACCACCGGTCAGGAAGCCGAAGGCCCGACGTGCATGGGTGAGGCCGGCTGATGCTCGCACTCACCACGACTGCCATCGCGTGGACCATCGCGGTCGTCATCGCTCTCGGCTGGATCGTCTACGCGTTCTTGAACCTGCGCAGTGCCCGCTCCGAACTCGGTTCGGAGATCGAGCTGGCCGCCAACCGCAAGCCCTATTACGACGACGAGGAGCTCGAGGGTCCGCGTCTCGAGCGTCTGCAGGTGCTCGGTGTGCTCATGCTCGCCGTGGTCGTGATCGGGCTCCCGCTCTACTGGATCCTGGAGCCCAGCCGACAGGCCGGCGCCCAGCAGGCCCAGGAGAACCAGTTCGTCAAGTGGGGAGCGGAGCTGTTCGCGAGCACCGAAGACGGCGGCTTCAACTGCGCCGGCTGTCACGGCGGCATGAACGGCGTGGGTGGCGTGGCCCCGTTCAACGTGACCGATCCACTCACCAACCAGGTCACGGCGGTCAACTGGGAGGCCCCGGCCGTCAACACGATCAACTACAAGTTCAGCGAGGAGGAGATCCGCTTCATCCTCGTGTACGGCCGGCCGTTCTCGCCGATGTCGCCGTGGGGTCTCGATGGTGGCGGGCCGATGAACGACCAGCAGATCGACACGCTCATCGCGTACATGACGAGCATCCAGATCCCGCGCGAGAACTGCGGGGTCGGCGAGGACGATCCGCTCGTGTGCCCGTCGGGCAACCTTCCGGCCGATGTGCAGTCCGACATCGACACCCGGGCGAAGCAGCTCGTCGACGACGGCACCTACGAGAGCTACGGCGAGGCGCTGTTCAACCTCGACCTCGCCGGTGGCGCGTACAGCTGCGCCCGTTGCCACACCCAGGGATGGAGCTGGGGTGAGCCCGGCGTGACCGGGGCGGGCGCGTTCGGGCCCAGCCTGATCGGCGGTGCCGCCAACCGGCAGTTCGGCCAGGAGTCGGACATGATCGCGTTCATCGAAGTGGGCTCGCAGCTCGGTCAGCGTTACGGTCTCCAGGGCCAGGGCAGCGGACGCATGCCCGGCTTCGGGGCCATGCTCACCGACGAGCAGCTCCGAGCCGTCGTCGACTACGTGCGGAGTCTGTAGAACCCATGCTCGCAACCCTCGCAACCGTCCCCGCCAACGCAGTCCTCGCCGTCAGCTGGGAGCCCGAACTCCGTGGCCTGCTCACGGTCATCATCGCCGTCGTCGCACTGTGTGGCAGCGTGTACCTCCTGCTCGGCACGAACGTGGGTGCCCGGCTCGGCTTCCTGGTCGCACTCACCGGCCTGGCCGGCTGGATGGTGCTCATGGGCATGCTCTGGTGGATCTACGGCATCGGACTGATCGGCGAAGATCCGTCGTGGCGTCAGGTCGAGGGTCGGACCGTGATCCAGGACTCCGACTCATTGCGTCAGGCCGGTGTGATCGAAGCACGACCCCAGGTCGACGCCGATGCCGATCCGCTGACCGAGGCGATCGCCGTGCGCGCCGTGCTGATCGACGAGGGCTGGCGGCAGGTGTCGGAGTCCGACGCCGAGTTCGGTCAGGCGGCCACCGCTGCCGGGAACTACCTCCAGGAGACCGGCGCGTTCGGCCCCGGTGAGTTCCGTGTCACCGATATGTACGAGATCGGCGGCGAGCGGCGCCCGAAGATCAACGAATCGATCGATTTCCTGGCGTTCTGGCACGCCCCCAAGTTCGCCCTCGCCGAGGTGGCCCCGCTCGAGCAGCTCCGCACCGAACCCGGTCGGGCGCCCGTGCCGGCCGAGATCGACACCGAGCGTCAGCGCCAGTACGTCTACATGGTGCGCGACCAGGGTTCGCGTCGGGTCCCGTCCGCCATGCTCACCATCGGCTCGACCATCGTGTTCCTCTCGCTGTGCTGGATGCTGCACCGTCGTGATCGCATCGTCGAGGAGAACCGGCGCGCCGAACTCGTCCCGGCGGGTTGACCGATGAGCCAGTACCTGCCGATCGTCGTGCTGATGGTGCTGGCCATCACGTTCGGTGTGCTCAGTTTCGCGGCGGCCAAGCTGCTGGCGCCCAGTCGCCCGTCCACGGCGAAGTCGGCACCCTACGAGTGCGGCATCGTGCCCACCCGTGAGCCACCGCAACGGTTCCCCGTCAGCTTCTACATCGTTGCGATGTTGTTCATCATGTTCGACATCGAGATCGTCTTCTTGTACCCCTACGCCGTCGATCGCGGCGCTCTCGGGGCGTACGGCTTCTGGGCGATCTTCGGGTTCTCGGTGGTGTTCTTCTTGACGTTCGTCTACGAGGTGGCTCGTGGCGGACTCGACTGGGGTCCGATCGTGCGCGATCGTGACCTGACGGCCGATGCCGCCATGGTGTCGCCCGAACGCACGGCGACCTCGACGGTGCGTCGGGTCGGGACCGAGGGCCGCGTGCCCGAGAACGCAGCGTGAGGAGTCACACATGGGTGTCGTGAACGACGTGCTCGACGATGGGGTGGCCGGGCTCACCCACAACGTCATCACCGGTCGACTCGAAGACCTGGTGAACTGGTCACGGTCGCGCTCGTCGTGGCCGGCCACGTTCGGGCTCGCCTGCTGTGCCATCGAGATGATGGCCACCGGTGCCGCGCACTACGACATGTCGCGCTTCGGGATGGAGGTGTTCCGGGCATCGCCCCGCCAGGCCGACATCATGATCGTGGCCGGTCGGGTCAGCCAGAAGATGGCACCGGTGCTCCGCCAGGTGTACGACCAGATGATGGAGCCCAAGTGGGTCATCTCGATGGGCGTGTGCGCCTCGAGCGGTGGCATGTTCAACAACTACGCGATCGTGCAGGGCGTCGACCAGGTGGTGCCCGTCGACGTGTACGCCCCGGGGTGCCCGCCCAGCCCGGAGACCCTCATCCACGCGATCGAGACACTGCACCAGAAGATCGAGGACGGCGAGTTGATGAAGCGACGGGTCGCCACCGGCGCCGGCGCCAACATCCACGTCTCGGAGATCCCCGCCGCTGCCACCCCCGTCCTGCTCGGGATCCGCTGACGTGGGCGAGCACGAGACGCCGGCCGATGAGCCGCCCACCGACGAGGCGCGTGCCGAAGCGCCCGTGCAGCACGGTTGCCCCGTGACCGACAGCCGCGGTCAGACCGTGCTCCACCCGACGCGCGAGCAGTACGTCGACGTGGTGAAGGCACTGGCCGACGAGGGCTACGGGATGTGCGTCGATCTCGTGGGCGTGGACTACCTCCTGCACCCGAACCGGCCCGTGGCCGACGGGGTCACCCCCGAGCGCTTCGAGGTGGTCGTCAACCTGCTCGACATCTACAACCGTCGACGGATCCGGCTCCGGGTGCAGGTGCCCGAGCACGACGCCGTCCTGCCCACGCTGTTCGATGTGCACCCGGGCACCGAGGCCATGGAGCGCGAGGTGTTCGACATGTTCGGCCTCTCGTTCGACGCCCACCCCGACCTCACCCGCATCCTGATGCCCGAGGACTGGGACGGCCACCCGCTGCGCAAGGACTACGAGGTGGGTGCCATCCCGGTGCAGTTCAAGGGGGCCCCGTCATGACCGTGTCCGACCCGCTCGTGCGACCGGGCTACGTGGCCACCGGCGAGGGTGGTCAGGAGATGCGCCCGCGCAGCGAGGTGACCTCCGCCGAACTGCTCCGCGAGGTGGGCGCGGTGCTCCGCCTCAGCGAGGCCGATGCCGCCGCGCTGGCCGACTCCGACCCCGACGTGGTGGGCGAGATCGATCCTGATCTCGACGACCAGACCATGATCATCAACATGGGGCCGCAGCACCCCTCGACCCACGGCGTGCTGCGCCTCATGCTCGAGCTGCAGGGTGAGACCGTGCTGCGGTGCAAGCCGATCATCGGCTACCTCCACACCGGCATGGAGAAGACCGGCGAGACGCTCACGTACATGCAGGGCGGCACCAACGTCACCCGCATGGACTACGCCAGCCCGCTCAACAACGAGCTGGTGTTCTCGATGGCCACCGAGAAGCTGCTCGGCATCGACGGCGACATCCCCGAGCGGGCGCAGTGGATGCGCATGCTGCTGTCGGAGATGAACCGGATGAGCAGCCATCTGCTGTTCATGGCCACCAACGGCATGGACCTCGGCGCGGTGTCGATGATGATCTACGGCTGGCGCGAGCGCGAAGAGGTGCTGCGGTTCTTCCAGAAGGTCACGGGCCTTCGCATGAACCACAACTTCGTGCGCCCCGGTGGTCTGGCCGCCGATCTGCCGCCGGGTTGGCGCGACGACGTGCTGCGCATCCTCGAGATGCTGCCGCCGCGCCTCGAGGAGTACGACACGCTCATGACCGGCCAGCCGATCTGGCGCGAGCGGCTCCAGGGCGTGGGTGTGATCACACCCGCCGAGGCCCTCGCGCTCGGCGCCACCGGTCCCATCCTGCGCTCCACCGGCGTCGAGTGGGATCTCCGCCGGGGTGAGCCCTATCTGCACTACGAAGACGTCGAGTTCGACATCGTGGTGGGTTCGTACGGCGACGCCTTCGACCGGTACGCGATCCGACTGGCCGAGATCCGCGAGTCGATGCGCATCGTGCACCAGATCCTCGACAAGATGCCGTCGGGCGACTACCGCATCCAGGACAAGAAGATCACCCCGCCGCCGCGCGCCCGCATCGACGAGTCGATGGAGGCGTTGATCCACCACTTCAAGATCTTCACCGAGGGCTTCAAGGTGCCCGAGGGCGAGGTGTACGTGGCCATCGAGAGCCCCCGTGGCGAGATCGGTTGCTACCTCGCGAGCGACGGCTCGGCGGTGCCGTACCGCATGCACATCCGGGCGCCATCGTTCGTGAACGTCCAGTGCCTGCCGCACATGATGCGGGGCGGGCTGGTGGCCGACGCGGTCGCCGTCATCTCGAGCATCGACCCCGTGCTCGGCGAGGTCGACAGGTAGGTCCCATGAGCCGTCTCAACGATGCCAACCTCGCGATCGCCAGAGAGATCGTGGGTCGCTACCCGCGGCCGAAGTCCGCGCTCATCCCGCTGCTGCACCTCGCCCAGGAGCAGGACGGCTACGTCACCACCGACGCCATGACCCACATCGGTGAGTTGCTGGGCATCACGTCGGCCGACGTCTACGGCACCGCCAGCTTCTACGAGATGTTCAAGTTCCACCCCGTGGGGCGCTACTGCATCAACGTGTGCAGCAACATCTCGTGCCAGCTGGTGGGTGGCTGGGAGCTGCTCGAGCACGCCGAGCACCGGCTCGGCATCAAGGCCGGCAGCACCACCGAGGACGGCATGTTCACCCTCGAAGACGTCGAGTGCATCGCCGCCTGCACCGAGGCCCCGGCGCTGCAGGTCAACTACCGGTACCGGTACACGGTCACCAACGACGACTTCGATCAGCTGGTGGACGATCTCAGCGCCGGCCGCCTGACCGACGAGATCCCGCCGCACGGCACGCTGGCCCGGGTCCGTCAGCGCACGCCGCAGAACTGGGCCGACACCGGCCGCGCCGCCCAAGCAGAAGTGGATGCCCGATGACCGACGTGCCCACCCCGCCCAGCTCGTACCACGTGCCCGGACTCGTCCCGAGCGGCCCCAAGCTCGTGACCGGCCGGTTCGACCAGGCCGACGGCCACACCTACGAGGGCTACGTGCGCACCGGCGGCTACACCGCCCTGCGCCGCGCCCTCACCGAGATGACCCCAGAGCAGGTGCACGAGGAGGTCAAGACCTCCGAGATGCAGGGGCGCGGCGGTGCCGGCTTCCCGGCCGGGGTGAAGTGGGGCTTCCTGCCGCCCGACGTGTTCCCGCGCTACATCGTCGTGAACGGCGACGAGAGCGAGCCCGGCACCTACAAGGACCGCATGCTCATGGAGCTCGATCCGCACCAGCTGATCGAGGGCACCGTGATCTCCGCCTACGCCGTGGGCGCCGCCCAGGCCTTCCTGTACGTGCGCGGCGAGATGGCGCTCGCCCAGGAGCGCATCGCCCAGGCGCTCAACGACGCCTACGCCAACAACATGGTCGGTCGGAACATCCTCGGCACCGACTTCTCGGTGGACGTCACGCTCTCGTGGGGCGCCGGCGCCTACATCGTGGGCGAGGAGACCGCGCTGATCGAGAGCCTCGAGGGCGAGCGTGGCATGCCGCGGCTCAAGCCCCCGTTCTTCCCGGCGGCCAAGGGTCTGTACCTGCAGCCCACCATCGTGAACAACGTCGAGACGCTGTCGAACGTCCCGTGGATCATCAACGAGGGTGGCCAGCAGTTCCACGACATCGGCGCGCCCAGCTCCACCGGCATGCGGATGTTCGCCGTGTCGGGTCACGTCAACTCACCGGGCGTGTTCGAGGTGCCCAACGGGGTCACGACGTTCCGGATGCTGTTCGAGGCGCCCGAGTACTGCGGTGGCGTGCGCGACGGCCGATCGGTCAAGGCGTTCATCCCGGGCGGCGCGAGTGCGATGTGGTTCTTCTCCGAGCACCTCGACATGGCGCTCGACAAACCCACCGTCGACCAGGCCGGCTCGATGCTCGGCTCGGGTGCCATCGTCGTGATGGACGACACCACCGACATGGTCGCGGCGTGCTGGCGCATCGTGCGCTTCTTCGCCCGTGAGAGCTGCGGCAAGTGCACGCCGTGTCGCGAGGGCACCACCTGGCTCGAGCGCATCCTCAAGCGGATGCTCGACGGTCACGGTCGCCCCGACGACCTCGCCACGCTGATGGAGGTGTGCGAGTCGATCAGCCCCGGCATCGCCTGGCCACCCCGCCAGACCACCATCTGCCCGCTCGGCCCATCGGCCGTGAGCCCGATCGCCTCGGCGGTCGAGCGCTTCCGCCACGAGTTCGAGCACTATGTCGAGCACGGACGCCCGATCGACGGCGTCCACCGTCATGCGATCCACGGGACCGGTGCCCATGTCTGACGAGACCCACGACCGCGACGCGAACGACACCGCGAACGACACGGCGAACGACACGGCGAACGACGGCGGGCCGACCGTCGACGACGTGCCGGTGACCGATCAGGGCGACACCGCCGACTCCGAGCAGACCACCGACGAGCAGACCGTCGAGGCCGAGGTGGTGGCCGAGGTGGTCGAGACCGCGCCCGAGGAGGGCACCTCGCCCGATCCCGACGAGGAGATCGAGGCCGAAGAGGCCGAAGAGGCCGAAGCCGAGGCCGACGCGGCGGGCGAGCCCGAGCCGGAGCCCGAACCCGGTGTGCTCGTGACCATCGACGGGCGCGAGCACCGCGCCCAGCCCGGCCAGCTGGTGATCGACGCCTGCCAGGCCGCCGGCTCGTACGTGCCGCACTTCTGCTACCACCCGCGTATGACACCGGTCGGCATGTGCCGTCAGTGTCTGGTCGAGGTGGAGGGGCCCCGCGGCACGATGATGGTCGTGTCGTGCATGACGCCGGTGGCCGAGGGCCAGGTCGTCAACACCGCCACGCCCACCGTCAAGCGGGCCCAGGAGGGTGTGCTCGAGCTGCTGTTGGCCAACCACCCGCTCGACTGCCCGGTCTGCGACAAGGGCGGCGAGTGCCCCCTGCAGGACCAGGCGTTCAGCCATGGTCCGGGCGAGAGCCGCTACCTCGAGCAGAAGCGGCACTACGAGAAGCCGATCCCGATCAGCGAGCTCGTGTACCTCGATCGCGAGCGCTGCATCCTGTGTGATCGCTGCACCCGGTTCGCCGACGAGGTGGCCGGCGACAAGCTCATCAAGTTCGTCAGCCGCGGCAACGACACCCAGGTGATGACGTTCCCCGACGAGCCGTTCG
>REDU01000123.1 GCA_007693335.1 Ilumatobacter sp. | reverse complement strand
GCTCCTCGCGGTAGCGGGTCACGATCATCAGCGCGTAGTCGATCCCGACGCCGATACCGATCATCACGACGGCCGCGGTCGCGAAGTCAGGGATGTCGACCACGTTGGCGATCAACGTGACCAGCGCGACACCGCACCCGATCCCGAACAGGGCGGACGCGATCGGCAGCCCCATCGCCAGCACCGATCCGAAGGCCAGGAGCAGGATGACCATCGCCGCGAGCAACCCGAACGCCTCCGACGAGAACTCGGCGACCTCCCAGAACGGCTCGCCGCCGAACTCGAGCTGGACCCCTGCTGGCAGGCGATCGCCGCCGTCGGCGATCGCCCGGATCGATGCGGCCAGCTCCTGGGCTTCGGTGACGTAGACCTCGCCGAACTCGACCCAGACGATCGCCACGCTGCCGTTCGCCGACACCTGTCCCGGTGACTCGAACGGACTCACCAGTGTGACGCCGTCCACACCGGCCCGCACGTCGTCCACCAGTGCCGCCACGCCGTCACGTACCGATGGCGACGTCACGTCGTCGGCGGCGACGACGATCTGGCCGGACCACGAGCTTCCACGGCCCTCGAAGCCGCCGTCCTCGAGCAATCGGGACGCCGCCTGGGCCTCCGAGCCCGGGAGCGAGTAGTCGTTGCGCCACTCACCGGCGAACGATGCCGAGAGCGCCGAGAGCGCGACCACGAGGGCGATCCATCCGACGACGACGATCCGTCGTCGGCGGGAGCAGATGCGTGCGATCCGTTGCAGCACGACCGGTCACTCCACGACGAGCACGGAGGTCATCGACTCGTGCCCGGGGATGTCACAGAACACCGAGTAGCTGCCGGCGGGCAGGTCGATCGGGATGCGGACGCTCTGGAGCGCCGGGAGCTCGACGTCGATGTCGGTGCCCTCGACCGTGAACGTGTGCCGGAAGATGTGGGTGTTGTCGACGAAGAGCACATCGCCGCTCGCGACCGTGATCCGCTCGGGGAAGGCGGTGGCGTCGACCACCAGCTCGATGTCGCCCTCCTGCCGGTCGTCGCCGCTGGTCGCCGCGGTGGCGACGAGGGCGACCGTGCCGATGACGGCGAGCAGACCGATCGCGACCACGCCAACCGGTCGAGCGGCGGTGTCGGGACGCTCCCGCCAGGCCACGGCCACGAGCGCGACCACGAAGAGCCGACCCACGAGGCCGATGACGGTGTGGCTCCAGTCGACGCCCGATTCCGGATGGCCGAGATGCCCGACCGCGAAGGGGATCGCGGCCGCGAGCACCAGCAACGAGGAGACGCCCAGGATGCCGAGGCCGACGCGGCGCCGACGCTGCATCACGACGATGCCCACCACCGTGACGATGGCCGCGACGGTCAGCACATGGGCGATCTCACCGATCAGGATCACGAACACGACGTCGACCAGCGCCACGGCGGCGGCGATGGCCACGACGAGCGGGTCCCAACCGGAACCGCCGGTCGACGCGTCGCGGCCGCGGTCGGACACCTGGTCGGGACGGACGGTCGGGGTGCTCACGCCGTCACCTCCAGCTCGGCCCACATCCCGTGGACGAAGTGCGGCGGGCCGCCGTCGATCTGCGGTGGGCCACCCTCCGAGGCCGCAGCGGCCTCGAGGTACGCCTCGGGGGCCACACCGGTCGGGATCGCGCACAGGATGACGTAGCGGCCGGGCTCGGTCAGCGTGCCGTCGCCCACCGCAGCGATCTGCTCCCCGCCCGGTGGCGTCAGCAGGACGGTGGCCGGTTCGCCGGCGAACATCGGGCCGAGCTCCTCGGGCGGCAGCATGATCAGCTCCGAGACCGGACGTTCCTCGTCGTCGGGGATCCGGAACGCCACGATCTCGTGGAGCTCGCTGGGTGCGGAGTTGGTGAGCGTGAACCGGGTCCCGGCGGGCACGCTGTCGGGGAGGTTCTCGAACGCGAAGTCGACCGCGTTCACCTCGATGACGCGAGGTCCGTCGGCAGCATCGTCGCCGCCGCACGCTGCGAATGCGACGGCGAGCGCGCCGACCGCGACCACCCGAACGAGACGATTCCTCGTGCGGATCGGGCGAAGCTCCGAGACGGGTTGCGGGATGGGTGACGTCGACATTCGGGATCTCCTGCGGATCGGGACGGGTGACGTGCACCAGCATCGAACGGCACCGGCTCGGGCAACAGTGAGCGGGCTGGCGTCCGGTGGTGCGGTCTGCCCCACCGGGGAGGGAGTGGCTGCCCCCTTTTCCCACGGGTCGGCACGCTGCATACTGCTGCAGTGACCGATGGCACCGTGTCCCGACGGTCGCCGCAGCACCTCCCCCCGGTCCTGGCGGTGATCGGCACCGTGCTGGTCATCGGCGCGTTCGTCTCGATGGCGGCCCGTGGCCGTCCCCTGGAGGCGATGTACGGCCACTGGATGATCCACAACGGCCCGACGGCGGTGCTCGCGCTGTGGCTCGGCCATCTGGTCCTCCGGCGCGACCGGAGCCATCGCGGCGGTTGGCTCCTCATGGCGATCGGGCTGATCAGCTCCGTCCACGTGGCCGTGATCGCCCTGGCCGATGCCAGGTTGCTCGCTGCCGGTGTGCCCCACAGTGGCCAACGCTTCGAGGCGGCCGCCCCGGCGGTGCTCCCCGTCGACGCGCTCGTCCCGTGGTGGATCAGCGCGTGGTTGTGGGTGCCGAACCTGGTGATGGCCACCACGGTGTTCATGCTCATCTTCCCCGATGGCCGTCTGCCCGCCGGGCCGCGGCGATACGGCTTCCACCTCGCGATCGCCGCCGCCGCCCTGATCTCCGCCGCGTACATGCTCGAGACCGCGCCGTGGAGCGAGCATCCGATCATCATGGGCGACTCGATCGGCGCGACTCCGCTCGTCAGCACCCTCCTCCTCACAGGTGGGGCGATGCTCGCCATCGCGGTCGTGCTCTCGATCAGCACGCTGGTCGCACGGTGGCGCGCCGCCGACGCTGACCAGCGACATCGGATGCGGCCGGTCGTGATCAGCGCGATCGGGTTCGCCGTGATCATCGTGGGCCTGTACCCGCTGCAGTGGCTGTGGATCCCGACCGCACTGCTCGCGATCTGGACACTCCTGGGGTCGTACGCGTTCGCGATCGCCCGGTACCGACTGCACGATCTCGACGTGGTCATCAGCCGCGCCGTCGTGACGGCGGTCCTGGCGATGATGCTCACGGCCGTCTACCTCGCGATCGTGGTCGGCGTGGGCGGCCTGGTCGGGCGCGGACGCGACAACACCGTGCTCCCGCTGGTGGCGGCCGGCGTCGTTGCGGTTGCGTTCGACCCGGTTCGTCGGCGCGTTCGGCGGCTGGTCGACCGCCTGCTCTACGGCCACGACCGTGACGCGTACGAGGTGCTGCACGGCATCGCCGAACGACTCCGCTCCACGGCCGCGTCCGACGATGTCCTGGTCGAGGTGGTCGGGCTGCTCATGAGGGGAACCGGGGCCGAGCAGGTCGACATCGTCGCCACCGGACGCCACACCGACACCGTGGTGTCCACCACCGGCCGGTCGGACCGCGAGAGCGCTCTGTGGGCCGTGCCGATCGTGCACGACGGTGAGACCCTCGGCCGGATCAGGATCTTCGCTCGATCGTCGGCCGACCTCGCCCCGGGGGCGCCGTCGCTCGTGGACGACGTGGCCGCGACCATCGGTGTGGTGCTCCGCAACGCTCAGCTCACGAACGATCTGCGGGAGCAGGTCAGTGCGCTCCGTCTGGTCGGCGAGCGACTGGTCCACGCACAGGACGAAGCCCGTCGCGAACTCGAGCGCGACCTGCACGACGGCGCGCAGGCACAGCTGATCGCGTTGAAGATCCAGCTCGGGATGGCCGAGCGCCGGGCCGAGTCGGTCGACCCGGAGTTGGCGGTGCTCATCGGTTCGATGAGCACCGAGGTGGACCGGGCCGTGCGTTCACTCCGTGAGCTCAGCCACGGTCTGCGGCCGGCGGTGCTCGAAGGGGGCGGCATCGCCGCGGCGATCCGCTCCGAGGCACGCAACCTGTCGATGGAGGTCCGAGTGGACGACACCACGACCCACCGGTACGACCCGGCCGTCGAGGCGGCCGTGTACTTCTCGTGCCTCGAGGCGATCCAGAACTCGGCCAAACACGGTGGGTCGACCCACGTCAGGGTGCGCCTCTCGAACGGCCACGGCGGGCTCGAGTTCAGCGTCAGCGACGACGGAACGGGTTTCGAGACCGACCGGACGTTCGAAGGCGCGGGTCTGACGAACCTCGAGGACCGGGTCAGTTCGCTCGGCGGCGAGTTCCGCGTCGACTCGATCGTGGGGATCGGCACGACCGTGACGGGGCGGATCCCCGTTCAGCCGCTGGTCTCGGAGAGATAGACGAGCACCGCCCGCACGCGCCGATGCACATCACCGTCGTCGGCGGCGAGGTCGAGCTTCTGGAGGATCGACGAGATGTGCTTCTCGACGGCGCGGTCCGACAGCACGAGCTCCGCGGCGATCGCTGCGTTCGAGCTCCCGGCCGCCATCAGCCCCAGCACCTCGTGCTCGCGCGGGCTGAGTCGGTCGAGCACCGCCGACGACTTCCGGCGACGTCCTTCGATCAGGGCGTCGACCACGGCCGGGTCGAGCACCGTCTCACCGTTCGCCACCGCGGCGATGGCCCGGTGGAGCTGCTCGAGATCGCCCACCCGCTCCTTGAGGAGGTACGCCCGACCGCTCGCGCCCCCGTCGAACACGCGGAGCGCGAAATCGGGCTCCAGGAACTGCGACAGCACGACCACGCCGATCCCCGGATGGCTCCGGGCCAGCTCCTCGGCCGCCCGGACCCCCTCGTCGTAGGCGGTCGGCGGCATCCGGATGTCGGTCAGGACCACGTCGGGCCGGTGGGTCTCGACGGCATCGAGCAACTCGGGGAGCGAACCGACCGCTGCCAGCAGCTCCACGTCGGGCTCCTGTTCGAACAACGTCCGGAGTCCCTCGCGGATCAGCACACTGTCCTCTGCGACGACGATCCCCGTCCCGCCCATGGCTGCCGACCCTAGACGCGATCGCCAACCGTCTGTGAGGAACCTTCGGAACCATCGGATTCCCGCGGACAGTTCAGCTGGGGGGCTCGGGGGTGCGCCACTCGGCAACGGTGAAGGCGCCGAGGCCGGCGGGGTCGAGGAGGGCTTCGGCCTCGCTGACCCGACTGCGCATCCGGATCGCGTCGAGGCCGGGGCGCGCCGACTGCTCGTTCCAGATCCGCTTGCCCTCGGCCACCAGTTCGTCGATGCCCCACAGCTGGAGCCACTGCGACTGCGACCGCACGGCATCGGCGTCGGGGAACTGGTCGAGCGCGATCTCGGTCGTGATGTCCTGCGAACCCGGGGCCACCAACGGATGCTCGCCCCGCATGTGACCGCGGTACGTGCGCAACCAGTCCCGCCACGGTCGAGCGGCCAGCGCGGCGGTGGAGGGCGAGGTGTAGTCGAACACCACGACCGAGCCGGACCGCACCAGCGCACGCGCCCGACCGATCCAGGCGACCGCCGCCGACTGGATGGGAGCCCGGGCGCCATGGGGAGCCGTCGCCGGCAGCCAGCGGGGCACCGGGTCGAAGGGGGAACTCAGCACATCGCCGAACGAGCCGTCGCCGCGGTCGACCACGAACGCTTCGCGCCAGGCCGCGTCGAACACCGCGAGGCGGAACGGCAGGTTGTCGAGGAGCTCGTTGGCGAGCACCACTCCGTCGAACGGCTCGGTCGGGAGTTCGGCCAGCGATCCGACACCGTCGGGATGGCGCTCACGCTGCGCGGCCGAGATCTCGACCGCCACGTAGCAGAGCGCCGGCGTGCACGCCGGTCCGGCCGAGAGGATCGATCGGGCGAGGGTGCCCGGCCCGGCACCGGCGTCGACCACCGTGAACGGATCGGGCCGCCCCAGGCGCTCCCACTCGGCGTCGAGGAAGCGGGCCACGACCGCTCCGAACAGCGGACCGACCTCGGGCGAGGTGATGAAGTCGCCCCGACGCCCGGCGGATCCGCCCCGCTCGTCGGCCGGGCGCGAATAGAACCCTCGAACCCCGTAGAGAGCGAGACGCACGAACTCCTCGAACGGGATCGCCCCGCCGGCCTCGTCGATCGCCGCCCTGATCTCGGGCGCGGCGGTGCCGTCGGGCGCGGCAGGGCTAGCGGCCGAGGGCACCGGTCAGGTCCTGGAGGTCGCCGAAGCGCAGGACGAGGCCGGGGAGCACACCGAGCACCAGCGTGCCGATGGCCGTGATGCCGAGCGCTGCCGTGACCGGGGCCGGCGTGGCGAGCGGCGTGATGTCGCCGTCGGGAGCGGGCATCATCCAGACCTGGCGGAGCACCCGCATGTAGTAGGCGGCGGCGATGACGGTGTTGACCGCTGCGATCACGGCGAGCGCGTACGCAGCACCGCTCCCGGCGTCGATCACGGTCTTGAACACGTTGAACTTGGCGATCCAACCACCGAGGGGCGGGATGCCGGCCAGCGACGCCATGAAGATCGTCATCACCGCAGCCATGCCCGGCGCGTACCCGAACAGACCGCCGAACGAGGTGATCTCGCCACTGCGGGTCTTGCGGGACACGGCGATGACCACGGCGAAGGCACCGAGGTTCATGAAGGCGTAGATGAGCAGGTAGACGATGACGGCCCTCACGGCCGATTGGCTCGCGTCGCCCGTACCGGCCACGGCCAGCGGCATCAGGATGAACCCACCCTGGCTGACGCTGGAGTAGGCGAGCATGCGCACGATGTTGGTCTGGCGCAGCGCCATCACGTTGCCGACGGTCATGGTCAGCACGGCGAGCACCCAGATCAGCGGCTGGTACACGCCGGTGGCGGTGGGGAACGCCAGGAAGATCAGCGACATGAGCGCGACGAAGCCCGCCGCCTTCGATGCCACCGAGAAGAAGGCGGTGACGGGCGTGGGCGCGCCCTCGTAGGTGTCGGGTGCCCACGAGTGGAACGGCACCGCCGAGACCTTGAAGGCGAGACCGGCGATCACGAACGCGATCGCCACCACCTGCATGGCGATCAGATCGCCAGAGGCGAGCACCTCACCGATCTCGACCAGCTTGGTGCTGCCGGTGGTGCCGTAGAGGAAGCTCATGCCGTAGAGCAGCACGGCCGAGGCGAACACGCCGAGCAGGTAGTACTTGACCCCCGCCTCGTTGCTGCGGACGTCACGCTTGCGCCACGCCGCCATCATGTACGCCGGGATCGACAGCAGCTCGAGCGCCACGAAGATGCTGACGAGGTCGCGCGACGACGCCATCATCACCATGCCGAGCACGCTGCACAGCATGAGCACGTAGAACTCACCCTGGTAGTAGCCGCCCTCCTCGAGCTCGTTCTGGCTCATCAGCACCACCACGTACGCGACGAGCAGGAAGATGGCCTTGAGGATGAGCGCATAGTGGTCGACCACGTATCGGCCGTCGAACATCTCGCGACTGGCGTCGCCGATCACGGCCAGGGTCACCACGGGCACGAACGCCGCCAGCAGCACGAACCCGGTGAGCGTGGCCATCGCCCACTTGCGGGCCTCGCCGATGTTGAGGTCGATGAAGAGCACCAGGTTGATGCCCACCACGAGGATCAGCTCGGGGGCGAGCGCGTGCCAGTCGATGACCGGCGCGGTCCACTCACCGAGCTGGGCGACGATCGCGGCGATCACGGGTTGAGACTCTCCCCGAGCCGGGCCACCAGCTCGGTGACGGCGGGATCGAACACACGGAACATGAGCTGCGGGTAGACGCCGAACACGACGATGGCGATCAACAGCGGCGTCCAGGCGATCCACTCCGTCACCGTCACGTCGCGCAGTTCCTCGTCATGGTGAGCGTCGTGGTGATCATCAGCGTGGTCGGGTGCGACCGCCGCACCCACGGCGTGGGTGGTGCGACCCGCGAACTCCTCGGTCGGCTCGCCGAACGCGGTGCGCTGGTAGAGCCAGAGGAGGTACGCCGCCGCGAGCACGGTGCCGAGCGCGGCGATCACCATCAGCGTGCGGAACAGCGGCTCGCTGAGGCCGAAGCCCGGGTTGTACGCCGACAGGATCACCGGGAACTCGCCCCAGAACCCGGCCAGACCAGGGAGGCCGAGCGACGCCATGGCGCACAGGCCGAGGATCCAGCCGAGACGCGGCACCTGCGTGAGCAGGCCCGAGAGCCGTTTGATCTCGAGGGTGTGGTAGCGGTGCTTCACGGCGCCTGCGACGAAGAAGAGCATGCCGGTGATCCAGCCGTGGGCGATCATGCCGAACAGGGCGGCGTTGATGCCGAACTCGGTGAGCGTGGCGATGCCGAGCATGACGAAGCCCATGTGGGCCACCGACGAGAACGCGATGAGTCGCTTCATGTCGGTCTGTGCGAGACAGCACAGCGCGCCGTAGATGATGCCGATCACGGCCAGGATCGCGATCACCGGCGCCCAGGCCTTGGCGCCCTCGGGCAGCATCGGGATGGCGATGCGCACGAAGCCGTAGGTGCCGAGCTTCAGCAGGATCGCGGCCAGGATCACCGATCCCTGGGTGGGTGCCTGGGTGTGGGCGTCGGGCAGCCAGGTGTGGAACGGGAACATCGGCACCTTGACGGCGAAGCCGATGAACATGCCGGCGAAGATCCAGATCTGCACGTTGCGGTCGATGCCGGCCCCGGCCTCGATGAGCTGGGCGAAACCGAAGCTCTCGGCGCCGGTCTGGAAGAACAGCGCCAGGAAGGCCACGAGCATCAGCGCCGAGCCGAACATCGTGTAGAGGAAGAACTTCAGCGAGGCGTAGCGGCGGTCTTCGCCACCCCAGACGCCGATCATGAAGTACATCGGGAGCAGCACGAGCTCGAAGAAGACGAAGAACAGGATCAGGTCCTGGGCGATGAACGTGCCCGCCATGCCGACCTGCAGCAGCAGCATCAGGATGTAGAACGCCTTGGGGTTGCCGGCGTCGGGCATGTTGTCCCAGGTGTAGATCATCACGAGGAACGTGATGACCATCGACAGCAGGTAGAGCGGCAGCGAGATGCCGTCGAGCCCGATCGTGTAGTTCGACCGGATGACCTCGATCCAGGTGACGTCGACGAAGAACTGCAGCTTCTCGGCCTGTCCGAAGTCGAACCGGAACATCGTGAAGATGCCGACCGCGAGTGTGGCCCCGGCCGTGACGATGCCGAGCGTCTTGATGAGCTGCTCTTCGCCCTTGGGGATGAAGATCAGTACGAGCACGCCCACGAGCGGCAAGAAGGTGCCGACCGTGAGGAGCCAGTTGTCGGTGGTGATGGTTTGCATGATCTCGGTCCTGCGATCTCTCTCTGGGCGCGATCGGTTACACGTTGATGAGGACGAGGACGATGCCAGCGACGGCGGCGGCACCGAAGAGGAGCGCGCCGTACTGGTTGACCTTGCCCGACTGGACGGGTTGGAGGACGTGGCCGGTCTCGGAGGCCACGGTGCCGGAGGCGTTCACCGCTCCGTCGACCACTCGCTGGTCGATGTTGCGGTACATGAACTCGCCGACTTGGCGGGTGCCGCGACCACTGTCGTCGACCATCCGGTCGATCACGTGCTGGTTGACCCAGTAGGCGGCGTTCGCGATGGGGTACGCGACACCCCGGACGATCACCCGCTCGTAGAGGTGGTCGAGGTAGTACTTGTTCCACAGGAACAGGTAGCCCCAGCGGGCGGGGGCGAAGCGGTCGGTGAGGCCCACGAGGCGGCGGTCGCGCCGGCCGTAGAAGGCGACGCAGAACAACCAGGCGCTGAGCAGGCCGGCACCCACGATGCCGAGGGCCAAGAAGCCCTTGCTCCACTTGAACGGCGCGTGGTTCACAGCCGGGAAGAAGCACACGGCGCCGTCGGGCGGTGCGGCGAACCCGCAGGCGTCGACCGCGGCCGCGGACGGGGCGATGAGCTGCAGTGCCTCACCGGGACCACCGGCGATGGCCAGCCGTGCATCCTCGAGGTCGACCACTGCGGCGCGCGGTTCGACGTACCGCTTGAGGATCTCGAAGTCCTCACCGAACGGCACGGCGTTGGTGAAACCCGACACCGTGGCGAGGAACGCCAGGATCACGACCGGGACGAGGATCAACTTGCCGGATTCGTGCGGACCGTGCGCGTGATCGTCGTGCCCATGTCCGTCGTGCCCGTCATCGGCCCGGGCGGCGGCCACGTGACCGACGCCGGGCTCGGGCTCACCCTGGGCGTCGAGGTGGTGGCCGGCGGCCACGAGCGCCTCGTCGTGGGGCTCTTCGGTGTGAGCGTCGACGTCGTCGTGATGCTCACCGGCGGCCGCACCGCGTGGCTCACCGAAGAACGTGAGGTACGTGGCGCGGGTCATGTACGCCGCGGTGAGGAACGCACCGAGGTAGGCGATCCACATCAACGTGGTGTAGCCGTTCTCACCGACGTTGACGATGATCTCGTCTTTCGAGAAGAAGCCGGCGAAGGGGAACACACCGGTCAGCGCGAGCGTTGCCACGATCCAGGCGCCCGCGGTCCACGGCATCTTCTTGACGAGACCGCCCATGTCCTTCTTCATGTCGAAGCTGTGGTGCGAGCCCGAGTGGCTGACCGAACCGGCGCAGAGGAAGAGGCAGCACTTGAAGAAGGCGTGGGTGAACACGTGGAACACGGCGGGCAGCCAGGCGCCGGTGCCGAGGGCCAGCATCATCATGCCGAGTTGGCTCACCGTCGAGTACGCGAGGACCTTCTTGATGTCGTCCTGCACGAACGCGAGCAGCGCCGCGATCACGAGGGTGATGGCACCGATGATGGCGATCAGGTTGAGCCCACCGGGGCCGAAGGCGAGACCCTCCCAGAAGACCGGGTAGAGCCGGGCCACCAGGAACACACCGGCCACGACCATGGTGGACGAGTGCAGCAGCGAGCTGACGGGGGTGGGGCCGGCCATGGCGTCGGGCAGCCAGGTGTGCAGTGGGAACTGGCCCGACTTGCCGATACAGGCGATGAACAGCGCGACCGAACCCCACAGGAGCACCTGGGTGCCGGCATCGCCCGACAACGCCCACGCCGAGATGGCCTGCACGCTGAACCCGTGCGAGTCGAGGTTGTCGATGGCCCACTGGTTGGCGCCGAAGAAGATGATGGCCGTGCCGACCAGCAGACCGATGTCGCCGACGCGCACGGTGAAGAACGCCTTGAGCGCCGCCTTGCTGTTGGCCGTGTCCTCCCACCAGTGGCCGATGAGCATGAACGAACAGAGGCCCATGATCTCCCAGCCGAGGATGATCTGGACCATGTTCTCGGCCAGCACCATCACCAACATGCCGGCGGAGAACAGCGTGAGGGCGGCGAAGAAGTGGGTGTAGCGGCGGTCGCCGCGCACGTAATCGAGCGAGAAGATCTGCACCAGCAGCGAGATGAAGGCCACCAGCGAGAGCATCAGCACGGCCAGGCCGTCGATGTGCTGGCCGAGGCCGAACTCGAGTCCGCCGTTCTGCCACCAGGTCCAGGTGCGGATGACGGGTTCGACGTACGGTTCGCCGTTCTCGCCGGCGGTGGCCGACGGGAAGACCGACCGGGCGAAGCCGTTGACCGACTCGAGCGCGCCACCGTCTCCACCGGCGCTGCCGGACCCGGAGTCGGCGGTGTTGACCCGCTGCATCCACTGCACCACGGCACCCACGGCCAGCACGGTCGAGATCGCCATCGAGGCGATGCCGATCTCGCTGCCGCGGTACGGGAGCTTCTTGCCGAACCCGATGATCAGGGCGAAGCCGATGGCCGGCACCAGCGGGATCAGCCAGGCGTAATCGAGGAAGAACCCCGTCGGGAGTGCGTCTGCCGCGATCATGTCAGCCCTTCATCTCCGACAACTCGTCGAGTGCGATCGACCGACGGTTCCGGTACACCATCAACACCATCGCCAGGCCGACACCGACCTCGGCGGCCGCCACACCGATCACGAACAAGGTGAAGACCTGTCCGTCGATGGTGCCGAGCACGGCCGAGAACGCCACGAGGTTGAGCATCACGGCAGCCAGGATCAGCTCGATCGACATCAGCACGAGCACGGCATTGCGGCGGGCGATCACGCCGAACACACCGATGCAGAAGATCACCGCCGAGAGCAGGAGGAAGTTCGCGGCCAGCACGGTCAGTCCTTGCGGGCGATCACGATGGCGCCGATGGCGGCGGCGAGCAGGACGAAGGTGAGCGCCAGGAACGGGATCAGGAACGGCCCGAGGTAGGCGTCGGAGAGCATCACCGTGGGCGTGGGCGTCTGGTTGGCGATCACGTCGTCGCCGGCGTAGTCGATGATGACCCAGCCGAGCAGCCCGAACAACAGTGCCGCGACGGGGATGCCCAGCGCCCACCCGTCGTTGAACATGCCCTCGTCGCTGCCGATCTTGGCGCGGGTGAGCATGATGCCGAACAGGAACAGCACCATCACGGCGCCGATGTAGACGAGCACCTGGGAGACCGCGACGAACTCGGCGCCGGCCAGGATGTACTGCGCGGCCACGCCACCGAGCACCACCACCAGCCAGAGTGCGGCGTGGACGATGTTCCTGGTCGACACCACGCACAGGGCGGCGAACACCATGCCGAACGCGATGATGCCGAAGCCGACGTTCTTCGCGATGTTGATGCCATCGGCGGCCAGGACCGCCGCCACCGTGACCGTCACTTCTTCTTCTCCGCGCCGGCTTCGAGCTCGGGTGCCTCGGGCACCGTCTCCATCCACTCGCCGAGCTTGTCCTTGTCGTGGAGGAGATCGGCGATGCGCGGCTCGGAGTACTCGTATTCGGGGCTCCAGAACAGGGCGTCGAACGGGCAGACCTCGACGCAGATCCCGCAGTACATGCAGAGCGCGTAGTCGATGTCGAACCGGTCGAGGTGGTTGACCTGCCGGGGCTTGCCGCCGGCGCGGCGCGGCGGGGCGAGCTGCTTGTGCCCCTCGATGTAGATGCACCAGTCGGGGCACGAGCGGGCACACAGCATGCACGCGGTGCAGTTGTCTTCGCGGAGCGCGATCACACCGCGGGCGCGGATGGGCGGCGCTTCCTTCTCGTGCGGGTACTGGACGGTGTTGGCACCCTCCTTGGCGGTGCGCACCAGGGTGCCGAACGTGACACCGAGGCCCTTGATGAGTCCTGGAACTTTTGGCATCAGACGGCCACCTTGATGATCGCCGTGACGGCGATGTTGAGGAGCGAGACCGGGATGAGGATCTTCCAGGCGAAGGTCTGGAGCTGATCCTCACGGAACCGGGGGTAGCTGAACCGGACCCACATGATGATGAAGGTCAGCAGCAGCATCTTGGCGAACATGATCAGCGGGCCGGCCACGTTCATCCAGTTCGGGACGTCGGCCAGACCTTCCCAGCCGAACCAGGCGAACGGGATGCCCCACCCGCCGAGGAAGAGCACCGAGGCGATGAACGCGAACACGCCGGCGGTGGCGAACTCACCGATGAAGAACATGAGGAACCGGAAACCTGAGTACTCGGTCATGTAGCCCGACACGAGTTCGGACTCGGCGATGGGCATGTCGAACGGCGCCTGGGTGAGCTCGGCCTGCACGGCGATCATGAAGATGATGAACCCGACGAACTGGGTGATCACGAACGGGAAGCCGATGCCGGCGAAGCCGAAGATCTCACCGGTGTTCTGGGCGACCACGATGCCCTGGAGGTTCATGGTGCCGGCCTGGATGACGACGCCCACGACGGCGAGCACCATGGGCAGCTCGTAGGCGATCAGCTGTCCGGCGGCGCGCAGACCACCGAGCAGCGAGTACTTGTTGGCGCTGGCCCACCCGGCGATGAGGATGCCGATGACCGACACCGAGCCGACGGCCAGCGCGTAGAACACGCCCACCTCGAAGTTGGTGAAGTACGCGTCGGGCCCGAACGGCACCACGGCCACGAGCAGGAACGTGGAGACCAGCACGATGATCGGCGCCATCTTGAAGATGCGCACATCGGCGGCCTCGGGGGCGATGTCTTCTTTCTGCAACCACTTGCCGACCTCGGCGAACAGCTGCATCGAGCCGTACGGGCCGGCTTCCATGGGCCCGAGCCGGCTCTGCATGAACGACATCATCTTGAACAGGAACAGGTACACGATGGTGCCGGCGGGCAGCAGCACCGCGACGATGCCGCCGAGCACGCGCAGCAGTGATTGTCCCCAGTAGGGGATCTCGATGGCCAGACCGAGCATCAGCGATCGATGTCTCCGAGGATGAAGTAGAGCGAGGCGAGGATCGTGATGATGTCGGGCACGTAGACGCCCTTCAGCACCCACGGCACCACCGAGATGTTGTTGAAACTGGCCGAGCGGATCTTGACGCGGAACGGGCCGAGATCACCCTTGGAGACCACGTAGTAGCCCATCTCACCGAGGGGGTTCTCGGTGGCCACCCAGGCCTCGCCCGCTGGCACCTTGATGATGCGGGGCACCTTGGCCATGACCGGGCCGGGGGGGAGGTCGTCGAGCAGTTGGTCGACGATCTTGGTGGCCTCGCGGGTCTCCTGCAGGCGGATCCAGCAGCGGGCGAAGCAGTCGCCGTCGGGATGGGTCCAGACCTTGAAGTCCACCTTGTCCCAGGCCATCGGGAGCACCTGGTCGCGGCGGAGGTCCCAGTCGATCCCGCTGGCGCGGGCGTTGGCGCCGGAGAGGCCGAACGACTTGGCGACGTCGGCGGGGATCACGCCGATGCCGCGCATCCGGCTCTGGAAGATCTCGTTGCCGAACAGGAGGTCTTCGATCTCGTCGCAGAACCCGCGGAGCTTGCGCATCACCTGGCGGGTCTCGTCGATCCAGCCCTTGGGCAGGTCGTCCTTGAGGCCGCCGATGCGGTCGAAGTTGGGATGGAAGCGACCGCCGGTGGCGCCCTCGATGAGGTTGAGCACGTACTCGCGGTCGCGGAAGGCGAGGAAGACCGGCGTGATCGCGCCCATCTGCACGCCGAGGTCGCCGAGGAACAGCGACACGTTCGCGATGCGGGACAGCTCGAACAGGATCGTGCGGATGTACTGGGCGCGAGGCGGGGCCTCGATCTCCATCAGCTTCTCGGCGGCGAGGATGAACGGCACCTCGTTGGCGAAGCTGCCGAGCCAGTCGATCCGGTTGATCAGCGTGGTGACCTGCGGGAACGTGCGGACCTCGGTGAGCTTCTCGTACCCGCGGTGCATGTAGCCGCACGACGGTTCGGCCCACACGACCTGCTCGCCGTCGAGGTGGGCGATGATGCGCAGCGTCCCGTGGGTGGCGGGGTGCTGCGGGCCGATGTTGAGGGTCATGCCCTCGGTCTCGAGCTCGACGTTGAGGCGGGCATCGGCGGCCTGGGCCGCGATGTAGCTGAGCTGCTGGCGGTCGGACAGGACGGTCATGACGACTCGTCTCCCTTCGTGTCGCCCTCCGCGGTGTCGGTCTCTTCCTCTTCCTCCAGCGCCGGCATCGGCTCGACGTCGACGATGCCGGGCCACGGCTTCACCATGCGGGCCAGCAGCGGGAAGTCCTTGCGCAGCGGGTAGCCCTCGAAGTCGCCCGGCAGGTACATGTTGCGCAGATCGGGATGACCGGCGAAGCCGATGCCGAACATCTCGTGGGTCTCACGCTCGTGCCAGTTGGCACCGGCGAACAGCGGTACCCACGAGTCCACCACGAGATCGTCGTCGGGCAGATCGCACTTGAGCGTGACACCCACGTGGCGGCGCACGTCGTTGAGCCGCGCCAACAACTGGAAGCGGGTCTCGCCGCCGGCCACGCCCTGGACGATCTCGGTGGAACGTTCGGGTGGCGGATCGTCGGGGTCGTCCTCGCCGCGGCCCCAGGGCGACGGCAGCCAGTCGATGGCCGACAGGAAGCAGAAGTAGTCGAACCCGTCAGCGGCGAGCACCTCGCCCGTGTGCCGCCACACCGAACGGTCGACACGCACCCAGAGATCGTCGTTGGGGACGAGGTGGGTGTCGACGAGTCCTTCGCCCAGCGCGTTGCGGAGCAGATCGACGATGCCCTCGCGCAGCCCGTCACCGGGCAGCGCCTTCGGCGCTGCGTCCGTCTCGGACGTGCCGGTGTCACTCAATCGGACCACCACCCACGACGATGGGTTCGCGGTTGGCCTCGATGGCCTCTCGACGCGCCGCCGCGCGCTCCTGCGCCCGCTTCGACGACGGCATCGGCGTGAACTCGTCGCCACGCCACTTCGCGGCCATGTCCTCCATCTTGATGCGCTGCTGCAGCAGCACGACACCCTCGAGGAGCGCCTCGGGCCGTGGCGGGCAACCGGGCACGTAGATGTCGACCGGGATGATCTGATCGACGCCCTTCGTGACCGAGTAGGAGTCCCAGTACGGACCGCCGCAGTTGGCGCACGAGCCCATCGAGATCACGTACTTGGGCTCGGGCATCTGCTCGTAGAGCCGCTTGATGGCGGGCGCCATCTTGTCGGTCACGGTGCCCGAGATCACCACGAGATCGGCCTGGCGGGGACTGGCCGGCAGCGGGATCACGCCCAGGCGCATCACGTCGTAGCGCGGTGAGCCGAACGCCGCGCCCATCTCGATGGCGCAGCAGGCGAGGCCCCACTGGTACACCCACATCGAGTACGAGCGGCCCATGTTGAAGAGCTTGCTGAGGGGGGCGGGCATGCGCCCCCGGTCGACTAGACCCATCGGAGGAGTCCTCGCTTCCAGGCGTACACGAGACCGTCGAGCAGCAACACGATGAACGCCAGCATCACCACGAGACCGAAGACCCCGTAGCGCTCGATGTTGGCGGCCCACGGGAAGATGAAGACGGCTTCGACATCGAAGATGACGAACAGCAGGGCGAACACGTAGTACCGGATCTGGCTCTGCGACCAGCCCATGCCGACCGGGTCGACACCCGACTCGTAGGCGATCTGCTTGTCGTAGCTGGGGCGCGACGGTCTGATCGCGGCGGAGACGCCGAGTAGCAGGCCGGCGAGCAGCACGGCGGCGAGGCCGAACCAGACGACGGTGAGGTAATCGCGGAGGAACAGCGACATCGGGGCGCGACGCTACCAGGGGTCGTGAATCCCTTCCCAAACCCGACGACACCCGTCACGGACCCGCCAACCAGACCCCTAACGTGCTCAGGTGCTCGCCGAGCGTGCCCATCGCACGCCCCCGCTCCCGCTGATCTTCTCGGTCACGCTGATCGCCATCATGGGCAACAGCCTGATCGCGCCCGTGGTACCCGACCTGCTGCGCGACCTCGAGGTCGGCGATGGTGGGGCGGGGTTCGTGATCGCGGCCGTCGCGCTCCCCGGCGTGATCGTGGCACCCCTCATCGGTCTGATGGCCGACCGTCTGGGCCGGCGGGCCGTGCTGGTGCCGTGCCTGGTCATCTTCGGCGCGGCCGGCGTGGCGGTCGCCGCGGCGCCGACCTTCGAGATCCTGCTCGCCGGCCGCTTCCTCCAGGGCATCGGCGCCGCCGGGCTGATCAACCTCGCCGTGGTGATCATCGGCGACCACTGGGAGGGTGAGCGTCGCACCCAGCTGATCGGCCGGAACGCCGCGATGCTCACCGTGGGGCTGGCGTCGTTCCCGCTGCTGTCGGGGGTCATCGCCGAGCTCACCTCGTGGCGTCTGGCACTGCTGCCCCAGGCATTCGGCCTGGTCGTGGCGGTGTGGGCCTGGCGCATCCTCGATCCGGTGCGACCGCAGTCGGCCGGCACCATCCGTCAGCAGCTGAACGGTCTCGGCACCGTCATGAAGCGACCGTCGATCATCGCGGTGTTGATCAGTGGTCTCGTGGTGTTCCTCTTGATCTTCGGTGTCTTCCTGGCGACGTTGCCGCTCCACCTCGAGCGCGAGTTCGGGATCGGTGCGGGCGGGCGCGGCGTGATCCTCTCGATCCCCGCGGTCACGGCGTCGCTCGTGGCGTTCAACCTCGGTCGCATCTCGTCGGCCATCGGACGTCGCACGGTGCTGGTGACGGCCACGGTGATCTTCGTGGTGTCGTTCAGCCTGATGGGTGCGGCGCCGGTCATCGGGTTGGTGGCGATCGCGTGCGCGCTGTACGGCCTGGGCGACGGTGCGCTCATCCCGATCCTCCAGGACACGGCGGTGACCGAAGCCCCTCCCGAGCACCGGGGCGCCGTGGTGGCGATGTGGGTGGGCGCGGCCCGGCTGGGGCAGACCCTGGGCCCGCTGCTGGCCGCTGCGCTGTTCACCGCCACCAGCACGTCCACCACCTTGTTCGCCGGCGCAGCGGTGGCCGGGGTGCTGCTCGTGCTCGTGCTGATCGGACCACTGGGCAGGCGGGCCGACAGCGCACCTGCGCAGCAGCACGCCTGACGGTACGGTTCGGACCGTGGGGAGTGACGTGGTCGACGCCGGAGCGATCCGGCGGGCGCGCGAGGTGATCGGCCAGGTCGTCAAACACACTCCCGTGGTCTCGTCGGTCACGCTGTCCGAGCGTGTGGGTGCCGACATCGTGTTGAAGGCCGAGAACCTCCAGCGGACCGGGGCGTTCAAGATCCGTGGGGCCATGAACAAGCTCGCCGCACTCGGGGATGCCGCCCGACACGGCGTCACCACCGGCAGCGCGGGCAACCACGCCCAGGCGTTGGCGTTCGCTGCCCACCATCACGGGGTGAGGTGCGAGATCTTCGTTCCGGGCAGCGCCCCCATCTCCAAGATCGAGGCCTGCCGGGGGTTCGGCGCCACCGTCACCGAAGTGGACGCCTCGCTCGCCGAGGCGGTGGCGGCGTCGCGCGCACGGGCCGAGGAGACGGCAATGGTGTTCTGCCATCCGTTCGACGACCCCGTGGTCGTGGCCGGTCAGGGCACCCTGGGCCTCGAACTGCTCGACGACATCGCGAACCTGACCACCGTGGTGATCCCCCTCGGTGGTGGCGGGCTGGCCGCAGGAACGGCGATCGCCGTGAAGTCGGCACTCCCGCACGTTCGGGTGGTGGGCGTGCAGACCGAGGTGTGTGCCCCGTACGCCGGACACCCAGCGGCCGACGGAGCGGTCGTCACACTGGCCGATGGCATCGCCGTGAAGAGTCCGGGCGAGGTGACACGCCCGCTGATCGAGCAGTGGCTCGACGAGGTCGTGACCGTCGACGAGGACTCGATCGCCGATGCGATGGTGCTGCTGATGGAGCGATCGAAGCTCTACGTCGAGGGGGCCGGCGCGGTGGGAGTGTCGGCACTCGTGTCGGGCCGCGTCGTCCCCGATCGCCGGGGGGTCACGTGCGTGGTGCTCTCGGGGGGGAACGTCGACCTGGGTGTGGTGCCCGGGCTGATCCGCCGCCACGAGAACCAGGCGGGCCGACGTCTGAACGTGTTCGCCCGCATCGACGACCGCCCCGGCGGGTTGGCCAAACTGCTGGCGGTCTTCGCCGACGGGGGCGCGAACCTCATCGAGGTCGAGCACGTGCGTGAGGGCATCGACCTCCACGTCCGCGAGACCGGAGTGCATGCCACGTTCGAGGTCCGTGGCAGCGACCACGCCGAGCGGCTCCTGGCGGCCGCGCGGGCCGACGGGTACGACCTGTCGTCCTGAGCCCCCGAAGCTCGGCCCCCCCCCCCCCCCCCCCCCCCCCCCCCCCCCCCCCCCCCCCCCCCCCCCC
>REDU01000096.1 GCA_007693335.1 Ilumatobacter sp. | reverse complement strand
GTGGCGTGGTCGACCACCGTGCCGCGCTCGGTGGGTCTCGCCGGATCGAGCGCTCTTGCCGTGGGTGTGATCGGCGCGGCGGCCGCGATGTGGGGCCATCACCTCGACCGCAGGGTGGTCGCGGCGCTCGCGCTGCGGGCCGAGACCGACGATCTCGGTATCGCTGCCGGCTGGCAGGACCGCATCGTGCAGGCGTTCGACGCTCCGGTGCTGGTCGACACCGCCGCACTCGAGTGGTGTGAGGGCATCGAGGTCCCGACCGTGCGCGTGCTCCGACCGCCAGCGCCCGTGTCGCTCGTGATCGGCTGGATCGACGGAGCGGCCGACGAGTCGGGCACGTACCACGGAGCCGTCCGCGTGAGGTCCGACGAGCTCCGCGAACCGATGGCGCAGCTGGGCGCAGCGGCGCGTCGGGCGGCCGAGGCGCTGGACGCGGGCGATCGTGGGACGTTCGCCGATCTCGTCGATCGCACCTGGCTGATCCGCCGGTCGGTGGTGCCCCTGCGCCCCGATCACGCGGAGTTGGTCGAGTCGCTCCGCCGTCTCGGCGTGGCGGCCACCACGCCCGGATCCGGTGGTGCCGTCGTGGCAGTGCCGCTCGATGCGGACGCGGATCGTCGGGTGGGGCGCGAGCTGGCTCGCCTCGGTGCCAGCGTGGTACGTCTGGAGGTCAGCTCTCGGCGAACGTGACCCGCACGATGGTGGCCTGGAGCACCCGGCCGTCGTCGGAGCTGCGCTCGAAGAACACGATCACGCCGCGACCCGACTCTGGGGGGTCCCACTCGATCGTCTCGGCGAACGGTGCCGGTTCACCGGGTGCGGCGCCGCCCGTCACGAACCCCTCGAACAGCGGGTCGTCCTCACCGTCGGCCCGGATCTCCACCTCGACGGTCCCTTCGAACGTCGCGGATCGACCGGCGAGGCGCAGCGGACTCGTGATCTCCGTGTCGAACGTGGGCTCGTCCACCACGATGTCCGGGCTGTTGGCCGCGACCACCCACCAGTTGCCGTCGGTGCCGTACGTGCGCAACGCCACGAGGGTCGGGGTGGACCCGTCGATGCCCCGGATCTCGACCTCGCCCGAGCGGAGATCGCCCCGCATGAACTCGCCGATCAGCGGATCGGTCATCCCGAGGAAGTCGACGGCGAACCCCTCTGCCGCGTCCAGCGGATCGGCGTAGCGCAGGTCGGATGCCGCGGGAGGCCACACCGTGAACGCCAGCTCCTCCGGCGTCGGTCCCGACCCGTCGTCGATGGTGGTGGTGGTCGCCTCGACGGTGGTCGTGGTCGCCTCGACCGGCGTGGGGTCGGCCCGGCTGGGGGTGGCCGCGGCGCGGGTGGCGGCGGCGGCGGCCTCGTCGACGGTCGTGGTCGTGTCGTCGACGATGGTGGTCGTGGTGGTGGTCTCGTCGACGGCGACCTCGGTGTCGTCGCTGCGGACCGCGAGGAACACCAGCAGCGCGATCAGCGCGATCACCGCCACGGCGCCGATCCCGATCGCGACGGCACGTGATCGGCTCGACTCCTCCTCGATCGGATCACCGGTCGGTGTCTGGCTGTCATCGGTCATGGCGTGCCACCTCCACCGTCAATCTACGACCGATCCCACACGGGGCCCCAGGGCCGAAGGTCCTGCTACTGGCGGCTCATCTCGGCCCGCGCTGCCACTTCGGCGAGATCGCCGAAGCGTTCGGGACTGGCCTGCACCACCACCTCGTGGAGCTCGCCGTTGAACGCGAACGGCGCGCGATACCGCTCGGACACGGCCGACCCGTGGTCGGCACCGATGCTCGGCCCGATCGACGACATCATCCGCATGTACAGCGACAGATCGGCGCGTCCTGCCGGCGCACCGTCGATCACCAGCTCGGCCGTGCCGGCGAAGCCGTCGCCCCGTCGCATCCGCAGGCCGAGCTCGACGTCGCCGTCGGGGAGCGACACCGTCGACTCCACCACGGTGTGGTCGCCGAAGGCGTTGTAGTCGAGCACGAGCCGGCCGTCCTGCACGAACAGCGACATCCCCGAGTTCTGGGTGCCGGTGGCGAACACCACGCCCTCGTCTGTGCCCGACATGGTCACCCGAGCGGTCAGGTCGAAGCTGCGTCCGGCGATCGCAGCGCCCGCCTGCCCCGGCATCGGCGACATCGGCGGTCGGTACACGTAGCGGCGATCGGTCGGATGTGGCGACCGGTCGCGGAAGCGGGCACCGAAGAGCTCCATGCCCCGATCGTCGAGGGGGAGCACGCCGTGACGCTCGGCCTCGCTCCACCACAGCGTGACCAGCTGCTCGAGCTTCTCGGGCTGCTCGGCGGCGAGATCGTGGCACTCCGACCGGTCGAACGCGAGGTGGTAGAGCTCCCACGGCTCGGTGTCGTAGTCGGCGCCGGGCACGTGCTTGCACACGGCTTTCCACTCGCCCGCCACGAGCGCACGGCTGCCGTTCTGCTCGAAGTACTGCAGCTGGTTCGTGGCCGGGCCGTCCGCATCGGCGATCACGGCGGCGAACGACGAGCCGGTGACCGGCATCTGCGCGAGGCCACGCCGTACCTCGGGGGGCTCCACCCCGATCAGCTCGTAGATGGTCGGCACGATGTCCGACACGAAGACGAACTGGTCGCGCTGCGAGCCCTCGTGCTCGACGGGCACCCCCGCGGGCCAGTGGAACACCATCGGCACGTGCACGCCGCCCTCGTGGGTGTTCTGCTTGTACCAGCGGAACGGTGCGTTGCCGCACTGCGCCCATCCCCACGGGTAGTTGGTGTGGCTGTCGGGTCCGCCGATCCGGTCGATGCGGGTGATCGCCTCGTCGGGGGTCTCGATGATGCCGTTGAAGAACTTCATCTCGTGCATGACGCCGAACGGGCCGCCCTCCTGTGAGGCGCCGTTGTCGGCCAGCACGACCAGGATCGTGTTGTCGAGCTGGCCCAACCGGTCGAGGCCGTCGACCAGACGGCCGATCTGGGCGTCGGTGTGGTCGAGGAAGGCGGCGAAGGCCTCCTGTAACCGAGCGGCCAGACGTTGCTCGTTGTCGGTCAGCTCGTCCCACGGTTTCACGCCGGGGTTGCGCGGCGCGAGCTCGGTGCCGTCGGGGATCACCCCGAGCTCCAACTGACGCCGGTACCAGCGCTCGCGGACCACGTCCCAGCCCTCGTCGAAGCGGCCCCGGTACTTGGCGAGGTAGTCGGGCGGCGCCTGGTGGGGGGCGTGGGTGGCGCCGAACGCCACGTAGCCGAAGAACGGTCGGTCGGGTCGGATCCCCTTCGAATCGGCCACCATCGCCAGCATCTGGTCGACGAGGTCCTCGGACACGTGGTAGCCGTCGTCGGGGCCGCCGGGCGGTTCGACGGGATGGTTGTCGGCCACCAGCTCGGGGTGGAACTGGTCGGTCTCGCCCTCGAGGAACCCGTAGAAGCGGTCGAAGCCGCGTGCCAGTGGCCACTGGTCGAACGGGCCGGCCGCCGAGCAGGTCTCCATCGGGCTCAGGTGCCATTTGCCGACCGCGAACGTGGCGTAGCCGGCGTCGTGCAGCACCTCGGCCACGGTGGCGGCGTGGTCGGAGATGTGACCGAGCTGGTTGGGGAACCCGGTCACGAAGTTCGACACCGACCGCATCCCCACGGCGTGGTTGGCCCGGCCGGTGAGCAGCGCCGCTCGGGTGGGCGAGCACAGCGGTGTCACGTGGAAGTTCGTGAACTGCAGACCCCCCGCCGCCAAGGCATCGATGTTCGGCGTGTCGATGTCGGCGTCGGACCCGTAGCAGCCGAACTGGGCGAAGCCGGTGTCGTCGAGCAGCACGATCACGACGTTCGGTGCGTCCTCTCCGGGGTGGGGCACCGACCGGTGCCAGGCCTCCGACTCGGCAACGGTGCGACCGATGCGACCGCGGAATTCGGGGTACCCGACCTGAGCGTCTGTCATGTCAGACAGTATGTCAAAAGATGTCAACCCCTGATGTGGGCGGTCAGGCAGCCCGGGGCCGGTCGAGCGGGGTGCCGTCGGGCCGGGTGGTGTGCCAGATGCCGTCGGGGTCGCGCCAGGTGCGGTAGCCGTGGTGTTTCCAGCGGTTGTGGCGTGAGCACATGGGGCCGGCGTTGTGGGTGCTGGTGGGGCCGTGATCGGAGGCCCATTCGTCGGTGTGGTCCTGCTGGTGGGCGGTCACGCCGCAGCCGGGCCAGAGGCACTGTCGGCCCTGGAGCCAGACGGCTTCTCGGGTGGATCCCCGGAAGAGACGTTGGGTGCGTCCGAGGTCGATCACGACCCCGGCGGAGTCGTAGACGACCCGACGGATGCGGCCGGTGAGGATGGCGGCGACGGCGTCGCGTGGGTCGATGGGGAGTCCCCGGTCGGTCTCGCAGCGCTGCTCCGTGCCGGTCGGCCCGGTGTCGTGCGG
>REDU01000119.1 GCA_007693335.1 Ilumatobacter sp. | reverse complement strand
CGCGGGTCCATCCGGTAGATGTGGTCGGCGCCGAACACGCACACGATGTCGGGACTCTCGTCGTAGATCAGGTTGAGGTTCTGATAGATCGCGTCGGCCGACCCCTGGAACCACTGCGGACCTCGACGCATCTGGGCGGGCACCGGGGTCACGTAGTTGTCGAGCAGTGTCGAGAAGCGCCAGGTCTGGCTGATGTGCCGGTCGAGGCTGTGGCTCTTGTACTGGGTGAGGACCACGATCTTCAGATAGCGGGCGTTGGCGAAGTTGGAGAGCGCGAAATCGATGAGGCGGTAGGTGCCACCGAAGGGAACCGCCGGCTTGGCCCGGTCGTTGGTGAGCGGCAGCATCCGCTTGCCTTCCCCCCCGGCGAGGACGATCACGAGCACGTTCGGTTCGTACGCCATCGGCCGTCAGGGTACTCAACCGTGAGCGACCAGTTCTCGGTACAACCCCAGATATTCACGCGCCGGTTGCTTCCATGACCAGTCGACGGCCATCCCCCGCCGCTGGATCGTGGCCCGCCGTCGCCGATCGCCGAGACGTCGAGACGCCCGGAACAGCGCGGCGAGAAGATCGACCGACTCGGCCCGACGGGCCACGATGCCGCGTCCGGATCGTGGGTGGGCATCGACGTCGGGCACCGTGTCGACCAACCCACCCACCGCGGTCACGACCGGGATGCTCCCGTACCGCATCGCCTGCATCTGGGTGAGTCCACAGGGCTCGAACCGGCTCGGCATCACGAAAAGATCGGATCCGGCGAACATGAGGTGCGACAACGTCTCGTCGTAGCCCTCGATGAACGCGAACGAGGCGGAGTGGTTCGATGCCGCCACGTGCAGCCGACCGGCCAGGTCGGCATCGCCGGAGCCGAGCAGCGCCAACCTCACGGGAAGCTCGTCGAGCACCGGGATCAACGGTTCCAGCAGATCGATCCCCTTCTGGGGCGTCAACCGGGTGACCACGGCCGCCAGCGGCACGACATCGTCCGGGAACTCGAGCCGGTCGAGCAGAGCCGAGCGATTGGCCCGCCGCGCGTCGATACGGTCGAGGTCGAACGGGCTCGCGAGATGCGGATCGGCGGCCGGATCCCAGACCTCGGTGTCGATACCGTTCAGGATCCCGCGCAGGGCTGCGCCACGCTGGGTCAGTGCGTCGTGGAGACCGAATCCGCCGGCCGGTGTGAGGATCTCGTGCACGTAGTTGGGTGAGACGGCCACCACGGCGTCGGCGAGGGCGATTGCGCCGCTCAACGAGTTCGTGCCACCCCACCACTCGTAGTGCTGGGCTCTCGGGCCGAGCACGTCGAGCCACCCCACCGACGCGTGGCCCTGGTAGGCGAGGTTGTGGATCGACAGCACCGATGGCGGGCCGTCGGTGAGCGCGGCGAGCGCCGCTCCGGTGTGCCAGTCGTTGAGGTGCACGACGTCGGGACGCACCCGCTCGACGAAGGCGGCCACCGCCCGCGCGAACGCGAAGAACCGGGCATCGTTGTCGGGCCACCCCTCGCCACTCGGCTGCAGGTACGGGTGAGGTCGGGCCATCCCGGGAACGTCCACGAGGTGCAGTCGGCCGCAGACCGGATGATCACCGACCGTGACTGATGCCGGCCCGGCCCACGACGGCACGTCGAGATCGAACGACACAGGGTCGGCGAGCGCGATGCCGCCGTAATCGGGCATCACGACGTCCACGTCGACACCCTGGCGACGGAGCTCCGACACCAGGCCGGCGGACGCTGCGGCCAGGCCGCCCACGGTCGCCACGGGTGACAGCTCGGCGGTGGCGAACACGAGTCGCATCACCCCATCATGCCCCAGCGCCTAGCGTGGGTGCCGTGGATCCCCCCGAGCACGCTCCTCGAACGGACGATCGAGCTGGCCACGACGCAGCCGTCAGCGACGACATCCGGCTTCTCGGCAGACTCCTCGGAGAGGTCCTCCGCGAGCAGGCCGGTGAGGAGACCTACGGTCTGGTCGAGCGGCTGCGCCGTCGGGCGGTGAGCGAGCGGCGTGCCGGTGCGAACCCGGTCGAATCGCTTCGCGACGAGCTCCGCGACGTACCGGTCGACACCCAGATCGACGTGATCCGGGCCTTCGGCTGGTTGTCCCTGCTCGCGAACACCGCCGAGGACGTGCATCAAGAGCGACGAGGCCGGCTCCGCCGGGAAGCCGGCGGCGCTCCTCCGCTCGGCAGCCTGGCGGCGAGCCTCGATCGCCTGGAGGCCGAGGGGATCGCCCCGGCCACGACGGCGGCGCAGCTCCGCACGATGCGTGTCACCCCCGTCATCACGGCCCATCCCACCGAGGTGCGACGCAAGACGGTGCTCGAGGTGGTGGAACGCATCACCGACCTGCTGGTTCGGCGCACCTGGGTGGGGCAGCATTCGCTCGAAGCCGCCGAGATCGAGGAGTCGCTCCGGCTCGAGGTGCTCATCTTGTGGCAGACCGCCATGCTGCGGTTGTCGAAGCTGCGGGTGCGCGACGAGATCAACGAGGCACTGCGGTACTACGACACGAGCCTGTTCGACGTGGTGCCGACGCTGCTCGCCGACGTGGCGAAGCTCGGCGAGGACCGTCTCGGCGAGCGCACCGAGAACGACGAGCTCATCTCGATGGGTTCGTGGATCGGCGGCGACCGTGATGGCAATCCGTTCGTGACTGCGGACGTGGTCCGCTTCGCGGTCGAGTCGCAAGCGACCACAGCGTTCGGCCACCACCTCCGTTCGCTCCACGCCATGTCGCGCACGCTGTCGATGACCGCTCGGCTGGTGCAGCCCGACGAAGCACTGCTCGAGCTGGCCGAGCAGTCGCTCGACGACTCGCGGTTCCGGGCCGACGAGCCGTACCGACGAGCCCTCCGCGGCATGCATGCCCGCCTGTGGGCGCTGGCGGCCACCGTGCTCGACGAGGTCCCGGGCCCCGAGCCCCATGCGCTGCTCGACCCCTACGACGACCTCGAAGAGCTGGTACGCGACCTCGATGTCGTGATCGAGTCACTCGGATTGCACGGAGCCGCACTGTTGGCCGAACGGGTGGTCGGCCCCGTTCGCCGCGCCGTCCGGATCTTCGGCACCCACCTGTGCGGTCTCGACATGCGCCAGAACTCTGCTGTGCACGAGGAAGTGCTCGACGAATTGCTCCGCGACGCCGGCGTCTGTGCGGACTATCTCGCGCTCGACGAGGCCCGACGGGTCGATGTGCTGACCGCGGAGCTGGCGTGCCCGCGACCGCTGCGCACTCCAGGTCGCGACCTCGGTGAGCTGGCTGCGGGCGAGCTCGCGATCCTCACCGAAGCGGCCTCTGCACATCGGCGCTTCGGACCACGCTCGATCCCGCACTACGTCATCTCGATGTCGAGGTCGGTGAGCGACGTGCTCGAAGTGGCCGTGCTCCTGAAAGAGGTCGGTCTCATCCACGTCGAGAGCGGAGATCGCGATGCGACACCAGTGCTGTCGGGCACGATGGACATCGTCCCGTTGTTCGAGACGATCGACGACCTCGACCACGCCAGCGATGTGCTCGCAGCGCTCCTGGATCACCCGCTGTACCGCCAACTGGTCGACCATCTCGATGGGTGGCAGGAGGTCATGGTGGGGTACTCCGACTCCAACAAGGACGGCGGGTACCTCACCTCGCAGTGGTCGCTGTACAGGGCGCAGCGGGCCCTGGTCGAGACCGCACGGGCGGCAGGCGTCAGACTCCGCCTCTTCCACGGTCGCGGGGGCACGGTCGGTCGTGGCGGTGGGCCTGCGTACCAGGCGATCCTGGCTCAACCGCCCGGCTCGGTGCACGGCGCCCTCCGCATGACCGAGCAGGGCGAGATGGTCGCGGCCAAGTACTCGCAACCCATCTCCGCTCGCCGCAACCTGGAGACGTTGCTGGCCGCCACGCTCGAGGCCTCGTGTCTCGAGCACGATCACCTCGACGACGACGCGCTCCGCTTCGACGGGGCGATGGACACGCTCTCGACCGCCGCCCACACCGCGTACCGTGAACTCGTCTACGGCCACGAGCGCTTCATCGACTTCTTCAGAGCGATCACCCCCGTGGCGGAGATCGCCTCGTTGAACGTCGGCAGTCGTCCAGCGGCGCGTAAGCCCTCCAACCGCATCGAAGACCTCCGCGCCATCCCGTGGGTGTTCGGATGGACACAGTGCCGACTCAACATCACCGGCTGGTACGGCGCGGGCACGGCGTTCGAGACGTTCGCCGGTGACGACCCCTCGAACCGTCAACTGCTGCACGAGATGCACGATCGCTGGCCGTTCTTCGCGACCGCCCTCAACAACATGGGGATGGTGCTCGCCAAGGTGGACGTCGGGATCGCCACCCGGTATGCCAGGACCCTGGTGGCCGACGAGCCGTTCCGCGACGAGATCCTCCGTCGACTCCTCGACGAACTGGCGCTGGTCCGTCGGTGGCACGCCGAGCTGACCGGCTCGGAAGATCCGCTGGCCGACAACCCGACGCTGGCGCGGAGCATCACCAACCGCTTCCCGTACCTCGACCCGCTCCACGTCATGCAGGCCGATCTGTTACGTCGCTACCGCGACGGCGATCACGACGAACTCGTCGAACGGGGCATTCAGCTCACGATCAACACGATCGCGACCGGGTTGCGCAACAGTGGTTGAGCGCTCGACGCCTCGCGGTCGATAACGTCGGCGCAATGTTGATCCTCGGAATCATCCTGTTCGGACTCATGGCTGGGTGGATCGCCCAGTTCGTCATGGGACGAACAGGTCCGGGAACGACCGACTGGACCATGGCACTCGTGGCCGGTCTGGTCGGTTCGTTCGTGGGCGGACTGCTGTTGGGTCTGATCGCCGGCGATGGCCTCGCGTTGCGGCCGAGCGGCCTGATCGGCTCGGTGCTGGGCGCGCTCATCGTGTCGTTCGTCTGGGTGACCGTGAGCGACCGGAAGGCACGCTCAGAGACCTGACGAACGACACGAGCGTTGTCGCGACGTCGCGGTATGGGGTCCGGGGTGTCGGACGGGCTCAGCCCTCGCCGAGGCCGAGTTGTTCGAAGATCTCCTGCTTGCGCTCTTCGAATTCCTCGGCGTTCACGTCTCCGGCGGCGTGCTGCTCGTTGAGGACCCGGAACTGCTCGAGCAGGGCGTCCTCGTCGGGCCCCTCGTCCACCTCGTCACCGTCTTCGGGACGGGCGTGTCGACGGGCGCGCTTTGCAGCGGCCTTTTCCTTCTTGGCGCGTTCGCGCTGGCGTTTGTTGAACGACTGAGGGCTGGACGCCACTCAGATCGCCCGAACGTTGACCGCCTCGGGACCCTTGCGACCCGGGGCGATCTCGAACTCGACGTTCTGGCCGTCGATCAGCGTGCGCCGACCGGTGCCCTCGATGTTCGAGAAGTGGACGAACACGTCGTCACCATCAGGGCGGCTGATGAAACCGAAGCCCTTCTCGTCGTTGAAGAACTTCACGGTGCCTGTAGCCATTTTCTTATTTCTCTTTCTGAAAACGTCGACCACCGAACTTGATGTCGACCCACCCAACACTACTCATGCAGCGATCGGAACCCAACGCGATGCTGGGCTGGGTCGACCCGTCGATGTCACCCGGCGGCGGCGAGTCGGCGCTCGATCGAGGCCACCGCCGGGAACAACACGTTGTTTTCCGTGTGCACGTGCAGGTGGATGTCGGCCTCGAGTGAACGCAGCGCATCGTAGAGGGTCCAGAACGATGCGCACCCGTCGCCGGGTGGCCGGTAGTGGTCGGTGAGCTCGCGAAGCGTCGCCAGGAGCTCGCCCACCACCTCGTGGTCGTCGAGCAGGATCGACATCGGCCCGCCGATGCTCCCGCACGCTGACACCGGGAGCTCGTCGGCCGTGGCGAGCCGCCGCAACATCGGGAACACCTCGGTCTCCTCGCGTTGCAGGTGGGGCACGAGCTCGCAGCTGAGCGTGGCGAGGGTGTCGCGCACGGCGAGCAGATCGGGATGTTGCGCAGCATGCGCGTCCACGACGGTGTCGACCAGGTCGGCCAGCCGTGGTAACTCGTCCCAGAGATAGCGGTGATGGGTCGCCTCGATGTGGTCCACCAGCTGGAGCACGCTCATCCTCGCCCACGGTGCCTCGTCGGCCCCGACCCCGACGGTGACGGCGATCTCGCGCAGATCCGCAGTGACCTCGCCCACGTCGAGGCCCCGCTCGGCGCATGCGTCAGAGAGGCGGCGGATGCCGCCACAGCAGAAGTCGAGACCGAGCTGTTCCAGCGCGCTGGTCAACGACGGACACTCGTTCACCAGTCGATCGAGGCGGATGTCCGGATCGATGTCATGCACGTTCGGTCCTCCTCCGTGGGAATCGGTCGGCTCGACACCGACGGCAGCGCTCGCGCGGCCGTCGCGGTGATCCCGTCCATCGTGCATGACCGAACAGCAGCGGCATAGGGCCCTTGGCCCCTACACACCGCCGATCCCGGTCGGGATCGTGGGGGGCATGGACTTCTCGATGTCGGAGCGGACCGGTCGGGGGTTCGCCCATTCCAGCCCAGGAGGATCCACATCATGAGCAGCGACATCCCGTACCTCGACGCCTCGAGTGTGGCGAGGAGCGCGGCAGCGCAACGACTGGGGCCGGTTCGCGATGCCGAGGTGAAGATCGCCGCTGCACTCGCGGAGCACGGACCCCGCGAGGGCGAAGCCCTCGCCGAGTACGAGCGGCTGATCGAAGAGTGCGACGATCCCGGCGTGCGCTATCTCGCCGAGATGATCCTCGCCGACGAGCGCCGCCACCACCAGCAGATCACCGAGATGCTCCACCAGGTGCAGTCGTACCTCTGGGAGACCGAGGTCGAGCCGCAGGTGCCCCATCTGCAACATCGCCACGACGCCCGTCTCCACGCCGCGACCGAACGACTGATCGACATCGAGCGCGAGGACGCGAAGGAACTGCGCAAGCTCCTCCACGACGTGAAGTCGCAGCCCGACTCGTCGATGTTGCCGCTGCTGGTCGAGCTGATGATGCTCGACACGCAGAAGCACATCGCGATGTTGAAGCTGATCAGGTCGCACGTCGCTCGGTGACCCGATCCCGACGCCGAGTCGGGGTGCGGTGGACCGCCTAGGCTCCGGATGACCGACTCGAACGTCGCCCCCGAGCCCCAGCTCCGGCTGGTGCACGTGTTCGCCATCGGTGCGGGCGCGATGTTCAGCTCGGGTTTCTTCTTGCTGCCGGGCATCGCAGCCGCAGAGACGGGCCCCTCGCTCCCGCTCGCCTACCTGCTCGCCGGGGTCCTCGTCCTGCCCACCATGCTGAGCGTGACCGAGCTCGCCACGGCCATGCCGCGAGCCGGGGGCCCGTACCACTTCTACCGGCGCGCCCTCGGCCCCACCGCCGCCACCGTCGGCGGGATCGGCCTCTGGGTCGCCCTCGTACTGAAGTCGGCGTTCGCGCTGGTCGGGATCGACGCGTACCTGACGCTGATGGTCGCGCTGCCGGCCGGATCGGTGGGTCTCGTGCTCGCCGCAGTGTTCACGGCGCTCAATCTCGTCGGGGCGCGAGAGTCGGCCGTCATCCAGGTCGCGCTCGTCGCAGTGTTGCTGGCGGTACTGGCCGGGTTCGTGATCGTGGGTGGGATCACCACCCTGCCACTCGACGACGAGCGTCTGGCCGATCGGTTCTCACCGCTCTTCGCCGGCGGAGCGTTGGGCCTTCTGGCCGCCACGGCCATCGTGTTCGTGGCGTTCGCGGGCCTGCCGCAGGTGGCGAGCGTGGCCGGAGAGATCCGTGATCCGGCGCGCACCATCCCGCGCGGCGTGCTCGCTGCACTCGGCACCGCCACGGCCGTGTACGTCGCGGGCACCGCCGTGCTCGTCGTTGCGCTCCCGCCCGACGAGCTCCGTGGCGACTCCACCCCGATCGCATCGGCAGCCGAGACGTTCGGAGTCGGGTTCGCCGTGCCCCTGGTGGTGGTGGCCGCACTGGCGGCCTTCGCGTCCACGGGCAACGCCGGCATCATGTCGGCATCCAGATATCCGCTCGCCCTCGCTCGCGATGGCATCGTGTGGGGCCGCTTCGGCCGCATGAACGACGCGGGTGTACCGGTCGCGTCGGTGGTGCTCTCGGGCGTGACCATCGCCGCGGTGGTCACGATGTTCGACGTCGAGGGCATCGCCAAGCTCGGGAGCACGTTCGTGCTGATCAGCTTCGGGATGATGAATGCTTCGGTGATCGTGCTCCGCCGATCCCACGTGCCCGACTACCGACCCTCCTTCAGGGTCCCGTGGTCGCCGTGGCTCCCGGGCTTCGGCGTGCTCACGAGCGTGGTGTTGGTGATCGACCTCGGCGGGATCGCACTGGCATCCACGATCGCGCTCTTGGTGGGCGGCATCGCCTGGCACCGATGGGTCCGACGTGGTCGGCACGATGTCGGTGGTGCGATCGCTGCGAGCCGTCGGCGGCGGCGTCTCCTCCGTTCCGCGCGAGCCGACGGCAGCGACCTCGACCGCTCGCTCGACCTGCAGGAGATCTGGCCCCGTGCCGAGGATCACGCCCCGGAGGTCATGGAGGCGCTGATCGCACGGCGCGTGGCACGCGGCGATCGTGCGGCCGTGCGGGTGGCGGCCGCAGCCGCATTGGCGGACGTGATGGCGATCGCCGACGACGAAGCCACCGCGTGGCTCGGCGACGACCGCCACCGACGCCTCGAACTCGACGATGACGCCGAGGTGCACCTGATCGGGCTGGACGCCCCCGCCGCTCCCACCGTCGTGCTCGCGTGGACCCCCGAGAACGCAGCGGACCGGGAGCCAGCCGACGGCGACGACCGCACCGACACCGAGCACCGCGGCGACACCGTGGTCGTGGTCGCATCGGGCGGGGCGGAGCGGGGGCGCGCCGAGCGGATCGCAGCACTCGTCGTGAAGCAACTGGGCACCTCGCGTCTCCGTGAGGAGTGGCCGGTCGATCCCGGGAAGGTGAGCGAGCTGCTGGCGTCGGATGCGTCGCACCGCCAGGGCGCCGAGCCTCCCCGGTCAGGCCGACCCGACGATCGAGATGCCCCGTGACGCTGTGATCGCCGCACCAGCAGAAAGCGGGAACCGTGGACCCCGGGCTGACGTCTCAACACCGTCGGCCACGTAGGGTTCGACCCGAGACATCCGGAGGGTGCACACGTGGGCACACGGGGGAACCGACGCATCATCGCTGCGGGAACGGCTGCGGCGCTGCTGTTCGTGGCCTGCAGCTCCGGAGGCGATGACGGACCTGCACCGGTCACGACGCCGGGCACCGCACCCGGAGCCAGCGAGCGTCCCGAGGTGGTCACCGTGCCCGGCCGGAGCGACGACGATCCCATGGCCGCCTCCGTGGCGCTGGGAGTCCGCCTCAGCGATGGGAGCCCCACGGCCGGTGCTCCGTCCCAGACGATCGACCTGATCGACCTGGTCGCCGGGGTTCCGCTGCCGTCCGATGAGGTCGGCGCGATCCTCGACCGTCTCCCCGACTGGGTGGTGCCGGAGACCGATCGCCGCGACTTCAACCGGCCACCCGATTCATTGCGGCCGCCTCTGGTGGGCGACACGATCGATGCACCGTTTCCACCGTCGACCGACCCGGGCGCGCCCACCGAACCCGCAGCCGGGCCACTCGAGGTGCTGCGCGCACAACCCGATGGCGAGGTGGCCGTGGCTCCGTTCCTCAGCATCACGTTCGACCAACCGATGGTGCCACTCGCCACGCTCGACCAACTGGCCGACGAGGACGTACCGGTGGTGGTCACACCGGCCGTCGAGGGTCGCTGGCGGTGGATCGGCACCCGCACGTTGCGCTTCGAGGTCGAACCCGGGGGGAGCTCACCGGTCGGGACGGCACCGGAGGGGGTCGACCGTCTGCCCGCCGCCACGGAGTACCGCGTGGAGGTTCCCGCCGGCACCCGGGCAACGAGCGGCGCCGAGCTGGCAACGGCGTTCACGTGGACGTTCGCGACGCCCGCCCCGACCGTCCGGTCGTTCCACGGTGAGTCGAGCAGCCTCGCTCTGACACCGGTGTTCGTCGCCGTGTTCGATCAGCTGATCGACCCGGCGGCGGTGCTCGACACCATCACGCTCCGAGCCGGCGGTCAGCAGCGGTCGCTCCGCCTCGCGACCGAGGCCGAGATCGACGCCGACGATCAGGCTGCACGAATGGTCGCCTCTGCGCTCGATGGACGATGGGTCGCGTTCCGACCGACCGACCCATTGCCGGGCGACGCCCGGATCGACATCGACATCGGCCCCGGCTCACCGTCGGCCGAGGGTCCGAGGGTCAGCGACCGAGCCGAGACCTACAGCGGGCGTACGTTCGGCCCACTCGAGGTCGACCGGCACTCCTGTGGCAACGACCGCTGCGTCCCGCTCGCGCCGTTCGTGATCGAGTTCAGCAACCCCATCGACCCCGACACCTTCGACGCCGATCGGGTGCGCGTCGAACCCGCCGTGCCCGGTCTGCGGGCGGAACTCAGGGGGTCGGAGCTCCAGCTGCGAGGATCCACGGCCGGTCGCACCCGGTACACGGTCGCGCTCGACGGAGCGATCGGCGACGTGTTCGGACAGACGCTGGGCGACGATGTCGAGCTGACGTTCGACGTGGGCGAGGCGCGACCGCTGCTGGGCGGTCCCGACCAGCAGATCGTCACCACTGATCCGGCGGCCGACGCTCCGTCGGTGAGCGTGGTGACGGTGAACCACGACCAGGTTCGGGTCACGGCGTGGGCGGTCACGCCGGCCGACCTCCGCGACTACGTCGACTACAAGGATGCGTTCTGGTCCGACGCACGGCCGGCCGATCCGTCGTGGCGGGTGGTGTTCGACGACGACATCGACGTCGACGGCGTCGACGACACGGCCATCGAGACCTCCATCGATCTCTCGAGGGCGTTCGCCGACTCCGGAGGGCCCATCGTCGTCCGCATCGAGCCGACGAGAGAGATCTCCCCGCGTCGCGACGACTGGTGGTCGAACCGGCCCATCGTCACCTGGGTGCAGGACACCGGCATCGGTGTCGACGCCATCGTCGCTCGCGATGAGCTGCTGATCTGGACCACCGAGCTGCTCACCGGCAACGCACTCCCGGGAGTTGCGATCGAGCTGCTCGGTGACGGTCGCACGGTCACCACCGACACCGACGGTCTCGCCCGGGTCGAGCTCACGTCGAGCGGGGTGAACGGTCTGGTCGCGAGTCTCGACGGCGACCAGGCGCTGCTGTCAGCGGGCGGCTACGACGGCTGGCGACGCCGTGACGGCGGAGACGAGAGCCGCTGGTACGTCTTCGACGACCGCGGCGTGTACCGCCCCGGTGAGACCGTGCGCCTCACGGGCTGGGTGCGGCGCTTCGCTGCCGCCACTGATGCACAACTCGCGATCTACGAGGGGGCCACGGCGGTCGACTTCATCGTGTACGACCCGCAGGGCAACCAGATCGCCGGCTCGTCCACCGAACTCAACGCGCTCGGTGGGTTCAACCTGTCGTTCGAGGTGCCGGAGGAGTCCAACCTCGGCGAGGCGTGGATCGAGTTCTCGCTCTCGGGACCCGGGACCTCGTCGGTCACCTCGTACCACACGGTCCAGGTCCAGGAGTTCCGCACACCCGAGTTCGAGGTGACCGCCCGTCACGAGTCGGCGGCACCGTTCTTCACCGCCGAACCCACCACCGTGGCCGTCGATGCCGAGTACTTCGCCGGTGGCGGACTTCCCGACGCCGAGGTCGACTGGCGGGTCACCACCCGCACCACCGACTACACGCCGCCGAACTGGGACGACTTCTCGTTCGGTATCTGGACACCCTGGTGGGGCGGCGGCTGGTTCGGCCACGATGCCGTGGGCCACGCCGACATCTCGTTCGATCCATGCTTCGACTGTCCGCCAGGTATCGACGAGAACGTCGAGTTCCACTCCGGTCGTACCGACGCCACCGGTACCCACTACCTGCGCATCGACTTCGACGCTCCCGAGGTCGACCTTCCCGCCACGGTCACCGCCGAAGCCACGGTGTTCGACGTGAACCGCCAGGCCTGGGCATCGCGCACCGATCTGCTGGTGCACCCCGCCCGGTACTACGTCGGTCTCCGAAGCGACCGCCCGTTCGTCGAGCAGGGCACCCCGTTGCGCATCGACGCGGCGGTGACCGACGTCGACGGAGGCGTGGTGGACGGACGCACCATCGAGATGTCGGCTGGTCGGCTCGAGTGGCTGTTCAGCGACGGGCAGTGGACCGAGGAGGTGGCCGACACCGAGACCTGTTCGGTCACCTCGACCGTCGACCCCCGCACCGAATCGGCCCGCTGCGAGTTCTCCACCGACATCGGCGGTCGCTACGAGATCACCGCCGTGGTGACCGATGACGCGGGGTACCGCAACCGGAGCGTGCTCACGCAGTGGGTCACCGGCGGTGAGGGTCGCCCCTCGCGACAGGTCGAGCAGCAGGAGGTGACGGTGGTGCCCGATCGCGAGACCTACCAGCCCGGCGACACCGCTGAGCTGCTGGTGCAGGCTCCGTTCGCCCCGGCCACTGGTCTGGTGACGGTGATGCGTGGCGGCATCGTGTCCACCTCCACCTTCGGTGCCGATGACGGGAGCGCCGTGATCGAGGTACCCATCGAGAGCTCGTACGTGCCCAACGTGACGGTCCAGATCGACATGGTGGGTTCGGCCGATCGAACGGCCGACGACGGCACTCCCCTGCCAGATGTGCCTGACCGCCCCGCCTACGCCACCACACAGATCGACCTGGCCGTCCCACCCATCAGCCGAGCGCTGGCCGTCACCGCCACACCGGCGGAGGCCGCCGTCGAGCCCGGCACCGACACCTCGGTGACCGTCGAGGTGCGCGACGCCGACGGCAATGCGGTGTCGGGGGCGAACGTGGCACTGGTGGTGGTCGACGAGGCCGTCCTGGCGCTCACCGGGTACGAGCTGGCCGACCCGCTCGACGTCTTCTACCGCGACGTGTACTCCGACGTGTTCACCGAGTACGGCCGCCGCAGCGTGCTCCTGGAACGCCCCGACCTCCTCGGCGCCGGACAGCGGGATGGCGACAGCCCGACCGACGACAGCGATGCGGCCGCGGACGCGCCGGCCGCCGAGGGCGACTTCGACGAGATGGCGGAACCGGAAGCGGGCCGCACCGTCGCCACCGGAGCCGACGCCATCGACATCCGCACCGACTTCGACGCACTCGCCGTCTACGCGCCCGACGAGTCGACCGACGCCGACGGCGCCGTGACCGTCGACGTGCCGCTCCCCGACAACCTCACCCGCTACCGGATCATGGCCGTCGCGGTCGACGGCATCGATCACTTCGGGAAGGGTGAGTCGACCATCACCGCCCGACTCCCGCTGATGGTGCGGCCCTCGGCGCCCCGCTTCCTGAACTTCGGTGACCGGTTCGAGCTGCCCGTGGTGGTGCAGAACCAGACCGACGACACGCTCGAGGTCGACGTGGTGGTGCAGGCGGCCAACCTCACGCTGGACGACGGCGAGGGCGACAACGACGAGGGATCCGCGGTCGGCGCGGTCGGCCGGCGGGTCACCGTTCCGGCCAACGACCGGGTCGAGGTGCGCTTCCCCGCCGACGCGGACGAGGCGGGCACCGCCCGCTTCCGTGTGGCTGCGGTGAGCGGTGAGGTGGCCGACGCCGCCGGCATCGAGCTGCCGGTCTACACGCCCGCCACCGCGGAGGCGTTCGCCACCTACGGCGTGGTGGACGACGGCGCCATCGCCCAACCGCTGCTGGCACCCGAGGGTGTGTTCCCGCAGTTCGGTGGTCTCGAGATCAACACCTCGTCCACCGCCCTCCAGGCGCTCACCGACGCGGTGCTGTACCTCGCCGAGTACCGGTTCGACTCGGCCGATGCCCTCGCCTCTCGGATCATGGCCGTGGCCGCCCTCCGCGACGTGCTCGACGCCTTCGACGCCGAGGGACTCCCGGCACCCGATCAGCTCGACGCCCAGGTGGCCGCCGACATCGAACGCCTCGCCGCCCTGCAGAACGACGATGGCGGATTCCCGTACTGGCAGCGCGGTCAACGATCGATCCCCTGGGTGTCGCTCCAGTCCGCCCACGCCCTCGTGCTGGCCGACGAGGCCGGGTACACGGTGCCGCGGACCACGCTCGACCGGGCGCTCGGACATCTCGCCGACATCGAGCGGTACCTGACCGATGAGTACGGCGAGAACCTACGCGACAGCCTCAGCGCCTACGCCCTCCACGTGCGCCATCTCGCGGGTGACCGCGACACAGCGAAGGCCGGCGAGCTGTACCGGCGGGCCGGCGATGACCTCGAGCTCGACGCCCTCGCGTGGCTGTGGCCGGTGCTCGACGATCCGGGCATCGACGCCACCATCGAGCGGGTGTTCACCAACCGGGCGGTCGAAACCGCCGGCGCGGCCACCTTCGCCACGGGGTACGGCGAGAACGCCTACCTGATCGCCCACTCCGATCGCCGCACCGACGGTGTGGTGCTCGACGCGCTCATCACCCAGCGACCCGACAGCGATCTGATCCCCAAGGTGGTGGCCGGCCTGCTCGGCAACCAACGCCAGGGCCGATGGAACAACGTGCACGAGAACGCCTTCATCCTGCTGGCGATGAAGCGCTACTTCGACACCTTCGAGGCGGTCACCCCCGACTTCGTGGCCCGGGCGTGGCTGGGCGACCTGTACGCCGCCGAGCACACCTACGAGGGCCGCACCACCGACCGGGCCACCTCGATCGTGCCCACCGACGATCTCATCTCGACCGGCGACACCACCGTCGTGCTCGACAAGGACGGCACGGGTCGCCTCTACTACCGACTCGGTCTCCGCTACGCACCTGACGATCTCCGGCTCGACGCCCGTGACGAGGGCTTCGTGGTCGACCGCATCTACGAGGCGCTGGACGATCCCGGCGATGTACGCCGCAACGACGACGGCACCTGGGAGATCCGCGCTGGCGCGACGGTGAGGGTCCGCCTCACGATGGTGGCCGACGCCCGCCGCACCCACGTCGCCCTGATCGACCCGCTGCCGGCGGGACTCGAACCGCTCAACCCGTCGCTGGCCGTGTCGCCCAGCCCGCCGCCCGACGCGGACGGCGACGCCGCCGCTCTCGAGTTCGGCCGACCGTTCGTCGACGACTGGTGCTGGTGCTGGCACTGGTTCGAGCACCAGAACCTGCGCGACGACCGGGCCGAGGCGTTCACCAGTTACCTCTCCGGCGGCACCTACGAGTACACCTACGTGGCCCGGGCCACCACCCCCGGCACATTCGTGGTACCGCCCGCCCGGGCCGAGGAGATGTACGCCCCCGAGGTGTTCGGCCGCTCACCCTCCACCACCGTGGTCGTGATGGATCGGTCGTGACGGATCGATCGTGACGGATCGACGGTCGATCGGATCCGGTCTGCGATGTTGCCGCACGCCGTCAGTGGTCCCGACGCGCCGACGTGCTGATCAGCGGTACTGCGACCGTCATCGTGATCGCGAGCACGGCGAACGCCACGGTCGGCGACACGACGGTCCAGATGACACCGGCCGCCACCGAGGCGATCAGGTTGCCGAGCGACTGCACACCGGCGAGCACACCGAACGCCGAGCCCCGGATCTCCTCGGGTGCGGTGCTGGCGACGGCTGCGTGCTGGGCGGTCTCGGCCAGACCGATCCCGATACCGGCGAGCACGAACGCCGGGAACAGCCATCCGAACCCGGTCGGTCCGACGGCGAACCATCCGTACGCCCCGACGAACGCCACTGCGCCGGCCGTGAGCACCGACACCGCGCCGTGGCGGTCGACCCAACGTCCGGCCAGTGGGCTGGCCACGGTGGCCGCCACGTTGTAGGCGACGTAGAGCCAGAGTGCGAGCTGGACCGCCCGGTCGGTGTCCCGCCCGGGCTCGAACAGCTCGGTGGCACGCAGGATGAGCAGCGTGGCGGCAACGTTCGCGGCTTCGAACGCCGAGACGCCGACCATCAGCCGGCCGAGTCGGCCGCGGAGCACCGGTCGGACGCGGAGTCGGATCGGCCTGCGCTCGTGCGTCGCCGGGCGGGGCGTGTGGCGGATCGCGTAGACGATGGCGGCCACGGCGAGCAGTCCCGGGATGACCGAGAGTCCCATGGCGGTGCGAGTGCCGACAGCGGCCACGAGCACGATCGCGAGGAGCGGCCCGACGATGGCACCCAGGTTGTCCATCGCTCGTTCGAAACCGTAGGCCCGCCCGTAGGCCCGCGCCGGCACCACATCGGCGAGTAGGGCGTTGCGGGCGGGCACCCTGAGGCCGCGAGCGGTCCAGGCACCAGCGCGCAGGAGACCGACCTGCCAGGTGGCGGTGGTGGCGCCGATGCCGGCCGAGAGCACGGCGGTGGTGGTGTAGCCGCCCACGGCCACGGCCCGCCGACGGTCCGGGTCGTCGGCCAGTGCACCACCACCCACCCGGGCGACGCCGGCCAGCGCGTCGGACACCCCTTCGATCGCGCCGAGCGCCGAGGCCGGAGCACCCAGTGTCGAGGTGAGGAACGATGGCAGCAGCGCCGTGGGGATCTCGTGGCCCACGTCGGCGAGGAAGCTGGCGGTGCCGATCCCCCGGACACCTGGTGTCATCCACTCCACGTCATCGGCGGAGTCGGGCGTCATGCCGGATAGGTCCTGACCTCGGTCGCCTTGACGGTGGCCCAGACCTCGTCGCCGGGTCGCAGCTCGAGGGTCGCCAACGCCTGTGGGGTGATCTCGGCGACGAGTGGGACGGGGCCGTCCAGGACCACCCGGATCCGGTCGAGTTGGTGGTCGATGTCGGCGACCGCACAGCGCCACGTGTTGCGCGGGCTGCCGTCGGGTCGGAACCGATAGAGCGCGATCGCGCCGGGGCTGATGGCTGCGTGGGCGTGGCCCGGCGGATGGTCGGCGTCGATCGACACGACCTCGGCTCCGTTGGCCGTCGTGAGGACGCCGGCGTCGAGGTGACCGTCGATGAGGTTGATGCCGACGAGTTCGGCCACGTAGCGCGAACGCGGATGGGCGGTCACGTGCGACAGGCTGCCGGTCTGGACGATGCGGCCCGCTTCGAGCACGATCACCCGATCGGCCAGCACGTACGCGTCGACGGGATCATGGGTGATCAGGAGGCGCATTCCGTCGAACCCGGCGAGATGGCGGCGGAGATCGCGTCGGACCTCGCCCCTGGTGCCGGCATCGAGCGCCGCGAGCGGTTCGTCGAGCAGGAGGAGACGCGGATCGGTGGCCAGCGCCCGAGCCAGCGCCACCCGCTGCGCCTGGCCGCCCGACAGCGTGCGGGGCCGCTGCCCGGTGCGATCGCCGAGCCCGACCCGCGTCAACCAGTCCAGCGCCCGGCTGGCGGCCATGTGGCGGTCGATCCCACGGGCACGCAGACCGAACGCCACGTTGTCGAGTGCGCTGAGGTGGTCGAACAGCAGGTAGTCCTGGAACACCACCCCGATCGGGCGACGCTCGGGCGGGACGAACACATCGGTCATCGGGTCGTCGAGCACGACCGTCTCGCCGTCGGGGTCCGAGACGGTGATGCGACCGCGATCGAGCGGGACCAGCCCGGCCAGGGCCCGCAGGATCGTGGTCTTGCCGGCGCCGTTCGGTCCGAGCAGCGCCACCACCTCGCCCGGATCGAGGGTGAGATCGACGTCGAGATCGAACTCACCGACCGTCACCCCGATCTCGGCACGGAGACTCATCCCGCCCCCGGTCCGGTTCCGCCGCCGAGCCAACGCTCCCGCAGTCCGATCAGCACCGAGAACGACACGGCGATGAGGACGAGGCTGATGATCAACGCCTCGTCCGGATTCGTCTCGAGCGCCAGGTAGGTGGCGAGCGGCATGGTCTGGGTGGTGCCGGGGAAGTTCCCGGCGAAGGTGATCGTGGCGCCGAACTCCCCCAGCGCTCGCGCCCAGGCGAGCACGGCGCCGGCGATCAACGCCGGTCGGATCGACGGCAGGGTCACGCGGCGGAACACGTACCAACGACTCGCTCCGAGCGTTCGAGCCGCATCCTCGAACCGGCGGTCGAGCTGACGGAGGGCGGCCTCGACGGTGAGCACGAGGAACGGCATCGCCACGAACGTCTGCGCGATCACGACGGCCGAGGTGGTGAACGGCAGGGTGATCCCGAACCACTGATCGAGGTACTGCCCGAACAGGCCGCGTCGACCGAACGAGAAGAACAGCGCGACGCCGCCCACCACCGGTGGCAACACCATCGACAGCATGGTGAGCGCTCGCACCAGGCTGCGGCCCGGGAAGTCGATCCGTGCCAGCATCCACGCCAGCGGAACGCCGAACACCACTGACAGGACCATGCTGATCAGCGAGGTGCGCACCGACAACCAGAGGGCCCGTTGGACGACCTCCGACGTGATGACACTCCATGTGGAGCCCCACGGTGCCCGCCACAGCAGACCGAGGAAGGGCGCAGCGAAGAAGGCCACGGCGAGCACGGCGAGCACGAGCGCCGGGAGCGGTAGCCGGTCACGACCCGCACGACGACCGGTGGTGACCGGTGTGGGCCTTGCGCTGGCGGTCATGACCGGATGCTCACGGTGCGCTGAACCCGTACGACGCGAGGATCTCCTGGCCGACGTCGGAGACCACGAAGTCGACGAAGGCCTCTGCCGTGACGACGTTCGACGCGTCTGCTGGTACCGCGATCGGGTAGCTGACGACGACGTTGACGTCGAGAGGGATCTCCACGCCGTCGGCGTCGGTGCCAGCCGCCAGGACATCGGTGGCGTAGACGATGCCGGCATCGGCCTCACCCAGCACGACCTTGCTGACCACTCCACGCACACTCTGTTCGAGTGAGCGAGGGGTCACCTCGATGCCGGCGTTCTCGAACACCTCCAGGGTGTACCGGCCGATCGGGACCTCCGGTGCTGCGGTCACGAACAGCACGTCGGGATCCACCAGGTCGTCCAGCCCCGCGATCCCCAGTGGGTTGCCGACCTCGACGATGATCTGGAGCAGGTTGGTCGCGAACACCCGCGGATCGTCGAGCGTCCCGATGCCACCGGACAATCGATCCATGTTCACCAGATCGGCCGATGCGAACACGTCGGCCGGTGCGCCCTCGTTGATCTGGGTCACCAGCTCCGATGACGCCGCTGAGTTGAGCCTGACCGAGACTCCGTCGAACTCCCGCTCGAACGCCTCGCCCAATTCGGTGAACGGCTCCGTCAGCGACGCCGTCGCGAACACGATGACCTCGCCCGACCCGACCTCGCCGGTCGACCCGACGTCGCCACCACACGATGCGAGGAGCGAGCCTGCCACCAGGAGCGGCGCGACGGAGCGGCCCAGTAGTCGCAACACGACTTCATAGTAGTCATCTCCTGAGTACTGGCACCGGGTCAGCTCGCTGCCTCCACCCCGTCTACTCTCGCCTGCATGCCAGCCAGGTCGACCCGGGACCCGATCGAAATCGGGCTCGCCGAACACGCCTGCCTCGCGCTGGTGGCCGATGGCGCATCGCACGGATGGGCGATCGGCGGGCTGCTCGCTCCCGACGGAGAACTCGGCCGCATCTGGTCGCTCAGTCGCCCACTCACCTACCGGGCGATCGACCAACTGACCGAGAAGGGCATGATCACCCGCACCGGCACCACCGCCGGTCGCGGTCGTGACCGCCGCACCATCGCCATCACCGCAGCGGGCCGCCGGGTGAACCGGCGCTGGCTCGACGAACCTGTCGAACATCTCCGCGACGTCCGCACCGAGCTCCTGCTCAAGCTCGAGCTCCGCGACCGGGCCGGCCTGCCACGAGCACCACTCCTCGACGCCCAGGCCGAAGCGCTCGCACCGATCGTCGACGCGCTCACCCAGGTACGCGAGCCCGACCTCGTGGCCCTCTGGCGACGCGAGAACGCCCGAGCCGTGCAACGCTTCCTGAGCGCTGCTCGGGCTGCGGAGGCCACCTCGGACGCCACCGACGCCGCCACCGACGCCGACAGCGGATCGGTCAACCGAGCACCTCGTGCCACGGGGGCG
>REDU01000104.1 GCA_007693335.1 Ilumatobacter sp. | reverse complement strand
CCTCGTCGACCGGATCCTCGTCGACCGGATCCTCGTCGACCGGATCCTCGTCGACCGGATCGTCGTCGGACAGGGTGATCACGAGGTCGTCGGCGCTCGGACGCACCACGCCACCGGTGGGGTCGTCGGGGTCGCGCAGCCGCTCGGGTGGGGTCTCGAACAGGCCGCTCGACAGCAGCGGGAGCGGTTCGGGACGAGGCAGCTTCTCTGCCGCCTGGAGCAGCGACCGACCGAACTGCGCGGCGCTCGACCGCTCGTGGGCCTCGGGTCGTCCGGCGCGTTCGAGCACCGATGCCAACGGCCCGAGATCGGCCGACACGGGCATGAGCTTGCCCACCCGGGCGGCCAGCGTGGCCACGGTGGAGTCGGCTGCGAACGGCAGACGACCGGTCACACCCTCGACCAGGGTCAAGCAGAGCGCGTACACGTCGGTGGTGCCGTCGACGGGCAGGGACAGGGCCTGCTCGGGCGAGGCGTAGCGGGCCACGTGGGTCGACAGCGACGAGGGTTCCTCCCACTGGCGCTCGGCGAGCATCCCGGCCAGACCGAAGTCGACGATGCGGAGGCGACGGTCGTCGCCGAACACCAGCTTCGAGGGCGTGAGCTCGCCGTGCACGTAGCCACGCCGGTGGGCGTGATCGAGCCCCCGACAGGCCTCCAGACCGACGGCCAGCGCCTGTGAGGGCGAGAGTCGGCGACCGCGGTCGTACATGTCACGCAGGCTTCCGGCGGTGAGACGTTCGATCACCACGAACATGGTGGGGTCGGCCCCGAAGCGGGCCTCACCCCAGTCGTAGACGGCCGCGATGTTGGGGTGTGACATGGCGGCCACCCCGCGGATCGTGGCGTCGAATCGCTCGCGGAACGTGGACGTGACCGCCAGATCGGGCTGCACGATCTTGAGGGTGACGGGTCGGTGCGAGGTGACCTCGTCGCCGTCGTAGATGACGGTGTTGGCACCGGCCGACAGCAGGCGCGTGAGCCGGTAGCGGCCCGCGAACACGGTCCCCTCGAGGTCGCGGGGCACCTGGTCACGGGAGGCTCCGACCGGGGTCGGGGAACCGTCACGACGGTCCTGATCGTCAGTCTCCACGAGTGAGGCACGCTACCGGTTGCCCCGCCGTGATGGATGCCGCGGACGATGGGCGCGGGCGGTACCCGTTGTCCGATTCGCGGCCGACGACGGCATCATGGGGTCATGTCCCGGCGTCGCCTCTTCCGTCGGCCCATCGATCGGGGTCTCCTGGTCGCCAGCTTCGCGATCGCGCTCGGCATGGTGGTGGTCGTCTACGGCGTCTCCATCTCGCTGACCGGCGACGACGCCGTCGACTACCCCGATGCCATCGAGAGCGTCGATCCCGTCCCCAACTCCGTCCAGGTGCTGCCGCAGACCAACGTGTTCGTCGACCTCGCGACCGGATACACGGGGGTCCTGGTGATCAACGACATCGAGCTCGAGACGTTCCGGATCGGCGAGGTGGCCGATATCGAGCCCGGCCGCCAGGTGGACGTCCCCCCCGTGACCATCTTCGAGCCGGGGAACGCCACGCTGACCTACTCGCCCCGCGCCGGCGCGACCGTCGAGCGGTTCGGTTCGGGTGTCCAGCAGGTCGAGGTGATCTTCTGGCGCGAAGACGAGGGACGGCAACGGGCGTCGTCGTACACCTGGACGTTCAACGTCGTCTAGATCGACGTCGTCTCGGTCGACGTCGTCTCGGTCGACGTCGTCTCGGGCAGCTCGCCGGTCTCGAGCAGCCGTCCGAAACCGGCCGCATCGAGCATCGGGATGCCGAGTTGCTCGGCCTTGGTCAGCTTGCTGGCACCGGGGGACTCGCCCACCACCACGGCGTACGTCTTCGAGCTGACGCTGCCCGGGCTCTTGCCGCCACGAGAGGTGATGGCCGACTCGGCCTCGTCACGCGTGTACCCGGGGAGCGTGCCGGTGACCACCACCGTCTTGCCCTCGAGCACCTTCGGGACGGCGGCCCGCTCGGCGGCCGCCGCGGCCGCGGCCTCCTCGCTGCCCAGGTCGACCCCCGCCGCCCGCAGCCGGGCGAGGAACGCCTGGTTCGATTCCTTGGCCGCCCATTCGGAGATGGACCGGGCGATCACGGCGCCCACGCCGTCGATCTCGGCCAACGCCTCGGGCGGCGCCGCCATCACCCGCTCGACCGTGCCGAACCCGGCCGCCAGTGCCTCCGACGCGGCCGGGCCCAGATGCTTGATGCCGAGCGCGGTGAGCACCCGCGCCACCGGCCGGTGGGCCGATTCGGCGATGGCGGCCACCAGTTTCTCGGCGCTCGGCCGGGCGAAGCCCTCGAGGGTCTCCACCTGATCGGCGGTGAGCACGTACAGGTCGGACGGATCGGTCACCAGCTCGCGTGCGGTCAACTGGGTGACGGTGCGCTCGCCCAGACCCTCGATGTCCATCGCCCCGCGTGACGCCCAGTAGATGACCCGCTGGTCGCGCTGATACGGGCAGGTGGGCTCGATGCAGCGGGTGTCGGCTTCGCCCTCGAGCCGGACGAGGGTGCTCGAGAGCGGACACGAGCAGGTGGTGGGGAACTCCCACGGTTCACTGTGCTCGGGCCGGAGGGCCAGCACCGGCCCCACCACCTCGGGGATCACGTCGCCGGCCTTGCGGACCACCACGGTGTCGCCCGGACGCACGTCCTTCAGCCGCACCTGGTCCTGGTTGTGGAGTGTGGCCATCGACACCGTGGAGCCACCCACGAACACCGGGTCGAGCACGGCGAACGGCGTGGCCCGACCGGTACGGCCGATCGAGACGTGGATGTCGGCCAGTCGGGTGGTGCGCTCCTCGGGCGGGAACTTGTACGCGATGGCCCACCGGGGTGCCCGCGACGTGAAGCCGAGGAGTTCGCGCTGGGCCAGGTCGTCGAGCTTGATGACCACGCCGTCGATCTCGTAGTCGAGATCGTGGCGGTGCTCCTGCCAGTGCAGGCAGTGCGCGAGCACCTCGTCGAGCGCCACGAACGAGCGCACCTCCGGGTTCACGGGCAGGCCGAGTTCGGCCAGGTAGTCGAGCGTGTCGGTGTGACACGTGAACGTGGGCGACGCACCGGAGACCTCACCGACCTGGTACGACCAGAATGCGAGGTGACGCTGGGCGGTGATCGAGGGATCCTTCTGTCGCAGGCTGCCTGCCGCGGCGTTGCGAGGGTTCACGAACCGGCGGTCGCCCGTCTGGTCGGCCGCCGCGTTGAGCGCGTCGAAGCTCGAGGTGGGCATGTAGATCTCGCCGCGCACCTCGAGCACGTCGGGCACCCCCGCCGCCGACAGCGGCCCGCCCGCCACGAGCTGATCGGGCACGACCTCGACCGTGCGAACGTTGGCCGTGACGTCTTCGCCCACGCGGCCATCGCCCCGGGTGGCGGCGCGCACGTAGCGCCCGTGCTCGTAGCGGAGGCTCATCGCCACGCCGTCGATCTTCAGCTCGCACACGAACCTCGGCGTGGCCCCGTCGAGACCCCGCAGCACCCGTTGACCCCACGCCTCGAGCTCACCGGCGTGCATCGCGTTGTCGAGGCTGGTCATGGGCGTTCCGTGCACCACCGGCGCGAACGCCGTGCTGGCCGGGCCCCCCACGGCCTGCGCCGGCGAGTCGGGCTGGGCCAGCTCGGGGTGCTCGGCCTCGAGCCGCCGCAGCTCGGCCACCAGCACGTCGTAGTCGCCGTCGGGGATCTCGGGATCGTCGAGCTCGTGGTACTGCCGGTTGTGGTGGGCGACCTGGTCGCGCAGCTCGGCGATGCGATCCTCGGGTGTCATCGGTGCCGAGTGTAGAGAGCGGGTCCGACACCCCGGGGTGCCGGGTGGCGCTCAGGCGCCGAGCACGAAGCGGGCGGCGGTGGCCTGGTCGCGCACGCGCCGGGAGATGTCGCGCACGGTGTGGCAGATCCGCTCGGCCACCACGGGGGTGTGGGCACCGAGGCCGCAGTGCGGTGTGACGAGGCTCTGGCGACGCAGCAGCACCGGGTCGGCGCCCTGCTGCACCAGCTCGCACCAGAGCGAGCTCAGATGGTGCCAGGCCCGACCCGCCGTGACGCCGATGGGGCCGTCGGTGGCCACGGCACCCCACGCGATCCATCCGCCGTGCTCGAGGAACTGCTGGAGGTACCCGCCCACCGACACCAGATCGTGGGTGGCCGGCAGCGAGAGCAGCTGCGGCCCGGCGGCCAGCACCGACGCCAGATCGGTGCGGGCACAGCAGTGCACCCCCACCGTGGCGGCCGGCTGGAGCGAGGCCATGGCACTCGACAGCAGGTCGATGGCCTCGTCGGGTGGGATCGGGAAGTCGTCGGAGAGCAGCTCGCCCAGCGACGGCTCGTCGAACACCACCAGTTGCGGGGAGCCGGGCAGGACGCGGGCCACCTGGCGATGCAGGGTCGTGACGTGTTCGCGCACCGCCAACGCCGCCACCTCGAACGCCAGGGCGGCCGGCACACCGGTGTGGTGGAGCGCCACACCGAGGGTGACCGGCCCCACGAACTGCCACTTGACCGGTGCACCGGCGAGACCGCGCTGGGCGGCCAGTTCGAGGAAGGTCCCGACGCCGACGAAGGCATCGGACGCGATGTCGGTCTGTACGGGGGCACCCGGATCGAGCCGGTCGACATCCACCGCGATGCTGCCGTACTGCCCCAGCGTGACACCGGGCAGACCGACCACGGCCTGGGCGATCATCGACTCGGCGGGTGAGCGGCGCGGGAGGCTCGGGATCACCGCGAGTTCGTACTCGCGCAGCGCGAACTCCGCGCCGGCACGCGCATCGCGATGGGGCAGGCTGCCCACCCCGGTGGCGGCTCCCGCCGTCACCACGTCGAACACCGACGGCGTCGACCCATGGCCCGTCGCGGCCCCGGTCGTCTCCCCGGTCGTCTCCCCAGCCGTGTCGATGGTCACCTCCCGGTCCGTCGTCAATGTTCGCGTCCTCTCGTCGTGCGTCCACGGATGCTCCGACCGACGCCGACCTCATGCTTGCACGGGGCCTGCCGTTCCGGCGATTCCGGTAGATGCCCCGATGTACCCGCCGCCGGGTCCGCTGCATCCCCGCACTGCTCGCGCCCCGTTGGCCCGACCGGGCTGCGTCGACAAGAGTGGGGCCGTGGTCGACCAACGCACGACGCCCGATGCCGACGTCCCGGGCACGACGTCCTCGGCGGTGACGTGGCTGCCGTGGGTGTTGCGGCTGGCCTGGATCGCCACCGGTGTGGCCGGATCGACGGCGATCTCCGAGGCGGTCGCCGACCGGTCCGACGCGACGGCGGCCGTGGTGACGTGGAGCGCCGCTGCGGCGTGGGTGGTGGGCGTGGCCGCCATGGCCGTCCCCGCGACCGTGAGCCTGACCGCCACCCGGGTGATCGTGCCACTGTCCGTCGTGGCGGCGGTGGGGTCACTGGTGGCGGGTGCCCCGATCGCGTCGGGCCTCGTGTTCGCCGCGCTGGCGCTCTCCGCCACGGCCGTCGCGGGGTCGGGTGATCTCGGGCGGGTGTTCGTGCAGGCCTCCGCCTACGGCAACGAGGAACGGTTCCCGCTGCGACCACCACTGGGATTCGCCATCGCCGCGGTGCTCGCATGGGCCGTGTGGGCCGCTGCACTGGTGGCCGGTGTCGTGCTGTCGGCATCGGCGATCTGGTTCGCCGGTCCGCCACTGGTGCTGGTGGCCGCGGTCGCCACCGTGCTGTTCGGTCGTCGCTGGCACCTGCTCGCTCGTCGCTGGCTCGTGTTCGTGCCCGCCGGCCTGGTGTTGCACGACCAGGTGATGCTCGGCGAGACCGTCATGCTGCGCCGCTCGCAGCTCGAACGGCTCCGGCTCGCCCCCGCCGACACCGAGGCACTCGACCTCACCGGTCCGTCGAGCGGCCACGCGATCGAGGTGACGGTGCGCGAGATGACGACCGTGCTGCTCCCTCCCACCCGTGACCAGCCGACCGGGCGGGCCGTGCACGTGCGGTCGTTCCTGACCGGACCCACCCGGCCCGGATCGGCGCTGGCCGCCGCTGCCCGCCGACAGCTGACCGTCGGCTGACCGTCGGCCGAGCGATCGCACCGCCGCCACCCGTCAGGGTGCGAGGGCGTCGACGGCCAGGCCGCCACCGAGCACGCAGCGGTCGGCGAGGTCGTACAGCACCACGCTCTGGCCGCGGGCCACCCGCCGTTGCGGTTCGTGCCAGCGCACCGCGATCCGGCCGGGATCGGCATCCGGCTCGACGACGGCACCGACCGGGGTGCCGTGGGCGCTGCACTGCACGAGCACCTCACCCTCGATCGGCCCGTGCACCCACGTGGGCGACGCCACGACGATCCCGTGATCGAGCAGATCGGCGTCGGCGCCCACCACCACGGTGGCGCGCTCGACGTCGACATCGACCACGTAGCGCTTGGGCCCACCACCGGGCAGGCCGATCCCCCGCCGCTGCCCGACGGTCACCATCTCCACGGCCGCCACCTCGCCGACCGTGTGGCCGTCGAGGTCGACCACCGTGCCACGCCGGAACGGGATACGGCGGCCGAGGAACTCCGTGCGACCACCGGTGGACGTGATGAAGCACACGTCCTGGCTGTCGGGCTTGTGGGCGGTGCGCAGGCCGAGCTCGCCGGCCAGACGACGCACCTGCGACTTGTCGAGGTGTCCGACCGGGAACATCGTGCGGGCGAGCTGCTCCTGGTCGAGCATGTGCACCACGTAGCTCTGGTCCTTGGCCGGGTCGGCGCCGCGCTCGAGCGTGAACGCACCGGCCGCGTCGCGACCGATGCGGGCGTGGTGTCCGGTCGCGACGGCGTCGAAGCCGAGCAGCCGGGCACGCTCGGCCAGACGGTCGAACTTCACGTGCCGGTTGCACTCGATGCACGGGTTGGGGGTGATGCCCCCGGCATGGGCCTGCACGTAGGGCTCGACCACGTGCGTGTCGAAGTCGTCGCCGAAGTTGAACACGAGATGGTCGATGTCGAGCTGCTGGGCGACCCGCCGGGCGTCGTCCACATCGCTCACGCTGCAGCACCCGGTGTCGCTCTCGCCTCCCCACAGGCGCATGGTGACGCCCACCACCTCGTGACCGTCGGCCCGCAGCAACGCGCCCGCGACCGACGAGTCCACCCCGCCGCTCATGGCCAGCATCACCCTCATCGACCCAGCCCCCTCATCGACGCAGCGTCCTCACGGCATCGATCACGGCCTCGGCGGCGCGGTCGACGTCGGCGTCGGTGCTCGTGGCGCCCAGGGTCATCCGGAGCGCTCCCGACGACCAGTGCCGATCCACACCCATCGCGGCCAGCACGTGCGACGGCTCCATCGCACCGCTGGCACAGGCCGACGCGGCCGACGCGCACACCTCGGCCCGGTCGAGCAGGTAGAGCAGCGCCTCACTCTCGATCCGCTCGATGCACACGTGCGCAGAACCGGCCACCTTGTCGGAGCGCGGCACCGTCTCGATCACGCCGTCGAGCTCGGCCAGCAGCGTGTCGACCAGGCGGTCACGCAGCGCCGCGAGCCGGGGCACCTCGGTGTCGCGATCGGCATCGGTGATCGTCAGCGCTTCGGCGAGGGCGACGATGCCGGCCACGTTGTGGGTGCCGCTGCGTCGCTCGCGTTCCTGCCCGCCCCCCCGGATGATCGGATCGATCCCGACCGTGGGCGCCACGGTGAGCACTCCGACGCCCTTCGGGCCACCGAACTTGTGGGCGCTGAGCGACATGAGGTCGACCAGCGGACTGATGGCTCGCAGATCGGTCCAGCACGCCGCCTGCACGGCGTCGGTGTGGAGCACGGCGTCGGGGCACCGGTCGCGCACGAGCGCCGACACCGCTGCGAGATCGGTGATCGAGCCGACCTCGTTGTTGACCGCCATCACGCTCACCAGCGCGACGTGCGGGTCGAGCGCTGCGGCGAGCGCGTCGAGATCGACCCGGCCCGACCGATCCACCGCCACCACCCGGCCGCCGGCGTGCTCGACCGGGTGCAGCACGGCGTGGTGCTCGGCTGCCGGGCACACCGCGACCGACGGGCGGCCGGCAGTGACGGCGGCCTGCAGCACACCGTCGACGGCGGTGTTGTCGCTCTCGGTGCCGCATCCGGTGAAGACCACCGATCCCGGCGTGACGCCCAGCGCGTCGGCCACGACGTCACGCGCCTCGTCGACCGCTCGTCGGGCGTCGCGAGCGAACCGGTGCGATCCGCTCGGGTTGGCGTACCGCTCGGTGAGGAACGGCAGCATCGCCGCCACGGCGGCCGCGTGCATCGGTGACGTGGCCGCGTGGTCGAGATAGGTGAACTCCGGCACCCCATCACGCTACCGAGCCCGATCCGCCGCCACGGTCGGACGCCCCTGCCGGTGAGGTCCGGCGCGCACCGCTACCGTGCAGCGCCGTGGACGGCTACGGACCGAGCTCGTACGGCGACGGGTTCGCCGACGTGTACGACGAGTGGTACTCCGATGTGTCCGATGTGGACGCCACGGTCGCGTGCATCGTCGAGCTGGCCGCTGGCGGACCGGTGCTCGAGCTCGGTGTGGGCACCGGACGCCTCGCGATCCCGCTGGCCGAAGCCGGCGTGGCGGGCGGTTCGGTGGTGCACGGCATCGACACCAGCACGGCCATGCTCGACCAGCTGCGCGCCAAGGACACCGAGGGATCGGTGGTGGTGCACGAGGGCGACATGGTGGACGATCTGCCCGACGGCCCCTTCCACGTGGTGTTCGTCGCCTACAACTCGCTGTTCAACCTCACCGGTGCCGGCCGGCAGCACGCCTGCTTCGCGGCCGTGGCCGACCGACTCGCACCAGGGGGTCGGTTCGTGGTGGAGGCGTTCGTGCCCGACGATCCGCCGCGAGCGGCCAGCGAGGTCACGGTGCGCTCGCTCACGGCCGATCGCGTCGTGCTGTCGGTCTCGGTCCACCGGGCCGATCAGCACGTGGCCGAGGGTCAGTTCGTGGAGCTGAGCGCCGAGGGCGGGGTACGGATGCGCCCCTGGATGATCCGGTACGCCTCACCGGCCGAGCTCGACGAGATGGCCGCGACTGCCGGGCTCCGGCTCGAACACCGCTGGCGGGGCTTCGACGACCGCACCTTCCGGCCCGACGACGAGCGCCACGTGAGCGTCTACCGTCGCGACGAACCGGCGTGATACCCGTCGCACGTCCGCGCGACCTGACCGACACCGGTCCTATCCTGGGGAGGTGAGCCAGATGCGCCTCAACCAGCTGACCGGGAGATGGGTCACCATCGTGAAGACGCGGGCCCGCCGCCCGACCGATTTCGCGCCGCGCAAGCGTCCGGTCGAGGCCGAGTCCGACCGCCCGTGCCCGTTCTGCCCGGGCAACGAGGAAGAGACCCTGCCCGCGCTCGAGACCACCGACGCCGCCGGCGGTTGGACCAACCGGGTCGTGCCCAACCTCTACCCGGCGTTCGCCGGCGACGAGGGCTTCGCCGTGCAGAACCTCGGTCCCGTGCACGTGATGGCCCCGGCCAGCGGCATCCACGAGGTGTTCGTCTACTCCCCCCACCACGACAGCGGTCTCCACGATCTCGACGACCTCGCAGCCGGCGAGTTCATGCAGGCCCTCAAGCGGCGCTTCGTCGACCACGCCCGCACCGACAAGATCCGCTACACCCAGTTCATCGTGAACCACGGCCGTGAGGCCGGCGCCTCGCTCGCCCACCCCCACGGTCAGCTGCTCGGGCTGCCGTTCGTACCGGGTGAGATCATCGACGAAGAGCGCGCCTTCGCCCGGTTCGCCGGCGGATGTGTGCTCTGCACCACGGTCGAGGCCGAGATCTCGACCGGCGAGCGGGTCGTCATGGCCACCGACGACGTGGCCGTGATCTGCCCGTACTGGAGCGGTGCCCCCTACGAGCTGCTCATCGTGCCCCGCCGCCACGAGATGCACCTGCAGGACGCCGACGACCACAGCCTCGAGGCGGTCGGCCGGGCCCTGCGCGACGCCACCGGCTTCCTCCACGCCGCCCTCGGCGACGTGGCGTTCAACGTCGGGTTCCACGCCGCCCCGCACCAGCACACCGGTGAGTACCACTGGCACGTGCACATCTGGCCGAACCTCGTGACCCAGGCCGGCTTCGAGCGCGGCACCGGCGTGATGATCAACATCGTGCCACCCGAGGAAGCCGCCGAGGCACTCCGCAGCGTCGCGGCGCACACGTGACCCGCATCGAGGTCGCGATCGAGCTCGACGCCACCCCCGAACGGGTGTGGGAGATCGTCGAACCCGTCGAGCGCCATGTCGACTGGATGGCCGACGCCGTCGAGATCCGCTTCGACACCGATCAGACCCGTGGCGTCGGCACGAGCTTCCAGTGCGACACCAAGGTCGGGCCGATCCGTCTGACCGACCACATGGAGATCACCGAGTGGGAGCCGCAGCGTTCGATGGGCGTGAGGCACACGGGCATCGTGACCGGATCCGGCGTGTTCACCCTCGAACCGCTCGACCTCGGCCGCCGCACCCGGTTCACGTGGAGCGAAGAGCTCCGGTTCCCCTGGTTCCTCGGCGGCCGCCTCGGTGAAGCCGTGGGGGGTCGCATCGTGATGCGCGCCATCTGGCGACGCAACCTCCGTGAACTGCAACGCCTGGTCGACGCACCGGCCACGGTCTGAACCCGCTCTGGCCTGACCGGCCGCCGTCAGCCGCCCGGGCTCGGCGCCGCCAGCCACACCACCGCCAGCGGCGGCAGGTCGATCACCGTCGAGCTGCCCTGACCCTGCCACGACTGGTCGCTGGCCGTCACCTCCGGTTCGGCGCCCCTGGCCCCGCTCCCCCCGAACGCCGGTGAGTCGGTGTCGACCGCGACCTGCCACGTCCCGCCCCACGGCAGACCGACCCGGTAGCCGGGGCGCGGCACCGGCGTGAAGTTGGCGACGCACGCGAGTGCGGTCGTCCCGTCGGCATCCCAGCGGAGGAAGGCGAAGATGCTGTGCTCGGCGTCGTCGACCGACAGCCACTGGAATCCTGCCGGATCGTGGTCGCGCCGCCAGACCGCCGGCCAGTGATCGGCGGCGCGGTTGAGCGTCTGGACCAGATCGCGCACGCCACGGTGCGGCCCGTGTTCCAGCAGGTGCCACGGGAGTCCGGTCGACTCGGTCCACTCGGTCCACGGTGCCAACTCCGACCCCATGAACAGCAGCGGTGGTCCGGGCATCGCCCACTGCCAGGCGAGCAGCATGCGCAGGTTGGCGAACTTCTGCCAGTCGTCGCCCGCCATCTTCGACAGCAGGCTGCCCTTGCCGTGCACGACCTCGTCGTGGCTGAGCGGCAACACGAACCGCTCGTGGAACGCGTAGAGCATCGTGAACCCGAGATCGCCGTGGTGGTGTCGGCGGTGCACCGGATCGAGGCCCAGGTAGGCGAGGGTGTCGTGCATCCAGCCGAGGTTCCACTTGTGGGTGAAGCCCAGACCGCCCTCCGACGTGGGACGCGACACGCCGGGCCAGGCGGTGCTCTCCTCGGCGATCACGAGCACGTCGGGGTGCTCGTCGGCCATCACGTCGTTCACCTCACGCAGGAACCGGATCGAGTCGAGGTTCTCTCGGCCACCGTGCTCGTTCGGCAGCCACTCGCCCTCGTCGCGCGAGTAGTCGAGGTAGAGCATCGACGCCACCGCGTCCACCCGGAGGCCGTCCACGTGGAACTCGTCGATCCAGTAGAGGGCGTTGGCCACGAGGAAGTTCCGCACCTCGTCACGTCCGAGATTGAAGACGTAGGTGCCCCAGTCGGGATGCTCGCCGCGACGGGGATCCTCGTGCTCGTACAGCGCGGTGCCGTCGAAGCGACCGAGGCTCCACTCGTCGCGCGGGAAGTGGGCGGGCACCCAGTCGAGCAGCACGCCGATGCCGCGGCGATGCAGGGTGTCGACGAACCGCTTGAACCCGACGGGATCACCGAACCGGGAGGTGGGGGCGTAGTACCCGGTCACCTGGTAGCCCCAGGACCCCCCGAAGGGGTGCTCGGCCACCGGGAGCAGCTCCACGTGGGTGAAGCCGAGGTCGGTCACGTGGTCAGCGAGCTGTTCGGCCAGGGAGTCCCAGTCGTACACGCCGTAGCGCCACGACGCGAGGTGCACCTCGTACGTGCGCATCGGCGCCTCGGCCCGACGAACCGCACCGCGCCGGTCGAGCCATTCCTGGTCCGACCAGGCGAAGTGGTCGAACGACGGCACCACGCTCGAATCGCTGGGTGGCACCTCGGTGCGTCGGGCCATCGGATCGGTCTTGCGCACGGTGCGGCCGTCGGCCCCGGTCACGTCGAACTTGTAGCAGTGGCCCGACTCCGCCGACGTCACCACCGACCAGATACCCGACGATTCCACCGGTGCCATCGGTTCGCCGATCCAGCCGTTCCAGTCACCCACCACGCTCACCGATCGCGCATTCGGTGCCCAGACGGCGAAGCGCACCCCAACGCCACCCGTGTCGCCCGTGTCGCCCGTGTCGCCCGTGCTCCCGACGGCGATGCGTTGTGGCCCGAGCAGCTCCCACAACCGGCGATGGCTCCCCTCGTTGAACAGATGGAGGTCGAGTGGGCCGATCACGGCGTCGGGTCCGGAGTGGGGCCCGGAGTGGGGGGCAGGGTCGGAGGACACCACCCCAGGGTAGGGTGCCCGGCCGTGCGCGTGTTGATGCTGTCGTGGGAGTACCCGCCCGGCACGGCCGGGGGCATCGCCGCCCACGTCGACGGGCTGGCGCATGCGTTGGCGCTGTCGGGAGTCGAGGTCGTGCTGATCACCCGCGCGCACCCGCTCGCCGATGCGCCATCGGAGACCGGAGCGGAGTCGGACGGCGTCAGGGTGCTGCGTGCCGCGGTCGACATGCCGTGGCTGGCGGGGGGATCCGACATCGCCCGCACCGCATCGGCCAACCACGCGATGGTCGTGCGCAGCGCCGCACTCGGTGACTGGCGACCCGATGTGGTGCACGCCCACGACTGGCAGGTCGCATGGGCGGCCGATGTGCTCGCAACCCTGTTCGACGTCCCCCTCGTGACCACGCTGCACGGCACCGAACGCGGCCGCCACGGCGGGCACCTCCCATCCGGAGAAGCCACCGACATCAACTCGATCGAGTGGTGGCTCGCGTTCCGCTCGGCCCGGGTCATCACCAGCACCAAGCTGATGGTGCGCGAGATCGCCGGGGGCTTCGAGCTCGACCCGGCCCGGGTGCACCGGATCCCGAACGGCATCGATCCCGCCTGGTGGCGCAGCGACGGGCCCGGCCCCCCACCCGGCGACCAACCAGCGCTCATCCTCACGTGGGGACGCGTGCAGTTCGAGAAGGGCTTCCAGGTGCTGGCCCGGGCCATCTCCACGCTCCGGACCCGTCGCGGCAACCTCGAGTGCATCATCGCCGGCCGGGGTTCGTACCTCCCCGAGCTGCAGTCACAGCTCGACATCGAGGGCGTGAGCGATGTGGTCACCCTGCCGGGCTTCCTCTCCGACCACGAGCTGCGCGCCACCATCCACCGCGCGGCCTGCGTGGTGATCCCGTCGCTGTACGAGCCGTTCGGCGTCGTGGCCCTCGAGGCGCTGGCCGGTGGCGCCCCGCTGATCGTGGCCGACACGGGTGGGTTGGCCGAGCTGGTGGGAGGCACGGGGTCGGCGCTGCTGTTCGAACCGGGCAATGCCGAGCAGTTGGCCGATCGCATCGACCAGCTGCTGGGCGATCCCGAGCTGGCCGCCCGCATGCGTCGGGCCGGTGCCGAACTGCTCGAGGCCACCTACACCTGGGACGCCATCGCGGCTCGCACCAACGATGTCTACCTGGACCTCCTCACCCCGTGACCCCTCCCCAACTGTCCGCGGCGGGCGGGCGGATCCGCCCGGATCCCACAGACAGTTCGACGGGTTCAGCGGCCGGTGAAGGACGCCTTGCCGGGTCCGTGTTCGAGGAAGCTGGCGACGCCGATGCGGCTGTCGTCGGAGTGGAAGACCCCCTCGAACGCCTCGCGCTCGAGGGCGAGGCCGGCGTCGAGTGACGTCGACAACCCCTGGTCGATCACCCGCTTGGTGAGCGCCTGGGCCACGAGTGCACCCTTGGCCACCTCTGCGGCCAGGGCGATCGCCCGGTCGTGGAGCTCGTCGGTGGGCACGACCTCATCGGCGAGACCGATGCGGAGGGCCTCCTCCGCCTTCACCTGGCGACCGGTCAGACACATCTCCTTGGCGCGACTCGCACCGACGGTGCGGGCCAATCGCTGCGTGCCGCCGCCACCGGGGAGGATGCCGAGCAGGATCTCGGGCTGACCGAACACCGCCCGCTCACCGGCGATGCGGTAGTCGCAGGCGAGCGCCATCTCGCACCCCCCGCCGAGCGCGTACCCGCTCACGGCGGCGATCACGAACCGTGGGATGGCGGCGATCGCATCGGCCGTGGCGTGGAACCGCTCGGTGATGACCCGACCCTCGGCCGGTCCACCGAACTCGGAGATCTCGGCACCGGCGGCGAAGATGCGGTCGCCGCCGGTGAGCACGACGGCCCCCGGCGGGTGGTCGGTGAGCTGTTGCGCGATCTCGCCGAGTTCGGTCAGGAGCGCCTGCGACAAGGCGTTGACCTTCCCGTTCGCGAGGGTCACCACTGCCACTCCGTCGTCGCGACGTTCCAGTTCGACTGCCATCGACCCAGTGTTGCACGCACGACCATCGCGGTCGTCCACGACGATCACGCCGGGCGGTTTCCCCTTCGCGCCCTCCCGCGTGCCCATGGAGGGTATGGACGACACCCACGACGACCCCACCACGAGCAGCCTCCCCGTCACCCCAACGCTCCAGGAGGTGCTCGACGCCATGGCGGCCCGGCACGGTGTGACGACGGCTGCCCGGGCTCGCGAGCTCGGACTCACGGCCGAGGTCGAACAGCGGCTGGAGCGGCGGGGGGTCGTGCGTCGCCCGGCGGGAGGGGTGCTGGTGGCCGCGGGTGCACCGTGCACGTGGGAGCAGCGGGCACTGACCGCCGTGTCGGCCCCGGGCCACGCCGTGCTCTCCCACGGTGCCGCCGCCCGACTCCACGGGCTCGACGGGTTCGACCGTTACGAGCTGGTCGACGTGATCTGCAAGAAGGGCTCCTGGCCACAGCCCCCCGACGGCGCGATCACCCACCACACCCGCGGCCTGACACCCGACGACATCACCGAGGTCCGGTCGATCCCCACCCTCACCGTGGGTGCCACGCTCACCCTGCTCTCACCCACTGCTGGTCTCGGCGCCACGGCGAGGGCGCTCGACAGCGCGCTCCGGCAGGGTCACTCGATCGACGAGCTGCGCGAGATCGGGGCACGCTGGCGTCGACGCGGACGACCCGGACCACCGACGCTCCTGATGCTCCTCGACGAGCGCGACGGCCGCACGCTGCCCCGGAGCTGGTTCCAACGTCTCGCCAGGCGCACGTTCGAGCGCCGCGGCATCCGCCTCCTCGACGAGTACCCCGTTCGCGACGGCCGTGGACTCACCATCGCCGAGCTCGACCTCGCCGAGCCCAAGCGGAAGATCGGCATCGAGTGCCAGTCATGGGCGTGGCACGCGACCCCGACCGCCCAGCACCGTGACGCCCGGCGGAAGGGCGAGCTGCGTCGGATGGGCTGGGAGATCGTCGACGTCTGGTGGCGCGATCTCGATCACCCCGCCCGGGTCGAGGCCGAGCTCGACCACCTCCTCACCACCCGACCTGTCTGTGCAGATCCCGCAGGATGACCCGATCCCCGCGGACAGTTCGACGGGGTCAGGCGTCGACGGGGGCGAGCATCTCGTCGGCGGCCGACCAGGGGTCGGTGTGGTGGGCGACCACCTCGTCGGTGAGCTGATCCCACCGATCGCCGCTGCACAGCTCACGGGCCCGTTCGCGCAGACGCTCGGCCACGATCTCACGCAGCTCGTCGCGGAGACGCTGGGTGCGGCGTTGCTCGAGCAGCCCCGACGACTCGGCGTGCGCCCGGTGGGACAGCACCGCCTCCCACATCTCGGGCACACCCTCGCCGGTGGTGCCGATGGTGGACACGATGGGCGGCCGCCACGCGTCGTGACCGAGATCGCCCAGATCGAGCATCTGCTCGAGGTCACGCCGGGTCTGATCGGCGCCCTTGCGATCGGCCTTGTTGATCACGAACACGTCGGCGATCTCCATGAGCCCCGCCTTGTTGGCCTGCACGCTGTCGCCCCATCCGGGGTTGACGACCACCACGGTGGTGTCGGCCTTGCCGGCGATCTCGACCTCGACCTGCCCAACGCCCACCGTCTCGACCAGCACCCACTCGCGTCCGACCGCGTCGAGCAGCCGCACTGCCTCCGGCGTCGCCAGCGTGAGCCCACCCAGGTGGCCGCGGGTGGCCATCGACCGGATGAACACCCCCGGGTCGGTGGCGTGCTCCTGCATTCGTACCCGGTCGCCGAGGATCGCACCGCCGGTGAACGGCGACGACGGATCGATCGCCAACACCGCCACCTCGATCTCGAGTGAGCGCAGGTGTGAGATGGCCGAACTCGTGAGCGTGCTCTTCCCGGCACCCGGTGCACCGGTGAGCCCGACCATGTAGGCACCGCCGCTCAGCGGGTGCGAGAGCCGGCCGATGGCGCGGGCATCGGCCCCACCCCGTTCGATCAGTGACAGCAACCGTGCCAGCGCCGAGCGGTCACCCTCGCGGGCATCGGCGAACAGCTCTTCCGGTGGACGACGAACGCGACTCACCGGGTCAGACCGTGGCTTCGGTGGCTTCGGTGACGTTGACCACCTCGGTGACCCCGTCGACCCGATCACGCATGATGCGTTCGACGCCCGACTTCAAGGTGTCGGTCGAGACGGGACAGGTGCCGCAGGCGCCCACGAGCGTGACGCTGACGATCCCGGTCTCGGGGTCGACGTCGCGTAGCACGATGTCGCCCCCGTCGGCCTGCAGCGCCGGGCGGATCACTTCGATGGTGGCTTCCACTTGCTCTCGCATGTCGATCCCCATTCAATCAGCGCAGCACGTACGATGCCGAGCTATGGCGGATCTCGAGATGTCGGGGCTCCCGGCCGCTGCGTCGATCCTCGCCCACCAGGGCGGATGGGACGAGATCCTCCTGGTCGTGACGCCGATCCTGCTCATCGTGCTCGCCCTGCGACTGGCCAAACGCCGACTCGATGCCGCACCGGGCGAACCGGGCGAACCGGGCGAACCGGGAGAACCGGGCGAACGGGGAGAATCGGGCGAACGGGGAGAATCGGGCGACACGGACAGCGACGCGTCGGACATCACCCGACGCTGACGCGCTCCAGATCGGCGCCCACACCCCGCAGACGCCCCACGAGATCGTCGTAGCCGCGGTCGATGTGGTGCACGCCGGTGATGGTGGTGACGCCCTCGGCCGCGAGACCCGCCACGACCATGGCCGCCCCGGCACGGATGTCGTGGGCCCGCACCGGGGCGCCCGACAGGCGGGGCACGCCACGCACCACGGCGTGATGACCGTTGGTGCGGATGTCGGCGCCCAAGCGCTGGAGCTCCTCGACATAGCGGAAGCGTCCGGGGTAGAGGTTCTCGGTCACGATTCCCACCCCGTCGGCCACGCCGAGCATCGTGATGATGAGCGGCTTGTAGTCGGTGGCGATTCCCGGATAGGGCAGGGTGGCGACGTCGATCGAGCGCAACCGCTCGGGCGCCTCGACCGTGATGCCGCCGGGCGCCTGTTCGATCACGAGTCCCATCTCCCGTGCCCGCACCAGCACCATCTCCATGTGATCGGCGCGTGCCCCGGTGATCGTGAGTCGACCGCCCGAGACGGCCACTGCAGCCAGGTACGTCGCTGCCTGGATGCGGTCCGGCACCGTCGAGTGGCTCACGGCCCGCAGTGAACCTCGTTCGACCCCGGTGATCACGAGGGTGGACGTACCGATGCCCTCGATCTGCGCGCCCATCTTCACGAGGAACTGGCAGAGGTCGATGATCTCGGGCTCACGGGCGGCGTTGTCGATGCGCGTGATCCCGTGGGCGTACACGGCCGCGGTGAGCAGGTTCTCGGTGGCCCCCACGCTCGGGAAGTCGAACGTGATGTCGGCACCGTGCAGCCGGTCGGCGGACGCCTCGACCTCACCGTGACCGAACTTGAACGTGGCGCCCATGGCTTCGAGCCCGGCCACGTGCATGTCGATGGGACGGGCCCCGAAGTCGTCACCCCCGGGCATCGACATCCGCACGTGCCCGCACCTGGTCAACAGCGGGCCGAGCACGTTGATCGAGGCGCGGATGCGCTCGACCAGTTCGTAGGGCGCCACCGGGGTGAGATCGCCGCGGTCGGTGAGCACGAGCCGGCCGGGTTCGGGAGTCTCGGTGGTCACACCGATGGCGGCCAGGAGCTCGGCCATGATCCGCACATCGGCGATGTCGGGCACGTTGGTGAGCTCGAACCGACCGTCGGTCAGCAAGGTGGCGGCCATCAGCTTGAGGACCGAGTTCTTCGCGCCGGGCACGTGCACCTCACCCGAGAGCGGGCCGGCCGAGCGGACCACGATCGCCTCGTCGGCCAGATGCGCGCCCGTGGGAACGCCGGGTGTCCGGAACATGACCACCAGTATGCTCGCCCCGTGGTTCCAGCCGGTCGCACGGTCATCCGCGACTGGCCCGACACCTCGACCACGAACGCCGTCCTGCTCCGACCCCGCCACGATCTGGTGGCCGAAGATCTCGTGGCCGAACTGGCCCGATCCGGCACCGGCACGCAGGTCTTCGAGCAGCGACACGGTCCGTTCCAGCAGTACCGGCGGGAGGTGTCCCGTCACGGCTCGGGGTGGCGCGAGACCACGCACTACCGCTTGCTGATCCCCTGGATGGGCTGGGTGTTCGCCCTTCCGGTGCGGTGGTACCTGGGCCGCGGGCGGGCGCCCCGCCGTCACGCCGGCCCGGCGCGGTCGTCGAATCCGTGGTGGGCGCCGCCCGATCGACTCGACGAACGCCAGACGCTCGTCCTCGGCCTGCTGGCCGCGGCGTCGATGAGTTCGGCGTTCATCAACACCGTGTTCACCCAGACGGTGGCGTTCGCGGCCGACGACTTCGGGGTGGGTAGCTCCGGCATCGGCGTGGCCGGCTCCGTCGTCCGAGCGGGCATCGTGCTGGCGCTGCCGGCCGCCGTGCTGGCCGACCGGATCGGACGGAAGCGGGTGATCACGATCGTGGCGTGGGCCGCGCCCCTCGCCACCGCCGTGGGCGCGTTCGCGCCGTCGTTCGCACTGCTCGTGGCCACCCAGACGATCGGACGACCGCTGGGCCTCGCGCTGGGGTTCCTCATCGCCGTGGTGGCCGCCGAGGAGGTACCCCGCAGCTCCAGGGCGTATGCGGTCAGCCTGCTGGCGATGGCCAGCGGTCTCGGCGCCGGTGTCGCGGTGCTCGCGCTCCCCCTCGCAGACCTGGCGCAGGGATCGTGGCGGTTCATCTTCCTCGTGACACTCGTGTGGTTGCCGGTGGCGGTCGACATCGCCCGTCGTCTCCCGGAGACCACCCGGTTCCAGCTGCGCCCCACCGAGCCACCGCGGCTCGACCGTCGCCGGTTCGCCGTGTTGGCCATCGTGGCGGTGGCCACCAACACGTTCGTCTCACCGGCCAGCTTCTTCCAGAACGCCTACCTGCTCGACGTGCGGGAGTACTCCGGCGCCTCGATCGCGGTGTTCACCCTCGCCACGGCCACCCCGGCGGGACTCGGGTTGCTGCTCGGGGGCAAGCTGGCGGATCTCCGCGGGCGACGACGGCTGCTGGCGGTGGCACTGCCGCTCAGCACCGCCTTCATCGTCGTGTCGTACAGCGTGCCGGGCGCGCCGATGTGGGCCTCGGCGTTCGTGGGCGGGTTCCTCGGCAGCATGGCGTACCCGGCGCTGGCGGTGTACCGGGCCGAGTTGTTCCCGACCGGCAACCGCGGTCGGGTGGCCGGTCTGCTCACCGCGTCGGCGCTGCTGGGCGGCATCGGCGGGCTCCTCCTCGCCGGTGTGCTGCTGGACGGCACCTGGAGTTACGGCCAGGTCATGGGCCTGCTCGCACTGGCCCAGGTCGTGGTGGTGATCGTGGTGCTGGCGGCGTACCCCGAGACCGCTCATCGCTCCCTCGAGGATCTGAACCCGTCCGACACCCGCTGACCC
>REDU01000118.1 GCA_007693335.1 Ilumatobacter sp. | reverse complement strand
CTCGCTCGGTCGTTCGATGACGCGCGCGACGTAGAGCTTCTTCGCGGCCATCGCGATGAGCCAGGTGGGAAGGGCGATGGCGGCGAGGGCGAGATGCTGGGGCTGCGCCAGCGTCTCGTTCCGCACGATCGAGAACAGGACGAAGGTCAGCGCGATCGCCGCGGTGATCGTCAGCGCGTCGACGGCGACGAGGGAGCGGCGGAGGGTCCTGGGATGGAGTGTCCGGACCTGCGGTGCGTCCGTGACGGCGTCTTCGGCGAGGAACGGCAGGACGGTGACGTTCTCTCCGAACGACGGCTCCCAGATACTGAGGTCGGGTTGGACCTCGAACGAGTGCCCATGCCGATCCTCGGTGTGGGTCACCTCCATCATTCGGTCCTCGCTCACGATATTCCGCCGTTCTTCTGAGTGGATCCCACCGCCGGGACCCGTCGACCACTTTGCGCCCTCACCGGATGTGGCGACGACCTGTAGCGGTAGCGCCGAACCTACTGCGCAACGTGGCCGTTGTGAACCCCGTTCGGTTATCGGAGAGTGAACCTTGAGTGCGTCTTGACGGTGATTCACCCATAGCGGCCACTCAACCACACAAAGTGTATCACTGGTCCGTGAGGACGTCCTCCTGGAAGTTCTCGTGGAAGTCCGCGGCGAAGCGGCGGTTGTCAGGCGGCTGACTTCTCGAGCACGTGGATGCCGCAGGCCGAGCCGAGCCCGATCACGTGGGCGAGGCCGACCTTGGCGCCCTCGATCTGGCGTGGGCCCCCCTCGCCGCGCACGTGCTGGCACACCTCCCAGATGTTGGCGATGCCGGTGGCCGAGATCGGGTGGCCCTTCGACTGCAGTCCGCCCGAGACGTTCACCGGCAGCCGCCCGTCGCGCCACGGTGCTCCCGACTCGAAGAAGTCGACGGCGCCGCCCTCGTCGCAGAGCATCAGGTTGTCGTAGTGGACCAGCTCGGCGGTGGCGAAGCAGTCGTGCAGCTCGACCAGATCGAGGTCGTCGGGACCGATCCCCGCCTGCTCGTACGCCTGTTTCGCCGCGTTGCGCGTGAGGGTGTTGACGTCGGGGAGTACCTGACAGGCCTCCTGGTACGGGTCGGTGGTGAGCACCGAGGCCGAGATCTTGATCGCCCGACGCTGCTGCTCGAGTGACAGCGTCTTGAGCTTCTCGCCGTTCACGACCACGGCAGCGGACGCCCCGTCGCAGTTGGCCGAGCACATCGGGCGGGTGTTCGGGTAGGCGATCATGATGTCGCCCATGATCTGCTCGAGCGACATCTCCTTGGTGTAGGCCGCGAGCGGGTTGAGCGTCGAGTGGCTGTGGTTCTTCTGGCTGATGCGGGCGAACAGCTCGAACTCGGCCCCGCCGTAGGCGTGGTTGTGGAGGTACTCCATGCCGACCTGGGCGAACACGCCCGGCATGGTGTCGGTGCCGATGCGGCCGTCGGTGGAGGCCACGGCGCCGTAGCGACCCTTGGGCTCCCAGGTGTTGTCGTCGGACTTCTTCGAGCCGCCCCCACCGAGGAGCCCGGCGCCGGCGAGCTTCTCGACGCCCACGGCCAGGCCCATGTCGACCTCGCCGGCCTTCACGGCCATGATGGCCGTGCGCAGCGCGGTGGCGCCGGTGGCGCACGCGTTCGACACGTTGTAGACCGGGATGCCGGTCTGGCCGACCTGCTTCTGCAACTGCTGACCGATCCCGCCCGACCCCATGAGGTTGCCGGCGGCGAGGATGCCGATGTCGGCCATCGTCACACCCGCGTCGGCGAGCGCGCCGAGGATGGCCTCGGACCCGAGGTCGACCAGGTCTTTGTCGAAGTGCTTACCGAACTTGGTCATGTGGATCCCGAGGATCCAGATCTCGTCGCTCGCGCTCATGGTGGTGCCTTTCGCAGGTGTCGTGCCCTGGGCTGGTGGTGGAAGGAGTGGTGGTGAGAAGCGGTGGTGGTGGGTGGTGGAAGGGTTGGTGCAGTCGCGGTGGGTCAGTTCTCGACCGGCTCGAAGCCGAAGCCGATGGCCTCGGTGCCGGCGTCGTCGGTGCCGAGCAAGTACGTGGTGAGACGGACCCGCATCCCGGTGTGGACGTGGTCGGGGTCGGGTTCGACGTTGATCAGGTTGCCCCGGACACTCGTGCCGTCACAGTCGATCACCGCCGAGACGAACGGCACCGGCACGCCGGGTGCGGCGAACGCCACGATGGTGAAGGCCCGTACCGTTCCCTCGCTCGCGATCCGCACCTTGGTGAACTCGGTGGCGAAGCACGAGGCGCATGCGTTGCGCCGATCGAAGTACCGAGCACCGCAGGCGGTGCACTCCGATGCCAGCAGGTGCGGATCGTCACCCAATACGAGGTAGTCGACCAGGGGGACCTGCGAGGGTGGTGTCCCGGCGCTCGTCGTGTCGGTGTCTGTCGTCCCGGTGCTCGTCATCAGATCCTTCTCAGGGTCGTTCGCGCCCGCGGTGGGGCCTTGGTTGCATCGACCGTACTCAGTCGCCCGATCGACCGACGAAGTGAACCGCCCCCGCCGCCGCCCCCCTCGACGTGCGGTCGGGACTGACTCTGTGTCGCTGGGGGCCGCGTGATGCGGCCGCAGGCGACTCTGTGTCGATCTGGGCCGGGTGGCGCGGGCCCGGGAACCACGGTGCGGCGGGTCAGGCGTCGGGGGCGAGGTCGCGGAGCCACATCGGTGAGCGGGTCGGGCGCCCGTCGGCCGAGGTGATCGAGCCATGGACGGTCACCGCGGTGGCCCGCACGGCAGCATCGACGGTGAGGAGGTAGGCCATCTGGAACGTGGTGCGGTTGGCCGAGGCCAGGCCCACGTGCACCTCCACCACGTCGTCGAACCGCAGCGGCGACCGGTACCGAACGAACGCCTCGAGCACCACCATGTCGACGCCCTCGGCGCGCAGCTCGTGGTACGGATGACCGATCTCGCGGAGGTACTCGACCCGGGCCTCCTCGAGATACGGCAGATAGCGGCTGTGGTGCACGATGCCCATCGCGTCGGTCTCGGCGAATCGGACCCGCAGCCGGTGCCTGAACGCGTAGTCGGTGGGATCGAGCGACGGGTCGGCCGAGGTGCGCACGGTTGCAGTCTGGCGCGTCGGCCCGGGCCGGGCTGCGTCACCGCCGGCCCACGCGACAGACTCTCGCGGTGACACCGGCCATCAGAGTGCTCGAGTCGGCAGGCCTGTGGTTCCGCGTGCATCCGTACGAGCGCAGCGACGAACTGCGCGACTTCGGGCGCGAGGCCGCCGACGCGCTCGGGGTCGAGCACGACCGGGTGTTCAAGACCCTCATCGTGCAGGGCGACGGTTCGCCCGCCGTCGCGATCGTGCCGGTGAGCTGCACCGTGGGGCTGAAGGCGGTGGGGGCCGCGCTCGGGGTGAAGCGCGTCGAGATGTGCGAGCAGACCACGGCCGAGCGGGTGACGGGCTACGTGGTGGGCGGCATCAGCCCGCTCGGTCAGAAGCGATCGCTGCCGACGGTCATCGACGAGACGGCCGAGTTGCACGACACCGTCTTCGTGAGCGGAGGCCGGCGGGGTCTCGACGTCGAGGTGGCGCCGTGCGACCTCATCGCGCTCACCGGCGCGGTGGTCGCCGACATCGCCGTCGCCTGACATCGCCGTCGCCGTCGCCTGACATGCCGTCGCCGTCGCCGTCGCCGACATCGCCGTCGGAGGTCAGCGGCTGGGGTGACGCATCATGGCTTCGATGCGGGCCACCCGGGTACGGGCCGAGGGGTGCGACGCGGCGAGGCGCGCCCGCCAACCGACCGCCCGGGAGCCGCCACCGAGTGCGATCACCCGGCGGAGGGCCTTCGACAACGGCCGGCCGTAGCCCATGCGGACCGCTCGCCGATCGGCTTCGAACTCGGTGCCGTGACCGAACAGGTTGGCCAGGGCATCAGAGGCGTAGAGGGCGGCCAGGAACACCCACGACACCGCCGTGAGCAGCGCCGCGATCAGGCCGCCGATGGCGGTGAAACCAGCCGAGTTGGAGGCGAAGCTGTCGGTGGCCGCCCGTGCGACGTTCTGGAGGAAGAACCCGATGCGGGCCAGCACCAACACCGGGAGCGACAGCCAGTGTCCGATCGTCAGTGCGACCGTGTGGAAGCCGAGATGGTGGCAGAGCTCGTGGGCGAGCACGCCGGCCAGCTCGTCGCGAGGGAGCTCGTCGACGGCGAACGAGGTCAGCACGACGAGGTGACCCCCGCAGGCGAACGCGTTGAGATCGTCGGACGGGAGGATCCGGACCACGTAGCGGTCCGGTGGCACATCGATGCGCTGGGCGAGGTCGCGCCAGATCGGTTCGATCACGTCGAGCTCGCGCTCGGTCGGACGACGGGCGCCGAAGAGCGGCGAGAGCACCGCCACCTGGATCGGGCGGACGAACAGCAAGAGCCCGAGCCCGGCCCACACCAGCGGGAACCACCAGAAGGCGATGTCCCACACGAGGTGGACGGGGTACCAGACCACGGCGAGGGCCAGGAGCCAGAACGGCACGAGCGACAACACCGGCACCAATGTCGCGACAGCGGCGCCCTCGACCGTGCGGCTGCGGCGACCCATCATTCCCCAGGATACGAGCCGGGGCTACCGTCGTGGTGTGGGCAGCGAGATGGACGGGTCCGTGTCGGACCTGTCGGCACCGAGCGAACGAGTGCGAGTGCTCCTCGATGCCGCCACGGCCGTGCGCGAGACCGATCCTGCCACGGCGCGCCGACGGGCGCTCGAGGCGCGGGTGCACGCTCGCGCCTGCGGTGACCGATCAGGTGAGGCCGAGGCCGTGTTCCAGCTCGCCACCATCGCCCACGCGGTGGGTGACAGCCACGACGCCCATGCGCTGGCGCTCGAGGCCGATCATCTCGCAGCCACGGTGCCCGAGCCTCTCGTGCAGGCCCGGGCTGCACACCTCGTCGCCATCGTGCACTACGAGGCCGGCAACCACGCCGAGGCGCGCACCTACTGCCTGCGGGCGCTCGAACTCCACCGCAGCGTCGAGCACGACGTCGACGAGGCCAATCTGCTGAACACCCTCGCCGCCGTGCACCAGGCCCTGGGGGACCACGACGGCGCGATCGACGCCTACGAGGCGGCACTGGCCGTCACCGAACCGTTCGGCCGCCTCGGGTTCGCTGCACTCGTCTACGGCAACCTCGCCCGCATCCGGGCCCAGCGCGCCGAGTACCTCCCGGCGGTCACGTTCTGTCGGCGCGCGATCGACCTCGCCCGCGATCATCGACCCGAGGTCGTCAGCAATCTGCTGGCCGATCTCGCCGAGTCGTACATGGGGCTGGCCGAACCACAGCGTGCCATCGAGTGCTTCGCCGAGGCGCGCCGCGCATCGCACGAGCGAGCGCTCCGGGGCGACCCACCGTCGTCCACCTCCCAGCTCGGTGTGCTGATGGCGGAGGGCCGGGTGTCGCTGCGTCGCAACGCGCTCGACGAAGCGGCCACCGTGCTCCGCGAGGCCCTCGACCTGGCCGGACGCTCGGACCGACGCGACTTCGAGGTCGAGATCCACGGCCTGCTCGCAGAGGTGTTGAAGCGGTCGGGACGCTTCGAGGAGGCGCTCGAGCACCGCGAACGGCACGCTGCCGGATCGCGCGAGATGGTCGACCGCTCGGCCGACCTCCGGCTCCGCACCCTGCAGGTGGCCCACGATTCCGTCACGGCCCGGCAGCGCTCGGAGATCTTCCAGCTCCGTGAGCGTGTGCCGCCCGACGTGGGTGCGGTGCCCGCGGTGGCGATGGACGATCCGGCCACGATGCAGCTCGACGCATTCGAGCGACTGGCCATCCTCGCCGAGTTCCGAGACGTCGACACGGGCCAGCACACCAAGCGCGTGGGTGACATGGCGGCCGAGATCGCGCATGCTGCCGGTGAGCCGCCGGAGTGGTGTGAGCGTCTGCGATTGGCCGGCCGGCTCCACGACATCGGCAAGGTGGCCGTACCCGACGCGGTGCTCCTGAAGTCGGGGCCCCTCACCGTCGAGGAGTTCGAGCTGATGAAGACCCACACGACGGTGGGACACCAGATCCTCGTCGGGAGCTCGTCACCGCTGTTCCAGCTGGCCGCCGAACTGGCGCTCACGCACCACGAGTGGTGGGACGGTCGCGGGTACCCGCACGGTCGCAGCGGGAACGACATCCCGCTGTCGGGTCGCATCGTGGCCATGGCCGACGTGTTCGACGCGCTGCTCAGCCGGCGCGCCTACAAGCGGGCGTGGCCGATGGCCGAGGCGGCACGGTTCGTCATGTCGGGCGGTGGTGGCCAGTTCGATCCCGAGCTGATCTCGTCGTTCGCGATCGTGCTCGCAGCCCGTCATCCCGAGCTGGAACCCGAACTCCGCTGATCGCCGACCGGATCGATCCCGCCGCTCCCGGTGTGACCGCTCACGGTGCGGCCATTCCATTCACGGTCTGGCCGCCCACGGCGTTCGTCACCCAGTCACCCACGAACGACGCGAGCTCATCGGCGCTCACCGTGGTGCGTCCGTTCCGCCAGGCGTTGGTGAACGACGACACGGCACCGACCACGCCGATCGCGACCAGTGTCGGATCGGTGTCGGGTACGAGTCCGTCTTGTTGGGCCTCGTCGACCAGCGCCAGCACGTCGCGGAGGTACACGTCGCTGCCCTCGCGCAGCAGCCCCGACATCTCGGTCTCCGCCCGCTCGACCTCGACGAACGAGAAGTACGAGGCGTTCTCGGCGATGAAGCGGACGCTGGCCTCGGCTCCCTGACGCATGCGGGTGAGCGGATCGGCGTTCGGGTCCATGCCGGCCGCTTGTGCCTGACGGAGGCGGCGACGCATGGTGCGCACCAGCTCGACGAACAGGTCGTGCTTGGTCGGGAAATACCAGTAGTAGAGGCCCTTGGCCACACCGGCCTGCTCGCAGATGTCGGCGATGCGGGTGGCCGAGTAGCCGCGTTCGGAGAACAGGGTCACGGCGGCCTCGATCAGCTGTTGCTTGCGCTCGCGTCCCTGCGAGGTGTGGCGTCGCTCCGAGGAGGAGGACGCTGGCGAGGTGGCTGGCACGCCGTCAGTTCACTCGGTCCTTGACCGATGGGTCAAGGCGCCCCCCGGGTGACCGTGTGCCCGAGTGGGTCCGGTATCGGATAGAACGACACGATGCCAGCCGCCCTCATGCCCGGTGCCGAACCGTGGTCGTACGAACCACAGGGGACCGACAGCGGCGCGGGCGTCGTGCTGCTCCACGGCTTCACCGGGAGCCCGTCGTCGCTGCGGGAGATCGCCGAGCGGCTCGCCGGGGGTGGGTTCCACGTCGAGCTGCCCTGTCTGCCCGGTCACGGCACGGTGGTGGACGACATGTTGCTGACCGACTGGACCGACTGGAGCGGCGAGGCCGCCCGGGCGCACGACCGGCTCGCGGCGCGCACCGATCGCACCGTCGTGATCGGGCAGAGCATGGGCGGGGCGCTGGCGCTCTGGACGGCGCTGCAGGGGCCAGGGATCAGCGCGGTGGTGTGCGTGAACCCCGTGGTGCTCCCGCAGCCGCCCGAGGTGATCGAGATGCTGCAGGAACTGCTCGACGACGGCATCGAGGTCGTGCCGGGTGCCGGTCCGGACATCGCCGACCCCGACGGAACCGACATCTCGTACGAGGGCACGCCGGTCCGTCCGCTGCTGTCGCTGCTCGACCACGGGCTGACGCCGATGCGCGACCGGTTCGGCGAGATCGACGTGCCGTTGCGGTTGTTCACCTCCCGCCAGGATCACGTGGTCGAGCCGGCCAACAGCGAGCACCTGGCCGCCACGTTCGGTGGTCCGGTCGAGCACACCTGGCTCGAACGCAGCTACCACGTGGCAACCCGTGACCACGATCGTGAGCTGATCGCGACCGAGACGCTCGCGTTCGTCGAGCGGGTGACCGCGGCGTGATCGCCACCTTCCCGGCGCCCCCGGGTCCGTCGATCAGCCTCGGGCCACTCGATCTCCGCGCCTACGGCCTGCTGATCGCCCTCGGCGTGATCGCGGCCGTGTGGTTGTTCGGGCGGCGGCTCGAGCAGCGCGGGTTCGGCACGCGCGACGACGCGTCGTCGATCGCCATCTGGGCCGTGGGCGCCGGCCTGATCGGCGCCCGCCTCTACCACGTCGCCACCGACTGGAGTCGCTTCGACGGCGACATCGGCCGCGCCTTCGCCATCTGGGAGGGCGGTCTCGGCATCCCGGGTGGGCTGGTGGCCGGATCCGCTGTCGGCCTCTACCTGGCGCGGCGCAAAGGGATCCCGATGGGGGTGGCCGCCACGTGCGCCGCTCCTGCCATCCCCCTCGCCCAGGCGATCGGGCGCTGGGGCAACTGGTTCAACCAGGAGCTGTTCGGTCGCCCCACCGACCTGCCGTGGGCGCTCGAGGTCGACCCCCAGTTCGTGCCGGCCGGCTTCCCGGCCGACACCACGTTCCACCCCACGTTCCTGTACGAGTCGCTGTGGACGTTGGGCCTCGCCGGTCTGCTCCTCCTGATCGACCGCAGGATCCGTCTCGGCCCGGGGCGGCTGTTCGGCGTCTACGTGGCCGGGTACGGCCTCGGCCGGTTCTGGATCGAGGGTCTGCGCATCGACCGTGCCACCGAGGTGGCCGGCCTGCGCTGGAACCAGTGGATCGCCCTCGCGATGATCGTGGGTGGCGTGGTCTACCTCGTGGCCACCCGCGGTCGGAACGACTGGCCCGAGCCGACCCTCGCCGTGGCCGAGCCCGTCGCTGATGGACCGGCCGAGGATCTGCCGGCCGAGGATCTGCCGGCCGAGGATCTGCCGGTCGGTGACGGACGCGACGACGCTGTCAGCGACCACCCGGGAGACCCCGGAGGCGATCCGCCAGATCCTCGGGCACCACAGGATTGAAGTACTCGTCGCCGGCCACCTCGGCCGCGGCGATGAATCGCTGCACACCCGCCGATCGCCACGGCGACACGATCTCGATGTTGAACCAGGCGTGGTCGTACCCCGGCCGGCCGGGGCCGGTGGTGGGTCGCTGGTTCAACCACATCATGTAGGGCAGTGGCTGGTCGTAGAGCTGGTCGAGCCGCGCCAGTACGTCGATCAGCACCACGGCCAACTCCTCTCGCGCCGCGTCACCGAGGCTCGGCAGATCGGGTGCCTGCTCGACCGGCGCCACGGCGACCTCGACCGGGAAGCGCGGCGCGAAGGGCACCCACGCCGTCCACTGCCCGTGGGCGACGACCGCCCGGGCACCGGGCTCGAGGTCGGGTCGCCACCGTGCCCCGAGACGGGCGGCGGGTCGGGCCGGCACGTGGTCGTAGGCGTAGATCTGACCGTGGGGATGGCTGATCGTGGCGCCCACCTCGGGCCCGCGGTTCTCGAACACCAGCACGAAGTCGACGTCGTCGCGCGCGCCCAACTCGGTGGTGCGGTCGGCCCAGAGGTCGACCACCTTGCGGGCGCCGTCCACACCGAGCGACCAGAACGTGGCGTCGTGTTCGGAGGTGTAGAGCACGACGTCACAGCGGTCGCCCTCCATGGCCGGCCAGCGGTTGGGGAACCAGCGGACGTCGTAGGGCTCGGGCGCCTCGAGTCCACCGACGCAGAACGGGCAGCCCGACCGCGGCAGGTTCGGGCGCGCCTGCCGGGCGCCCACCACGTGCACTCGGGTCCCCAGGTACGGATCGACCCGGTCACGTGCCGGCCGTGGATCGGTCATGCCGGTGTCGGGACCGGTCATGCCGGGAGTCGTTCGCCGGGCGAGGTGTCGATCCCACAGGAGTAGCACGCGGACGCCGTCGCATGGCGGAGCCCCGCCGACATCGTGCGGGCCGTTCCGGACGCATTGACTACGTTGCATCGTGCGTGACGGAACCACGACGTCTCCCCGAGTTCCCTGCTGAGCGAGCTCGGCGCGAGCACGGGACGACCCGACCGTGAACCGCCTGTTCGCCGGGCTGCGGCCCTGGGTCGATCCGCACATCACGTCGATCGGGCGTCTCCCGATGCACGTGCCCATCGAGCGGGCCGGGCGGCGCTCGCTCGACGGTCAGTGGTCGCTGGCGCTCTACGACGATCCCGACGCGGTGCCCGTCGAGGCCGTCACGGGTGCACGACCCGATGAGACCGTCACGGTGCCCGGGAACTGGACGTTGCAGGGACCCGGGCGGAGCGTCGGCGACCTCCCGCACTACACCAACGTGCAGATGCCCTTTCCCGGGCCACCACCGGCCCTCCCCGAGCGGAACACCACCGGCGTGTACCGACGGTCGTTCACCGTCCCGTCGGCGTGGCGGCGTCAGCAGGTCGTGCTCCACGTGGCCGGCGCCGAGAGCGTGCACGTCGTGTACGTGAACGGTGAGCTGGTCGGCTACGGCACCGACAGCCGGCTCCCCAGTGAGTACGACGTCACCGCCCACCTCGTGGCCGGGCCGAACGAGCTCGCCATCGTGGTGATCCGCTACAGCGCGATGAGCTACGTCGAAGACCAGGATCAGTGGTGGATGGCCGGTCTGCACCGATCGGTGTCCGTGGAGGCGCGTCCGCTCGTGCATCTCGGCGATCTCCGGTGCGGCACCGACCTCGACGTCGAGACCGGTGCCGGCAGTCTCACCGCCACCGCCGACGTCACGTTCGTCCGCGATCCCGAGCCCGGCTGGACCGTCCGATCGATCCTCACCGGACCGACCGGCAAGCAGGTGGGCGCGGCGCGCACCGGAGCCGTACCGCACCAGTTCGCGAGGCCGTACCGCTTCACCGGCCACACCGTCACCGTCACGTGGTCGGTGCCACGCTGCCGCCCGTGGTCCGCCGAGCGCCCCGACCGGTACGAGGTCACGAGCGAGCTGGTGTCGCCCGACGGGCAGGTGATCGAGACCGTCTCCCAGCGCGTCGGCATCCGCCGTGTCGAGGTGCGTGACCGCCAGTTGCTCGTGAACGGCCGTCCGATCTGGATCTTCGGCGTGAACCGCCACGATCACCATCCCGACCGGGGCAAGGCGCTCACGGTCGCCGATCTCCGCGCCGATCTCGAGCTGATGCGGGCCCACAACATCACCGCCATCCGGACCTCCCACTACCCCAACGACTCGGCGTTCTACGACCTGTGCGACGAGCTCGGCATGTACGTGGTCGACGAGGCCAACATCGAGAGCCACGCCTACAACGTGAGCATCTGCCACGACGAGCGCTACCGGGCCACGTTCGTCGACCGCGTCGCCCGCATGGTCGAACGCGACCGCAACCATCCGTCGATCATCCTGTGGAGCCTCGGGAACGAGAGCGGGTACGGCGCCAACCACGACGCGGCGGCCGCCTGGATCCGTCGCGTCGATCCGAGCCGGCCGCTCCACTACGAGGGCGCGATCTTCCACGGCGACGGATCCGTCGGGCCGAACTCGAACTGGGTCTCGGGCGGGTCGCACGCGAGCGACATCGTGTGTCCGATGTACGCACCCATCGAGGCCATCCGGCAGTACGGCGAGGACGGGCTCGGCACCCGACCACTGATCCTGTGCGAGTACAGCCACGCGATGGGGAACTCGAACGGATCACTGGCCGACTACTGGGAGGTCATCACCAGCACCCCCGGTCTGCAGGGCGGCTTCATCTGGGAGTGGAAGGACCACGGACTGCGTCAGCGGTTGCCCGACGGCACGGTTCGTCTCGCCTACGGCGGCGACTTCGGCGAGCGACCGCACGACGGCAACTTCGTGGCCGACGGCCTGGTCTCGGCCGATCTCGAGCCCCATCCGGCGATGCGCGAGGTGGCCTGGGTGTACCGACCGGTCACCGTCTCGAAGGCGGGTACCCGCCGATCGCCGATGTTGCGCATCGCCAATCGACGGTCGTTCACCGGGCTCGACGATCTCGTGGGGGAGTGGGAGATGTCGGTGGCCGGTCGAACGGTGACGTCGGGCCGTCTCCGTCTCCCGAAGACGGCACCCCACTCGTCGGTCGACGTCGCGCTGCCGGTCGAGGTACCACCGGGCGACGACGAAGTGCACCTGACCGTGCGGTGGACACAGCGGCATGACACCTGGTTCGCGCCTGCCGGTCACCTCGTCGCGTGGGACCAGGTCGAGCTCCGCCGGGCGAAGCGCTCTCGCCGGATCGGCCGTCGACGCATCCCCCGGTCGAGCGGTCAGGAGACCACACCGCTCGACGATCTGCTGCGCTCGCCGGTCGAGTTGGCGCTGTGGCGGGCGCCCACCGACAACGACGGCTTCAAGCTGATGCCCGAGCTCTCCGAGCGTCTCGGCGTCGGTGCCCGGGCGCTCGCCCGCTGGAAGGCGGCCGGTCTGCACGAGCGACCGGCCGATGACCTGGTCGGACACACGCACCACCGACAGGTCGACGCCGACGGCACGGTGCTGCACCACCATGTGGTCGAGGTGCCCGATCACCTCGACGACCTCCCCCGGGTGGGTGTGAGCTTCCGGTTGCCCGGCCGGTTCCGCGACCTCCGCTGGTTCGGGCGCGGACCGCACGAGAACTACCCCGACCGGGCCGCCGGCGCCATGCTCGGCATCTGGAACGGAGCTCCCGACGCGCCCCCGTACCTCGTGCCCCAGGAGTTCGGGCTGCGTACCGGCACCCGGTGGCTCGAGTGCACCGACCCCGAGTCCGGAGAGACCGTGCGCGTCGAGGCCATCGAGCCCACCGCCCTGCACGTCTCCGCCACGTACTTCACCGCCCACGATCTGTTCGCCGCCGCCAACACCGCCGACCTCGAGCCGCGCGACGAGCTCGTGGTGCACCTCGACGTGGCGCATCGCGGCCTCGGCACGGCGAGCTGCGGACCCGACCTGCTCCCGCAGTACTCGCTTCCCGCTGGCCGGTTCACCTTCGCCTACCGTCTCGGTCTGTCGGCCGGCCCGTCATGAGCGATCTGATCCGGCTCCACTCACCCCGTGGCGACGTCGAGGTGGTGATCGACGCCTCCACCGGTGTGCCCACCATCGTGCACTGGGGCGCATCGCTCGGCGACGGCGCATCGCTCGGGGTGCTCGGCGCGCTCCACGACCGGCCGATCACGCGCGGTGGCGCCGACTCGGTGGCGCCGGTGTCGGTCGTGCCCGAGCACGGCCTCGGGTTCGCCGGGCGGCCAGGGCTCGCGGGCAACCGGCCGGGAGGTCGCGACTGGGCCCCCCGGTTCGCCCCCGACGGCCAGCCCGAACGCGACGGTCAGCGGGTGGTGATCCGTGCGGTCGATCACCAGGCCGAACTCCGGCTCACGTGCTCGTTCGAGCTGACCGACGCGCTCTCGCTGCAGGTGGCGGTCGAGAACGCCGGGACCAGCAGGTACCTGCTCGATGCGCTCACCGTGACGTTGCCGGTGTCCGAGCACGCCGACGAGCTGCTGTCGCTCACGGGCCGCTGGGCGCGCGAGATGGTCCCCGAGCGCCGGCCGTGGCCGACCGGCGCGATCACGGCCGAGAACCGCCGTGGTCGTACCTCGCACGAACACGTGCCGCTCGTGTTCGCCGGTGACCCGGGCTTCGGCGAGTGGCACGGCGAGGTGTGGGGTGCACATCTCGCGTGGAGCGGCAACCACGTGGTGCACGCCGAGCGGTTGCCCGATGGCCGCCGCTACCTGCAGCTCGGTGAATTGCTCCACCCCGGTGAGATCCTGCTCGAGCCCGGTGAGTCCTACACCACTCCCGAGGTCGTGGCCGTGTACTCGTCGGCGGGTCTGACGCCGGCATCGTGGGGGTTCCACCGTCACCTGCGTGCTCGTGGCGGCCATCGGTCCACACCGCGACCGGTCCTGCTGAACACCTGGGAGGCGGTGTACTTCGACCACGACCTCGATCGGCTCCGCGAGCTCGCGACCACGGCCGCCTCGCTCGGCGTCGAGCGCTTCGTACTCGACGACGGCTGGTTCGGATCGAGGCGCGACGACACGAGTGGCCTGGGCGACTGGGTGGTCTCCGACGACGTGTACCCCGACGGACTCGCACCGCTGATCGAGCACGTGACGGGACTCGGGATGGAGTTCGGCATCTGGGTCGAACCCGAGATGGTGAACCCCGACAGCGACGTGTACCGCGCCCATCCCGAGTGGGCACTGGTCGACCAGCGCTATGAGCCCGTGCTGGCCCGGAGCCAGCTGGTGCTCGACCTGGCGAACCCCGCCGCCCACGCCCACGTGTTCGGGCAGCTCGACGCGCTGTTGCGCGACCACGACATCGCATACGTGAAGTGGGACATGAACCGCGACCACGTGCAGGGGTCGGGCGCCGACGGCGCCGCCGGCACCCACGCCCAGACGCTCGCGGTGTACCGGCTCCTCGACGAGTTGGGTGCGGCCCACCCGGCGGTCGAGATCGAATCGTGCTCGTCGGGTGGCGCCCGCATCGACCACGGCATCCTGCAACGGACGCGGCGGGTGTGGACGTCGGATTGCAACGATGCCCTCGACCGCCAGTCGATCCAGCGCGGTGCATCGTTGTTCGTGCCGCCCGAGGTGATGGGGGCCCACATCGGCCCCACCCGCTCGCACACCACCGGTCGGGTCCACACGCTCGCGTTCCGGGCGGCAACGGCGATGTTCGGTCATCTCGGCGTCGAGTGGGACATCTCGTCGCTCGACGAACGCGACCGCACCCGACTGGCCGAGGTGATCGCCCTGCACCGGCGACTCCGGCCCCTGCTGCACGGTGGCGACACGGTGCGCTTCGACGTCGAGCAGCCGTACGTCGCCCACGGCGTCTATGCCACCGATCGCACCGAGGCGCTCGTCAGCTGGGCGCTGCTCGGCACTCCACGCAGCCTCACCCCGCCGGCGCTCCGTCTCCCCGGTCTCGACCCCGATCGCACCTACCGGGTGGAGCGCCTCGTGTTGCCCGGCGAACGTCGCAGCCCCTCGCGTCACGAACCCGAGTGGGCCGACGGCGTGTTGGTGGCCACCGGCCGCGAGCTCGCCGTGGTGGGGTTCCGCCCCCCGGCCATGGACCCCGAGTCCGCCGCCCTCTTCCACCTCACCTGACCCCGAACTGTCTGTGTTTTTCGGGTGATCCTGCCGGATCTCCGCGGACAGTTCGGTGGGGTGAGGGTGAACTGTCCGCGGGAATCGGGTGGATCTGTGGAAATCGGGCAGACAGATCGGTGGGGGTGGGGTGAGACTGTCGGGATGGGGATCGAGATCCGGACACCGACCGAGGACGACGTGGCGGCGATGGTGCGCATCGCCGGCATCGCGTTCGGCACCATGTGGAAGCCCGAGGAGTTCGAGCGGGTGCGGCCCACGATCGAGCTCGACCGCTTCCGCATCGCCGTGGACGGCACCGAGGTCGTGGGCGTCTCGGGCTCGTTCGCGTTCGAGACCACACTGCCCGGGGGCGCCTCGCTCCCCACCGGTGGGGTGACGTGGGTGGCCGTGCTCGTCACCCACCGGCGGCAGGGGATCCTGCGCCGCATGCTCGACGAGCTGCACGACGACATCGACGCCCGTGGCGAGCCGCTCGCGGCACTGACAGCGAGCGAGGGCTCGATCTACGAGCGGTTCGGCTACGGCATCGCGTCGCACGACCGGTCGATCGAGATCGACCGTCGACGTGCCCGACTCCGTGCCGATCTCCGGCCGCGTCCCGGCTCGGTCCACCTGATCGAGGGTGACGGCCGGCCCGATGTGCTGGCGGACCGCTGGGAGCGCGGCCGGCGGACCCGGCCCGGCGAGATCAGCCGCTCCGACGCCTGGCACCGCAGGCTGATCGCCGAGCGTGGTGACTCCGCGGTGTACGCCGTGCACGATCACGGGTACGCCGCGTGGAAGCTCACCGAACACTGGAACGAGGGTCTCCCGCAGCACGAGCTCCGGTTGTACGAGCTGATCGCCGCCACCCCCGAGGCGCACCTCGATCTGTGGGCGACGGTGCTCGCTGTCGACCTGGTGGGTCCGATCCGGTCGGGCAACGTGCCGCTCGACGACCCGTTGCCGTACCTCCTCGACGACCACCGGGTCGTACGAACCACGAGTGTGAACGATGGACTGTGGCTCAACGTGCGTGACGTGCCGGCCTGCTTCGGTGCCCGCACCTACGGCACCGACGACGACATGGTGGTCGAAGCCGACGGGGTGCGGTGGCGGGTGGGTTCCAGCGGATGCACGAAGGTGCGCTCCCGCCCCGACCTCGTGGGCGACGGCGCATCGCTGTCGTCACTGTTGCTCGGTGGTGTCCGCCCGTCGGCACTCGTTGCCGGGCGGCGCCTGGAGGCCCGGTCGAGCGAGGCGGTGCGCCGCGCTGACGCGCTCTTCACCGCGTCACCACTGCCGCACAACCAGACCGGCTTCTGATCAGCCGGCGGCATCCGCTCGACCGGCGGCGTCCGGATACGAAACGACCGTACTCACAGATCACTGACAGATCGGCGTGTTTGATGGCGTCCGGGACCCATTTCATTCCCCCCTGACGACAAGGAGACACGATGCGACGGCGGATGGCAGGAGCAGTGGTTTTCGGCGTGCTGGTGGCCGGCTGCGGCGGCGACGATCTGTTCGACCAGTTGACCAGGTCTGACGACGACCCGACCGAGGACATCTCGAACGACTTCGTCGACGAGCCGGACGAACCGGTCACCACCCCGCCCGAGCCCGACGACCAGCCGACCGACCCCGGATCAGACCCCGGATCAGACCCCGGATCAGCGGGGGGCGACAGCGCCGGAACCGACTCCGACGGTGCCGGGACGGTCGAGTTCGACCCGGCCGACTTCCCGACGATCGCCGAGCGTTCCATCGACCAGACCGTGCTGTACGGCATGGTCGAGTGGTCGATCGAGGAGATGATCGTGGTCGATCTCGATGCCGACATCCAGCCGGGTGACCAACCACAGGGGGTCGAGATCACGTTCCCGGCCCGCGTCTACAACGGCGGGGGCGGCACCACCTCGGTCAACACCACACCGATCGCCCTGCAGTGGGACGATCCGGCGACCGGCGACACGTTCACCGTGTCCGTCCAGCCCGATTTCCGCGACGTGCCCGCCCAGTCGTTCACCAGCGGCGAGCTGCGTGTCGTGCTCCCGCACGAGGATCGGGCGATCTTCGACGACGACTCGGCGTACCTCCTGGTGGGTCGGCCCGGGGTCACGCCCGCCACGGTCGCGATCGGATCGGCGGTGGAGCCGGTCGACCGGCTGCTCGTCCCCCAGGACACCGCCGGCTGGACGTTCGAGATCGAGGGTGAGGACACGGCCCGCCGCGACATCGCCGACACGGTGACCGTCACGGGTGCCGAGGTGCGGTGGTCCGGGCCCGAGGGGCAGCCCCTCGAGGACGGCAACTCGTTGCTGCAGATCGCCTACACGATCGAGAACCGGGGCGAGGGCCAGACCTGCTCCCAGCGCAGTGAGGGCGGATGGGTGTTGACCCTGCCCAATGGTGATGCCGTCAACGACCTCCGGGTCTCGGAACGCTGCGTGTCGGCCGGCGACACCGTCACGGGCATCCTGACCGGCTTCATCATCCCGACCGAGGACTACGCCGGTGACTACGTGCTGTTGCACAGCCGCGGCTCCGGTGCCACGAACCCGTCGGGCGAGGTCGAGATCACGCTCGTCGAGGACGACGGCATCCTGCTGTCCGGCGACGACTGATCCCCGACCGCTGATCTGGCGGGGACCTGAGGCGTGACCGGTCGGCGGCCCACGGCCGTCGACCGGTAGCCTCGGCAGTCGTGTCCGGATCTGATCGCATCACGGCCGAGCTCGTGGCGAAGGTGTCACGCCTCGCCCGTCTCGACCTCACCCCCGACGAGATCGACGATGCCACCGGGAAGCTGGCCGACATGCTCGACCACTTCGCCGACATCGACGCCCTCGATCTCGCCGACGTGGAGCCGATGACGCAGCCGTACCCGTTGCGCAACGTGTTCAGGGAGGACGTCGAGGTGCCGTGCCTCGACCGCGACGAGGTGCTGGCGGCCGCCCCCGCAGCCGTCGACGGTCGCTTCGAGGTCCCGCCCATCGTCGGGCTGGAGGACTGATCGTGGCCACGTCCACATCAAGCTCGGGCGATCTCCCCACCACCGCCACCGACATCGCCGCCGCCGTGCGCGCCGGCACCGTGTCGGCTGCTGATGTGCTCGAACGCCACCTCGCCGCGATCGACGCCCGCGAGGGCGAGATCCACGCCTTCAACCTGGTGCTGGCCGACGAGGCCCGTACCGCGGCCGCACGCGTCGACGCCGACGTGGCTGCCGGTCGCGACCCTGGCCCGCTGGCCGGTGTGCCGGTGGCGCTGAAGGACAACCTCTGCACTCACGGCATCCCCACCACGTGCTCGTCGAAGATCCTCGAGGGGTGGCGTCCGCCGTACGACGCCACCGTGGTGCAGCGTCTCGCCGCGGCCGGCGCGGTGGCGGTCGGCAAGACCAACCTCGACGAGTTCGCGATGGGCTCCAGCACCGAGAACTCGGCGTTCGGGCCCACCCGCAACCCGGTCGACACCTCGCGGGTGCCGGGCGGCTCGTCGGGTGGCAGCGCGGCGGCGGTGGCCGCCGGGTTCGCTCCCATCAGCCTCGGCAGCGACACGGGTGGCTCCATCCGTCAGCCCGCTGCGCTCTGCGGGGTGGTGGGCGTGAAGCCCACCTACGGCGTGGTCAGCCGGTACGGCCTGGTCGCGTTCGCCAGCAGCCTCGACCAGATCGGCCCGTTCAGCACCACCGTGGCCGACTCGGCGCTCGTGCTCGAGACCATCGGCGGCCACGACCCCATGGACTCCACGTCGATCCCCGAGCCGGTTCCCGGTCTCACGGCCGTGCTCGACCAGGGTGTCGAGGGGCTCCGCGTCGGTCGCATCACCGATCTGCCCGAGGGCGCCTCGCCCGATGTGGCGGCCCGACTCGAGGCGGCGTTCGACACCCTCGCGGCCGCCGGTGCCACCATCGTCGACGTCGAGGTGCCGGCCTTCACCTACGGCCTCACCGCCTACTACCTCATCGCGCCGGCCGAGGCGTCGAGCAACCTGGCTCGCTACGACGGTGTGCGGTACGGCCTCCGCGTGCCGGCTCCCGACACGAACACCATGTACATGGCCACCCGCCACGAGGGCTTCGGCGACGAGGTCAAGCGCCGCATCATGCTCGGCACGTACGCCCTGTCGGCCGGCTACTACGACGCGTACTACGGCAAGGCGCTCAAGGTGCGCCGTCTCATCAGCGACGACTTCGCCCGCGCCTACCAGTCGGTCGACGTGCTGCTCACCCCGGCGTCACCCACGGTGGCGTTCCGCATCGGCGACAAGGTGGACGACCCGTTCACCATGTACCTGTGCGACACCTACACGATCCCGTCGAACCTGAGCGGTCATCCCGGCATGAGCGTGCCGTTCGGTACGGGGGCGGACGGGTTGCCGGTGGGTGTGCAGGTACTGGCCTCCACCCTCGGTGAGCCGACCATGTTCCGGGTGGCGGCCGAGCTCGAGCGGGCGATGGCCACCGCTGATGCCATCGCCGCGACCCGCGGGGAGGTGTCGTCATGAGCGAGTTCACGATCGACGGGTACGAACTGGTGGTGGGGCTCGAGGTGCACGTCGAGCTGTCGACGGTCACGAAGCTGTTCTCGGGGAGCCCCAACCGCTTCGGCGACGAGCCCAACACGAACATCGATCCGGTCACGCTCGGGTTGCCGGGCGCGCTGCCGGTGCTCAACCGGCAGGCCGTCGAGCTGGCCATGCGGATCGGCCTGGCGCTCAACTGCACGGTGCAGCCGTGCACGTTCCACCGGAAGAACTACTTCTACCCCGACATGCCGAAGGCGTACCAGATCAGCCAGTACGACGTGCCGCTCAACGTCGACGGCTGGCTCGACCTGCCCGACGGCACCCGCATCGGCATCGAGCGCGCCCACCTCGAGGAGGACACCGGCAAGTCGACCCACGTGGGCGGCACCGGCGGTCGCATCCACGGCTCCGATTCGTCGCTGATCGACTTCAACCGTGCCGGCGTGCCGCTGGTGGAGATCGTCGGTCGCCCCGACATCCGCACACCCGAGCAGGCCCGTCAGTACGTGACCGAGCTGCGCGCCATCCTCGTGGCGGTCGACGCCTCCGACGCCAAGATGGAGGAGGGCTCGATGCGGGTGGACGCCAACGTGAGCGTGCGCAAGCCGGGCGAGCCGCTCGGCACCCGCTGCGAGATCAAGAACCTCAACTCGGTGCGCTCGCTCGGCCGCGCCGTCGAGT
>REDU01000013.1 GCA_007693335.1 Ilumatobacter sp. | reverse complement strand
CGAACGGGTGCGGGGGCGAACCGGAGTGCACCGAGCCCGCCGATCTCGATCAGGTCCTTGAGGTCGATTGCGTGATGCATCACGGGTGGCACCAGATCGAGGACCGGGCCGGCGAGCACGAGCGGACCGAGCTGAGCGAGCCCGCGCCGGCCGGCGAGGTCGACCACCCAGCCGAGCTGCCGGAGAGCCGCCGACTCGGTCGGTTCGCCCCGGACCGAGCGAGCGGCGTTGCGACCGGCGGCGTTGCCCGCCTGGACGGCGACCTGCGCCGACATGGGCAGCGTGTCCCCATGCCGGTCGACGTGACCGGCGACGTCGCCGGCAGCGAACGTGCGCTGCATGCCGGCGATTCGGAGGTCGGCGTCGATCGCGATCCGCCCGTCGTCGGTCGTGGGTACGCCGAGCCGAGCGGCGTCGGCGGCGAATCCGCCGGCCCAGACGACGTACCCCTCGATGAACACTCCATCGACGTGGACACCATCGGGATCGATGCGATCGACGGAATGGCCGAGATGGAGCTCGACGCCGCGTCCGCCGAGGATCCGCTCCGCACCTCTCCCGAGGCCGGTAGGGAGTCCGGCGAGCAGGTGCGCCTCGGCTTCGACGAGGTGGACGAGGACGTCGGGGTGGGCATGGGCGACGGCTCCCGCGAGCTGAACGCCCGTCGCACCTCCGCCGATGATCACGACCGAGGTGGTGGCGGCGATGGCCGTGCGCAGCGCAACGGCGTCGTCGGCCGTGCGCAGCCCGGCCGCGTGATCGATGCCTTCGATGGGTGGCCGGGAGGATTCGGCGCCAGCGGTGATGACAACGGCGTCGGCCTCGATGCGATGACCGTTGGCCAACTCGACAGCACCATCGTCCACCGAGACGACCGAGCCGACCTCGACCTTGCGCACGAACCGATCGAGCGGCTGGCGAGCGTCGCGCTCCGGTGCGGACCCACCGGCGACAGCGGCGAGACGAGTCACGAAGTCGTGATCCCCGGAGCGATCGACGACCGTGACGGTGACGCCGAGGCGCTCGACGGCCCGCACGGCGTGTAGGCCGGCGTACCCGCCCCCGACGACGAGCACACCATGGCAGCGTTCAGGCCGACTCATGGCCGTCAGAACCCCGACCGGACCAGCGCCAGCGCGCGGTCGAAGGAAGCATCGGCGTTGCGTTGACGAGACGTCTCGGGCACCAGCTCGGGTTGCTCGTCGAGCTGGCGGCCGGTCAGGAACAGGCCACCCGCAATCGAGGGAACCCAGAGAGCGACGAAGACGCCGGCAGTCGTCTGGCCCTGGACGAAGTACAGCCAGACGGTGAACAGGAACGACAGGAGGCCGGCGATCAGGAGCGGCAGCTTCGATCGTGGGGGGATGGGCAGATGGGTCACGGAGAAACCTTTCGTGGTTCGACGTGTTATTCAACCGTGTTTAGTCAGATTTATTCCTCACCCCGACAACTCGAGCAGATGCTGATGAAGCACTGGCGCCCCGATCTCCACCGTCGGGACCCGGCTATCGTCGTCCCGTGGCCGTCTCGATCGGGTCCAGCGGTTCGACCGCGGTACCGCGGGACCTCCCCGACCACGAACTCCTCCGACGGTTCGAGCCGGTCATCCGCTTCAACGAGGGGGAGTACTTCCTCCCCGCATCGGTGGAGTCGTTCGTCGCGCACGCCGAGCTGTGGGAGCGGAGCGGCCCGGGTTCACGGTCCCGAGTGGCCGCCGGCGGAGAACTCGATCTCGATCGTCTGGTCGAGCTCACCGACGGCCATGCAGCGCGGCACTACCTCCGCTTGGTGTCGGCCCGCCCGACTCGCGCCGAGTTCTACGGGTGGCAGCTCCGCCGTGACCGGCCGCGGTTCCGGGCCGAGACCCGCCTGGGTCGGGTGGGCGTGCTCACCCGGCTCGTGGACGCCGGGTCACGCATGTCGCTGCTGGCTCGGGGCCGCACGCCGCGTGGTGCGCAGGCGGCCGCCGCGATGCTCGACCGCGACCGCCCGGACCACGGCGATCACCCCTACTACGGCCGGGTCGTCAGGGACGGCGGGTACACGGTGTTGCAGTACTGGTTCTTCTCGTACTTCAACGACTGGCGATCGCGCGCCTACGGCGTGAACGATCACGAGGGCGACTGGGAGCAGGTGACGATCTACCTCGTCGGCAGCGACGAGGAGGGCATGCTCAGACCCGCGTGGGTGGCGTTCTCGGCCCACGACGAGGTGGGACCCGACCTGCGTCGACGGTGGGACGACCCCGACCTCCGCTTCGTGGACGGTCACCCGGTGGTGTTCGCCGGGCTCGGCTCCCACGCGGGCGCGGTGCTGCCGGGCGAGTACCTGATCACGGTGCGCTCGGACCGCTACCGCCGGTTGACGGGGTCGATCCGCCGCGTGTCGCGCTACCTCCAACCGTGGACCCATCGTGAGGAGGTGCCCAGCGGGCTCGGCATCCCCTACGTCGAGTACGCCCGTGGCGACGGGGTGGCGATCGGTCCGGGCACCGACCGAGCATGGCGGCAAGTGGTGGTGAGCGATCGAACGCCATGGATCCGGTCGTTCACGGGTTTGTGGGGTGACGACACGAACGACCCGTTCGGTGGTGAGCGTGGTCCGGCCGGGCCCCGGTACGAGCGCGACGCGACGGTTCGCCGTTCGTGGTCGGATCCGGTCGGGTGGGCCGCGCTCGACGCCGTGCTCCCCGGCACCAGCGAACGCCGTGAGGTCATCACCTCCCGGATCGAGGAGCTCGCCGACGAGAACCGTCGGATCGACCACGAGCGCACGAGGCGCCGACGTCGCCTGCGCGCCGCCGAGGTGGCCGGTGTGACCGACATCAGCGACGCCATGCAGGACGATGTCAGCGCCTTGGCCGAGCTGGCCGCCACGGCCACGCACAACGCCGATGAGCTGTCGCGACTCGAGCGGGCGCTGTCCGGCGAGACCGTCGTGGTCCATCCCCACGCCCATCTCCGACACCGGCCGCTGCCACTGCCCACCGAGTCGAAGGAGCGACGCCGTCTGCTGAGCGTGTGGGCGACCATCAGCACTCCGCTGCTGTTCGCCCTGCTCGCTCTCGCGGTCGCCTCGGGGGGTCCGTCGATCGCCTTTCTCGCCGTGAACGGCATCGTCGTCGTGCTCGCCATCGAGGCGTTCTCGCGCGGCAGGCTCGTGAGCTTCGTCGTTCGCCTCGCGCTCGCCGTCGTCGTGTTCGCGATCGGGTCGTTCGTGGTTCTGGGCGTGATCGCGTCATGGCGTCTCGCCGTGGTGGCGATCCTGCTCGCCACGGCGGTGATGTTCCTCGGGCTCAACCTCCGCGAGCTCCGCCGCAGCTGAGGCGCAGGTCGATCAGGTCTCTTCCCGACGACGAGCCGTTGCCGGATGCGGTGCTCGTCGGCGACGGTGGTGTGCCCGTCGCCGAAACAAGAATGAATCTCAGTCGAGGAGGCAACGCGCTACGCTCCGTCGAATGGCAGACCTCCTCGATTTCTCCGCGCAAACCGTCGTGATGACCGGCGCAGCTACTGGTATCGGCTACGAGACGAGCAGGTTGCTGCTCGATGCCGGCGCCGAGGTGCACGCCCTCGATGTGGCTGAGGTGAGCCTGCCCGTTGCCGCTGCCCATCGCTGCGACCTCGCCGATCCGGCGGCGATCGACGCTGTGCTCGATGTGCTGCCGGGTTCGGTCGACGTACTCGTCAACTGCGCCGGCATTCCGAACGGCTCGCACTGGTCGGCGATCGACATCATGCGGGTGAACTTCCTCGGGTTGCGTCACCTGACCGAGGCGCTGGTCGATCGGATGACCACGGGAGCGGCGATCACCAACGTGGCGTCGATCGCCGGCAACGGCTGGCCTGCTCACGCTGCCGAACTCGCCGAGCTGATGGGCACGGATTTCGCGGGTGGCGAGGACTGGTGTCGCTCCCACGAGGAGTTGCTCGGCGACGGCTACTTCGTCTCCAAGGAGGCGGTGAGGTACTACACCTTGTGGCGCTCCGTGCAGCTCGTCAAGAGTGGAACACGAGTGAACTCGATCAGCCCGGGCGTCACCGACACCAAGATCATGGCTGACTTCCGCGCAGGCCTGGGCGATGCCGCGATCGACATGACCGCAGGGTCAGGCATCGGTCGCCTGGCGCGACCCGAGGAGATGGCCCCGGCGATCCTGTTCCTGTCGCATCCACAGACGGCGAGCTACATCAACGGGTCGAATCTCATCATCGACGGCGGCTTCAGCGCGGCCAGCGACACCGGCCAGGTCGACTTCGCGAAGTACTTCGGCTGAGCCCGCGGCGACGGCCAGCTGATCGGCCTCGAGCTGATCGGGTCGTCGCCACGAGGGTGGGGCCACCGTTCGCCCTCTACGCTCGCTTGGATGAGGTCCGAGAGCGAGGTCGTCCGATGATCGAATGGTCCGAAGAACACGAGATGATCCGCGAGGCGTTGAAGCGCTTCGTCGACGACGAGATCCGCCCGCACGTCGAGGAGCTCGAGCACGGCGATCTGCCGCCCTACGACATCTTGCGGAAGCTGTT
>REDU01000115.1 GCA_007693335.1 Ilumatobacter sp. | reverse complement strand
CCCCATCGGAGAACGACTCCACCTCCGATGGATCACCTTCACACCACCACCGGGGAAGCGGCAACCGCCCTCCAGCACCCTGCCACCCGACCCCAACTGAGGAGTCCCTACTCTGGCCGTCCGACGGCGGAGGATCAGCGGCGGCGGGCGCCGGCGAGCCAGGTGGCTTCGTCGGCGCCCATCGTGGTGGCGGGCTCGCTGTCGATCAGGTACTCGAGCAGCATCGCCCGCCACGGGCCGTGGGCCTCGAGCTTGCCGAGGATGGCGCTCACGCCCCACACCACGCGGTCGAGGATCACGAAGCTGGGCGGCATGTTGAGTGCCTCGATCACCGGCTGGTGCGGGCCCTGTACGTCGAAGATCGTGCCGAGCGTCTCGGCCATCCAGTCGCGGGTGAACGTGAACTCGTCGGTCAGGTACGGGATGTACGGGCTGCGCACGTAGTCGAACACCAGCTCCGATGCGAGGCCGTGGCCCTCGCGCAGGAACCCTGACGCCTCCATGGCGGCCACGAGCCGATCGGGGTCGCGCTGCACGATGAGCGCGTCGAGCGTGGGCAGCAGTGACTCCCACTCGCCGGGTGACCAACGCTTCACGAGGCCGAAGTCGAGGAACGTGACGCTGCCGTCGTGGTGGAACTTGTAGTTGCCGGGGTGCGGATCGCCGTTGAAGGCGCGATGGCGCACGATGGCGTGCTGGGCGAACCGCCAGATCACCTCGGCGGCGCGCTGCTTGGTGTCGGGGCTGGCACTGGCACGGAACTGGTCGAACGTCATGCCGTCGACCCACTCGGTGCTGAGCAACTTGGCGGTGGAGTACTCGGGAACGAGCGCGGGCACCCGCACCCACGGGTGGCCGGAGAAGTGGCCGGCGAACTCGGTCACGTTGCGGGCCTCGAGGCCGTAGTCGAGCTCTTCGCGCATCCGGGCACGCAGCTCGTCGACGAGGCCCTTGGCGTCGAGACCCTTCAACATCATCATCGAGAACATGGCGTACATGGCCTCGGCGGCGTCGAGGTCGGACTCGATGGCGTGGTGCACCCCTGGGTACTGCACCTTCACGGCGATGTCGCGACCGTCGGGGGTGACGGCCCGGTGCACCTGACCGATGCTGGCGGCGGCCACCGGGAGATCGGTCCAGTCGAGGAAGACCCGCTCGGGCGGGCTGCCGAGCTCGCTCTGCACCACTCCGGCGGCCAGTGACGGTGCCATCGGCGCGGCGTCGGCCTGCAGCGTGGCGAGCGCGGCCTGGGCATCGTCGGGAAGGGCCTCGAAGATGAAGCTGATCAGCTGACCGGCCTTCATCAGCACGCCCTTCATCTCGCCGAGCTCCTTGGCGACGTCTTCCGCGGTGCGGATGGCGAACTGCTCGTCGAGCTCGGCGCGGCGGTCGGCGGCAGAGCCGATGCCCCTGGCCCGGCTCACGGCGAAGCGGGCGCTGTTGCGCGCCGACAGCTTCCACACGCGCGCCGAACGGCTGAACCGGCTGGTGAGCGGTGAATCCTTCGTCGCGGCCTTCGCCTTCGTGGCCGCAGCGGCGAGGCCGGTGGCCAGTGCAGCGAGGGCGGCCACCGACACGACCTGGGTCTTCTTCACGACGGGACCCGTCGTGCCACCGGGTCGGCGTCGAGCACGTGCTCGGGGATCGGCTCGCCCGTGACCTCGTCGGTCCAGTAGGTGCCGGCGTCGAGCCGTTCGAGCGCGGTCTCCACGGCGTCGAGCTGCTGCATCACGTGGCCGAGATCGGGGCTGTCGCCTGCCTCGGCCTCGGGGGACGTCGGGTCGACGACGTCGATCTCGCTCGGATCGGTGGGTTCCACGGATTCCACGACGTCGACGCTAGCCGCGTGTCGGGGACGTCGCCCGCCGGGACACGGCACGCACCAACATCGCCGGGTCGTCCGCGCAGATCCCGTCGACGCCCATTTCCAGCACTGTGTCGGCCACCTCGTCGCTGGTCGTGTTCCACGTGATGATGCCTGCACCGGTGCGTCGGGCACGGTCGAGCCACGCCGGAGTGAAGTGCGCCAACGGGTCGCCGAACACGTCGAAGCACGGATGCAAGAAGTCGCACCCGGTGCACGCGACCAGCGAGTTGAGGTCGAGCCCCGGGTCGTGGAACAGCACCGACGTGGTGAGATCGGTCAGGCGTCTCGCTTCGAGCGCGAGGTCGGCACGGAAGCTCGCGAACACCGTGCGATCGCGAGCGGCGCTCCGGTCGACCACGTCGGCCACCGTCTCGATGCCACCCGGCAGGAGTTGCTTCACGTCGAGGTACAGGCCGAGCCCGGCATCCGAGGCGGCGTCGACGACGTCGGCGAGACGGACCGTGGGGTGGCCGGCATCATCCTGCGAGGTGGCGAAGTGGCGGATCGTCATCTCCGAGATGAAGCGTGTGCCATGGAGCGCGTCGTGGGTGACCACGAGGTGTCCGTCGGCGGTCTGGTGGAGGTCGATCTCCACGTCGGTGGCGCCGTGCGCCGCGGCCGCCATCACCGCCTCCGGGGTGTTCGCCGGCGCGTCTGCCGACCCGCCCCGGTGGGCGATGAGACGGACCGACACCGGTTCAGTTGCCGGTGCGGCGGTTGTAGTCGGCGATGACGGCGTTGGCCTCGGCCACCGCCTGCTGCAGTGCCGTCTCGGGCGGCATCGCGTTGAGGTACATCTGCTCGAACGCCGGGACCATGGCCCGCTCGCGGAGCTGGGCGTGGTTGCCGATCACCGGGCCGGCGGTGGCCGACGACTCGATGCCCGCCACCAACTGGTCGTACGCGGTGCGGAACTCCGGCTCCTCGGCCCAGAGGTCGGTCACGGCGGGGAGTTCGATGGCCGACTGGCGGATCGGCACGTATCCGGTACCGGCGTGCCACGTGGCCTGCTGCTCCGGCTCGTTGAGCCACGTCATGAAGTCCCATGCCGCGGCGCGCTGCTCGTCGGAGGTCTCGGCGTCGAGCCACAGGGCGGCGCCGCCCACGAGCACTCCGCCGTCGCGGCTCCCGATACTGGGCATCGGACCCACCTCGACCTGCACGTCGGGGAAGTCGCGGGCGCCGATCAGCACCGAGCGCAGCGCGGCCGTGGTGTCGATCGTCATCGCGGCCTGCCCGAGGGCGAGGGCGATGAAGTGCTCGGCGTCGTCACCGCTCCCGACGTAGGTGGCGAGGCCGTCGTTGACCATGTCGTGCAGCCAGGTGAAGACCTCGAGACCGAGCTCGGAGTCGAACAGCACCTCGGTGGCCCGGGTCTCGCGACCGTTCGCGCCGTTCACGTACTCGACGTCGGCCAGCCCGAAGAGCTGCTCGATGATCCAGCTGCTGGAGGTCAGGCTGAGACCGTTGGGGGCCACACCCGACTCGACGATGGCCTCGGCAGCCGTGCGGATCTCGGCCAGCGTGGTGGGCAGCGGCCCCACACCGGCGGCGTCGAGCGCGGCGCGGTTGGCGTACAGGATCGGGTTGGAGGTGTTGAACGGCATCGGCCACAGCACGTCGTCCACCGTGTAGGCACTGACGGTGCGCTGGATGTAGTCGTCGAACGAGTAGCCCGAGGCGTCCACGCATGCCTGCAGCGGCACGAACCCGTCCGAGTCGACGCCGAGCTGGAGGGCGGTCTCCTCGAGCTGCACGATGTTCGGTCGGGTGCCACCGCGCAGCGCCGTCAGGTACTTGTCGAGCGACTCGTTGTAGGACCCCTGGAACACGAGGTTCACCTGCACCCGGTCCTGCGACGCGTTGTAGTCGGTCACGAGGGAGCGGAGCGTCTCCTCGAGCTCGACCGTCATCGAATGCCAGAACTCGATCGTGACCGCACCGTCGGCGTCGTCGAGCGCGTCGACCGGGCAGAGCGCGGCGAGCTCGGACGGCGGATCGCCGTCGGGGGCGTCAGCGGCCGTCGTGGCCGGAGCGTCGCCGCTGTCGGGATCGGTGGGTGCGGGACCGTCGTCGGGGTCGGGTGCCGGGGTGTCGGCCTCGGTGGTGGCCGGGGCGGGATCGGCGTCGTCGTCGCCGCCGCATGCGGCGGCGACCAGGGCGAGCGAGAGCACCAGGGCGGTGGAGCGGCGGCGGAAGCGCATATCGGGTCTCCTTGTGGGGCGAACGGTGGGTGCGGAGGAACGGTGAGGGTTCAACCCTTGACGGCGCCCGAGGTCAAGCCTCGCACGAGTTGCTTCTGGAACACGATCAGCAACACGAAGATCGGGATCGACGCCACCACGGTGCCGGCGAACACGAGGTTGAACTCGGTGATGTTCGACGAGGCGAGGGTGCGCAGCCCGATCTGCACGGTGCGGAAGTCGTCGTCGTTGGTGATGAGCAGCGGCCACAGGTACTGGTTCCAGGCCAGCAGGAACGAGAACACGCTCAGCGCGGCGATGGCCGGTCGGGCGAGCGGCACGGCCACGCTCCACAGGAAGCCCATGTGCCCGTAGCCATCGAGCTTGGCGGCGTCGCGCAGGTCGCGGGGGATGCCCATGAAGGCCTGGCGGATCAGGAACGTGCCGAACGCAGTGGCGAGGAACGGCACCACCAGACCCTGGTACGAGTCGAGCCAGCCGAAGCTGACGATGGTGTCGTAGTTGGCGACGATGGTGACCTCGGCGGGCACCATGAGTGTGGCCAGGAACGCCACGAACAACAGGTTGCGGCCCTTGAACTCGAGCTCGGCGAACACGTACGCAGCGGTGATGGAGGTGAGCACCTGACCCACGGTGATCAGCGCGGCCACGAGCGCCGAGTTGAACAGGTAGCGCCCGATGCCCGACACCTCGAACACCCGGCGGAACACGGAGAGATCGAGCTCCCCCGGCCACATCGATCCCGGGAACTGCAATGCCTGCGGACCGGTCTGCAGCGAGAACGCGATGGTCACGTAGATCGGCGTGAGCACCACGACGGCCGCGATGGTGAGCGCGACGTAGTTGAGGAACGACCGCACCCGGCGACGTCGCCGGCGACGCTCCGGCGAGACCGTGGGCGGTACGGCGCGTGGTGCGCTCGCGGGGATGGTCTCAACGGCCATAGAACACCCGCCGTTCGAGGATCTTGAACTGCACGGCCGTGAGCACGAGCACGATGAAGAACAGCACCACCGCCTGCGCGGCGGCCGACCCGGGGTTGAAGTCGCGGAACGCCGTCTCGAAGATCGAGAACACGATCAGGTTGGTCGCCTCGAGCGGTCCGCCGTTGGTGAGCAGGTCGACCTGACCGAAGGTCTGGAACGACGTGATCGTCAGCACCACGAACCCGAACAGCAACGTGGGCGACAGCAGCGGCACCGTGATGTCGACGAAGCGCGACCAGGCGCTGGCGCCGTCGAGCCGAGCGCTCTCGTAGAGGTCGTCGGGGAGCGACTGCAACCCGGCCGAGGTCACGATGAAGATGATGCCGAGGTTCTGCCAGACGGTCACCGCCGAGATCGCCACGAGCGCCCAGCCCGGCGACTGCAAGAAGAAGATCGGCTCGCCACCGAACCAGCGGATCGCCTGGTTGATGAGCCCCACCGAGGGGCTGAGCAACGAGATGAACATCAGCGACGCAACGGCCACCGACGTGGCGACCGTGGAGGAGAACACCGTGCGGTAGAACCCCATGCCGCGGAGCTTCTGGTGGGCCAGTATCGCCAGGCCGAGCCCGAGGGCGAGACCGGTGGGGACCGTCAGCAGGGTGAACTTCAGCGTGACCCAGAGCGAGTTGCGGAACGATGACGACGTGAGGGTGTCGGTGTACTGGTCGAGACCGACGAACGTCCGGCGACCGCCGAACGGATCGGTCTCGAAGAACCCGAGCCAGAAGGTGCGTGCGAACGGGTAGAAGACGAACACCCCGAACACGAGCAGCGACGGCAGGAGCAGGGTGAACGCGAGTCCACGCTCGCGCCATCGTCGTCGGGTCCGGGTCCGGGTCCGGGCCCGGTCGTTCACGGGTCGGCGGTTCACGGGTCGATCCGTTCCCCGCTGTCGGGGTCGAACAGGTGGAGGTGCCGCGCCTCCGCGCCGAGATGGATCGCCTCTCCCATCCGGGGGGCGGGATCGTCGGCCGATTGGCGCACGATCACGAGGTCACCGGGCACGAGGTCGCCGGGTCGGTGGTCGGTGCCGGCCAGTTCGCAGACGATGTGTCGTTCGTGGCCGAGCGACTCCACGGTGCGAACCACACCGTCGATCGGACCATCACCGATGCGCAGGTGTTCGGGCCGGATCCCGATCGCGACGCGTTCGATGCCCGTTGCGGAGACCGCTGCACCCCACGACTCGGGCAGGTCGAACGCCCCGGTGCCGATCGCGAGACGGATGCCACCGTCGATCCGTTCGACCGCCGCCTCGACGATGTTCATCGGCGGGCTGCCGATGAAGCCGGCCACGAAGAGGTTCGCTGGTCGGTCGTAGACGTCGTCGGGGGCGCCGACCTGTTGCAGCCGACCCTGGTCGAGCACCGCGATGCGGGTGCCCATCGTCATCGCCTCGACCTGATCGTGGGTGACGTAGATGAAGGTGGCGCCGAGCGTGGCGTGCAGCTCGCTGAGCTCGGCCCGGGTCTGCACGCGGGTCTTGGCGTCGAGGTTCGACAGCGGTTCGTCCATCAAGAACACCTCGGGCCGGCGCACCAGCGCCCGGGCGAGCGCCACGCGTTGACGCTGCCCGCCCGACAACTGGCCCGGCCGGCGATCCATCAGTTCACCGAGGCCGAGCATCGTGGCGGCGGTCTCGGCCTCGGCACGCCGATCGGCCGGGGGCACCTTGCGGCTCTTGAGCGGGAACTCGATGTTCTGGCGCACCGTCTTGTGCGGGTAGAGGGCGTAGCTCTGGAAGACCATCGCCAGGTCGCGGTGCTGGGGCTCCACGTCGGTCACGTCCACCCCGCCGATGTGCAGTGTGCCCTCGGTGGCCTCTTCGAGGCCGGCGATGATCCGGAGCGCCGTGCTCTTGCCACAGCCCGATGGTCCCACCAGCACGAGGAACTCACCGTCGGGGATCTCGAGGTCGAGCTGATCGAGCGCGACCACGTCGTCGAAGTGCTTCGAGGTCCCGTTGAAGCTGACGCCTGCCATCGATGCCCGTTCTCCTCCCCGCCTCGGTTGCCCCGGTCGGCCATGCGGTGCCCGGAACCATACGCCGTCGCGGTTGGTGCGAGGTGTCCCCGAGATGGCCGGCAGGTGACCGCCGGTGAACACCCCGCCCCGCGACCGGGCGGCGGGCGGGTCGGGAGCGGGCCGGTAGGGTGCGGCGCATGGCTACCTCATTTCCCCCGTTCGACGGATCCGCGCCGAAGCAGCAGGAGTTCACGAGCCCGCCCGAGATGGGGATCGACCCCGAGAAGCGGTACACGGCCACGGTGCACACCTCGCTGGGTGATCTCGTGATCGCGCTCGACGCCGTCAAGGCGCCCACGACCGTCAACAACTTCGTGTTCCTCGCGCTCAACCACTACTACGACGGCGTGATCTTCCATCGGATCATCAACGGGTTCATGTGCCAGGGCGGCGACCCCACCGGTACCGGCCGCGGTGGCCCGGGCTACCGCTTCGCCGACGAGCTGCCCAAGCAGGGCGAGTACCAGATCGGCTCGGTCGCGATGGCCAACGCGGGTCCGAACACGAATGGAAGTCAGTTCTTCGTGGTGTCGGGTCCGAGTGGTGTGGGCCTCCCGCCCGCGTACAGCCTGTTCGGTCAGGTGGTGAAGGGCCTCGAGGTGGTCGACGAGATGCAGCGCGTCCCCACCGGTGGCGGCGACAAGCCGAAGACCGACGTGGTGATCGAGTCCATCGACATCGCCGTGGCCGACTGATCGGCACGGTGGACCCGTGGCCGACCGCCCGAGCGGCCGGTCGAGCTGCTGGCTCGCTGAGTCTGGCGGAGGCTCGCCGGATCGCGCTCGCCGCGCAGGGCTTCGCCGATCCGCGACCGACCGGTCGCGTCGACCGCCGTCACCTCGGTCGGGTGCTCGACCGGATCGGGTTGATCCAGATCGACTCGGTGAACGTGCTGGTGCGCAGCCAGGAGCTCCCGCTGTTCGCCCGGCTGGGCCCGCACCCCCGCACGCTCATCCCCGATGCCACCGATCGCGGCGAGCTGTTCGAGTACTGGGTCCACGAGGCGTCACACGTCCCGACCGCACAGTTCCACCTGCACCGCTGGCGGATGCAGGATCAGCACCGGTGGCTCGGTGTGCGTGCGCTCGCCGAGCAGCGGCCCGAGTTCGTGGAACACGTGCGTCGGTACGTCGAGGACAACGGTCCGATCGTGGCCGGCGATCTCGCCCAGCGTCAGGGTCCGAAGGGGAGCTGGTGGGACTGGGACGACGGCAAGGTGGCGCTCGAGCACCTCTTCCACGCCGGGGTGGTGACGGCGCGCCGTCGTCGCTCCGACTTCGCCCGTCTCTACGACCTCACCGAGCGGGTGCTGCCGTCGACGGTGCTCGAACGGCCGGCCCCGCCCGAGCGGGAGGCGCGCAAGGAGCTCCTCGCGCTCGCGGCCGAGCACCACGGGGTGGCCACACTCGACGATCTGGCCGACTACCACCGTCAGAAGCTGACACCCTGCAAGCCGCTCGTGGCCGAGTTGGTGGAGGAGGGACGCCTGGTCGAGGTGACGGTCGAGGGGTGGGATCGGCCGGCGTACCTCGATCCGGCTGCCCGGCGGCCGCGGCGGATCGCTGCCCGCGCGCTGCTCAGTCCCTTCGATCCCGTGGTCTGGCACCGGGCGCGAGCCGAGCGGCTGTTCGGCTTCCACTACCGGATCGAGATCTACGTGCCGAAGCCGAAGCGGCAGTACGGCTACTACGTGCTGCCGTTCCTGCTCGGTGACGAGATCGTCGCCCGGGTCGATCTCAAGGCCGATCGGCAACGGGGCGTGCTGCTCGTGCAGAGCGCATGGGGTGAGCCGGGGTTCGCCGTGGGGGAGGTCGGCGCCGATGTGGCCGCCGAGCTGTACGACGAGCTCGGGACGATGGCGGCATGGCTCGACCTCGGCGCGATCGAGGTGACCGGCCGCGGCGATCTCAGCCCGGCGCTGGCTGCTCGTGCCGGTCGGTCGCCATCGCCCACCTGAGCGTGCGGGTGACGGCCTTGCCGGCCGGGCGGAGGGCGAGTGCCTCGGTCACCGGCAGGAACGGCAGGCGGAGCGGTCCGCGGGCCCAGCGCGGCAGCAGGGCCACGGCCGACGCCGCGATGAGGCCGTAGGCCGGTCGGGCGGCCAGTGGGAGCGGGGGTTGCACGAGCAGGTAGCGGGCGGCCTCGCGGGCCGCCGGGGTGCCGCGGAGCTCGTGGCGGTAGCTGCGCAGCTGATCGTGCATCGCCCTGACCGTCTCGGGGGGTGCGGGCACGCCGAGCGCCCGGGCGATCACACCCGCCTCGGCCACGTAGCGGTCGCGCTCGGCGTCGGTGAGCTGCTCGGCGCCGTAGCGGTCGTGGGCCGCCAGGAAGCTGTCGATCTCGGCGAGGTGGACCCAACGCAGCAGGTGTGGATCGCCGGCCGAGTACTCGCGACCGTCGGGTGCCACGCCGCACACGTGGGCGTGCACGCGGCGGACCCGCTCGATCGCCCGCTCGGCCTCGTCGATCGGCCCGTAGGTGGTGGCGGCCAGGAAGTCGGCGGTGCGCTGCAGCCGCCCCCACGGATCGGCGCGGTAGTCGCTGTGCTCGGCCACCCCGGCCATGGCGAGTGGGTGGAGCGACTGCAGCAGCAGCGCCCGGAGACCTCCGATGAACATCGAGGCGTCGGCGTGGACGCGCCGGATCGGGGCGTCGTCGGCGAACCAGCGCGGGCCGGGGGTCTCGAACAGCTCGACCGCACGTGTGGGAGCATCGGACCCGACCACACGTTGGCGCACCTCGGCGGCCAGCCAACCCCGTACTGCGCTGGGATCCGGTGAGATGGCCATCACCGCATCGTGCCACGCCCCGTCACTACGATCCGCTCGTGCCAGCAGATTCCGGTTCGGACGCGCCGGACGCGCCCGACGCCACCCACCCGGGCGCCACACCGCCGGCACCCGGCCCCGACGGACCGGGCACGACCGGCCCGGTTGGTGACGTCCCTCGCGACGTGGTGCTCGGGGGGCCGGCCACGCCGGTGCCGCGCCGACTCCCCGGGTGGGTGGTACCGGCCGCCGTCATCTTCTGGCTGGGGTATCTGGTCACGGTGCTCGCCCAGTACCTCTGGGAGCGTCTGTTCACCCTCGTGTTGCTGTTGCTGGTCTCGCTGTTCGTGGCCCTCGCGGTCGAGCCCGGGGTGAACCGGCTCGCCCGGCGCGGCTGGCGGCGTGGACGGGCCACCGCGCTCATCCTGTTCGGGGTCACGGGAGGGTTCTTCGCGTTCGCCGCGGCGATCGGCACGCTGGTTGGCACTCAGGTGGCCGAGCTCCTGCAGAACTCCGAGACGTACATCACCGACACCGTCGACTTCCTCAACGACAACTTCGGCACCAACCTCGACCCGGCACAGGTGATCGTGCAGTTCACCGACCCCTCTGGACCGGTGCAGGAGTTCATCCGCAGCCAGCAGGACGAGGTGTTCCGGCTCTCGGTGCAGGCGATCGGAGTGATCCTGCAGGTGTTCGCGGTGCTGCTGTTCGCGTTCTACCTCGTGGCCGACGGTCCGAAGATGCGTCGGTCGATCTGCAGCCGGTTGCGTCCGGAGCGTCAGGTGCAGGTGCTGCGAACCTGGGATCTCGCCATCACCAAGACCGGCGGCTACCTCTACTCGCGCGCCCTGCTCGCCCTGCTGTCGGCACTGTTCCACTGGATCGTGTTCCAGTCGGCCGGGGTGCCGGCACCCATCCCGCTCGCGCTGTGGGTCGGGTTCGTCAGCCAGTTCCTACCGGTGGTCGGCACGTACCTCGCAGGGATCCTCCCGGTGCTCATCGCGTTCCTCGACTCGCCGCTGAAGGCGTTCGTGGTGCTCGGGTTCATCATCGTGTACCAGCAGGTCGAGAACTACTACTTCTCGCCGCGGATCACCGCCCGCACGATGGAGTTGCACCCGGCCGTGGCGTTCGGATCGGCCATCGGTGGCGCGTTCGTGCTCGGTGCGGTGGGGGCCGTGCTGGCGCTGCCGGCCGCCGCGATGGTGCAGGCCATCGTCAGCAGCTGGGGCAGCCGGCACGCAGTGATCGACGATCCGCTGATCGACTTCGGTGTCGTCAGGGGCCGGTCGGGCTCGGCGGGCCCGGCCGCACCGCCGGGATGATCCCGGAGCTGGCGGTCGTGGTGAAGGTGGCCGATGGGGACCGGGTCGCGACGGAGGTCGAACAGCAGGTGCGCGGTCACGGCCGCACGGTGGGGAACGTGCGGGCGCTCATCGGCGACACTGGGACATGACACAACTGCGGTTCGCGACCCTCGACCCGGCTGACGTGGAGTACGGGCGGGTGGATCGGGTGACACCCGGAATCCGCCGGGTGATCGCCGAGAACCCGTCGAAGTTCACCTACCACGGCACGGGAACCTATGTGGTGGGTCACGGTGACGTGGTCGTGATCGACCCCGGCCCGGAGCTCGACAGTCATCGCGAGGCACTGCGCTCGGCACTGGCCGGGGAGCGGGTGCGCGCCATCCTCGTCACGCACTGTCACGCCGACCACTCGCCATTGGCTGCCTGGCTGTCGGCCGAGTCGGGTGCGCCCACCTACGCGTTCGGACCCCACCCCCCGCTCGACGTCGATGATCATGATCTCGACGAGGATCCGGGCGACCACGATGACGACGATCCGGCCGCCGAGGAACTACTGGACGGGGTGAAGGTCGAGGAGGCCGTCGACCGGTCGTTCGTGCCCGACCACGCGGTGGGTGATGGTGACGTGGTGGTGGACGGCCCCGGTCTCACGATGACGGCCGTGTACACGCCGGGCCACACGTCGAACCACCTGTGTTTCGCGTTCGCCGAGGAGCGCACGCTGTTCACGGGCGATCACGTGATGGGGTGGAGCACCACCGTGGTGTCGCCGCCCGACGGTGACATGGCCGCCTACATCGCCTCGCTCGAGAAGGTGGCGGCCCGCGACGACGAGGTGCTGTGGCCCACCCACGGCCCGGCCCGCCGCGACGGCCCGGAGTACGTGCGGGCGCTCGTCGAGCACCGCCTCGAGCGTGAGCGTCAGATCGTCGAGCAGGTGCGCGGGGGCCGCCACACGATCCCCGAGATGGTCGAGCAGCTGTACGCCTCCGTCGCCTCCGAGCTGCACAAGGCGGCCGGCCGAAGCGTGTTGGCTCATCTCGTGAAGCTGGTGGACGAGGGCACCGTGGCCGTGGCAGATGGTCCCCGAGCCCGTCTGCGCAGCCGCTACGAATCGGTCTGACCGTCACGACGGCCGGTGAACCAGCGGTGAGTGTCAGCCGGTGAGTGTCAGCCGGTGAGTGTCAGTTCGTCAGTTCGTCAACCCGGCCAGCGCGGCCACGCCGCGGTGCACGTCGACGAACCGGGTGGTGAGTGGCGAGCATCCCAGACGGATCAGGTCGGGGGTGCGGAAGTCCGCCACCACCCTGTGCTCGGTGGCGAGTCGGCGGGTCAGCTCCCTGGCGTCGGGATGACGCACGCTCACGTGGCCGCCCCGACGGAAGGGGTCGGTCGGGGTGGGCGAATCGAGGCCGACATCCTGGCAGCACTCGAGGGCGAACGCGGTCAGGGCCCTCGCCTTGGCCGCCACCAGGTCGATGCCGGCCTCGGCCGTGAGGTCGACACCGACCGCGGTGGCGGCGAGGGCGAGCACGCTCGGCGTGCCGATCAGCAGCCGCCGTGCGTCTGCATGCGGCTCGAAATCCGGACCCATCGCGAACTGGTCGCGGTGACCGAACCATCCCTGGATGGGCTGCTCGACCTGTCCCACGAGGTCGGTCGACACGTAGGAGAATCCCGGCGAGCCCGGCCCGCCGTTCAGGAACTTGTAGGTGCAGCCGACGGCCAGCTCGGCACCGGCGGCACCGAGATCGACCTCGAGCACCCCGGCAGAGTGCGACAGGTCCCAGATGACGAGCGCACCGGCGGCGGTCGCCCTGGCCGTTCCGACGGCCATGTCGGTCACCTCGGCGGTGCGGTAGTCGACGTGCGATCGCACCATCACGGCCACGTCGTCGAGCACGGGGTCGGCGTCTCGGCGCACCTCGAGCCCGAGGGTGCGAGCGATCCCATCCACGATGTACCGGTCGCTGGGGAAGTCGGCCGGATCGATCGCGATCACCCGCCGGTCGGGACGCATCGCGAGTGCCGCGTGCACGAGCTGAGCGAGGTTCACCGACACCGAGTCGTGCACCACGACCTCGCCGGGCTCGGCGCCGATCAGCGGTGCGAGCGCGTCGCCCACACGTGCCGGCAGGTCGACCCAGTGTTCCCACGATCCGATCAGTCCGCCCGCCCACTCCGACTCCATCACCTCGCGCATGCGATCGAGGCTCCGACGAGGGGTCATCCCCAGGGAGTTCCCGTCGAGATAGGCGAGGTCGGGGTCGGTGATGACGAACTCGTCGCGCCACGTGGCGAGCTGATCGGCGCCGTCGAGCTCTCGGGCGCGGTCGGCGAGCTGGTCCATCATCAGCTGTTCGAGGGGCCCCGGCTCGAGAGCACGCCGTCGTGCTCGAGCCGGTCGAGTGCGGTGTCGTCGAGTCCGAGCAGCTCGCCGAGCACCGCACGGTTGTCCTCGCCCCGGTAGCGCGGCTCGCCCTGCACGCCGACCTCCGGCGCGTCGCTGAACCGCCACGGTGCGTTGGGGACGCGCACGGTGCCGCCGCCGCGGTCGGTCACCTCCACGACCACCTCGCGTTGGCGCGCCCAGTCGGTGTCGACGATCTCGCGGGCCGACCGGAGCACCCCGACGGCCAGCTTGTGGCGGGCGAAGATCTCTTCGAAGGTGGCGGCATCGGGAACGGTGGCGGCGAACTCGACCAGGATCTGCTGCAGATCGTCGAGATGCCTCAGGCGACTCGCGACGTCGTCGAAGCGCGGGTCGTCGATCAGCTCGGGTCGGTCCATCGCCCTGGCGAACAGGTCGAACGTGCCGCGTTCGGCGAGGTGGCCGCTGATGACGACGTGCTCGCCGCTCGCGACCTCGACCACCGAGTAATCGCCGGGGCGGAAGCTGCGGATCCAGTTCGGATCGTCGGGGCCGTCGTAGAGCGCGTCGTGGAGGTGCTCGTTCACGTAGAGCAGGGTCTGCGCCATCGAGACGTCCACCCACTGGCCGCGGCCGGTGTGCTCTCGCTGGTACAGGGCGGCCAGGATTCCCGAGCACGCCTCGAGCGAGGTGTACACATCTCCGTGGCTGTGGGGGTCGTTGGCGTAGTGCTTGCCGCGGGCGTCGCCCTGCGACATCGTGAGCCCGGTCTCGGCGCCCACCACCGCCGCGTAGGCTCGTCGGCCGACCCAGGGTCCGGTGGTGCCGTACCCGGTGATCGAGGCGTAGACGATCCGTGGGTTGCGGGCCGAGACCGTGTCGTACCCGAGCCCGTTGCGCGCCATCACCCCCGGTCGGAAGTTCTCGATCAGCACGTCGCACCGCTCGGCCAACGACAGCAGCAGCTCGACCCCCTCGGGGGCGGAGAAGTCGAGGCTCACGTTCCGCTTCCCGGTGTTCTGCTGGATGAAGTAGGTCGACAGGCTGTTGACACGTGGCTGGGCGAAGCGGGTCAGGTCGCCGGCCGGCGGCTCCACCTTGACGACCTCGGCACCCAGGTCGGCCAGCATCCGGGTGCAGTGCGGGCCCGACAGCACCCGGGTGAGGTCGAGCACGCGGACACCGTCGAGGGGAGCGGTCATCACCCCATCGTGGCCGATCGGCGCCCTGCCGACCGACTCAGCGGAGCCCGGATCTCCCAGACGAGACGACCACGACGAGACCGGTCGGGACCATCGGCCCTGGCTGCATGACAGCGAGGCTGAGACGCTGGTGGTGTTCGGAGAGGGGGACGTCGGAGGGGGTTGTCATGGACGTGCTGTTGATCGAATCGCATCCTGGTCTGGGACGCCAGGCGGAACACGAGTTGGAGCAGGCCGGCCATCGGGTGCACCGCTGCACCGATCCTGGCGAGCGGCTCGGCGAGCCGGCCCCCTCGGGGTCGCCGTGCCAGGGTCTGAGCCACGGCGGGGCGTGTCCGCTCGATGTCGCAGAGCTGGGCGCCGCCGTCCTGGTGCGTCTGGGCCCCGAGCTCCGCACCGGCGAGCACGGGGCGATCTGCGCCGCCCGCAACCGCATCCCGATCGTGGTGAGCGGTGATCCCCCGATCACCGATCTTCCCCTGGTCGACGTGTCGACGGTGGACGATCTGCCGGCGGCGATCGTGCGGGCGGCCGAGACGGGCACCGCCCATGCGTCAGCGGTGGTACGCCAGCTGCTGTCCCTCGGCGTGGTCGGGCGTGATGACATCGACGCCGACGATCCGGCGGTGGTCGTGCAGGTGGAGCGCAACCCACGCCGGCTCCGCATGACGATCTGGCTGCGCGACGGTGATCCTCGCCGAGCCGAGATCACCCGCGCCGCGGGCCAGGCCCTACGTGCTCACGATCGCAATGCGCCGGTGATCGACGTCGTGGTGGCCACGCTCCCCGAGGGGTGATCACGACCATGTCGACCGGCCAGATGTCGACCGGCCAGATGTCGACCGGCCAGATGTCGACCGGCTAGATCCCCTCGGCGGCGCCGAGCTGGTCCTCGTCGAGTGAGAGGGCCCGATCGGCGTCGCCCTTGTCGAGCGTCGCGAACACGGCCGGTGGCTCGCTCCACGGATCGGGGAGGGCGCCCGCCTCGGCGGCGTGCACGGTGCGCCACACCCGCTCGGGGGTGCACGGCAGGTCGATGTGGCGCACGCCGAGGTGGCTCAGGGCGTCGATCACCGCGTTCTGCACGGCCGGGGTGGCCCCGATGGTCGCAGCCTCTCCGATGCCCTTGGCGCCGAGGGGATTGAGGGGGGTGGGGGTCTCGGTCGAGTGCACCTCGAACATCGGGAGCTCGGCGGCAGACGGCACCGCGTACTCGGCCAGGTTCGACGTGATCGGGTTGCCGTCGCTGTCGTAGCGGACCTCCTCGTAGAGCGCCTGGCCGATGCCGGCCGCCACGCCGCCGTGCTGCTGTCCCTCGACCAGCAGGGGGTTGAGCACCGTTCCGCAGTCGTCCACGGCCACGTGGCGCAGCACACGGACGCGTCCGGTGTCGAGGTCGACCTCGACCACCGAGATGTGGGCACCGAACGGGAAGGTGGCCCCGCCCTGTTCGAACACGAACTCCCCCCGCAGCCGCTCGCCCCCCTCCGAACCCCCCGAACCGTCCGCGCCGGGGCCGTGGTCCTGGCCGATCCGCGCGGACAGTTCGGCCCAGGTGAGGGCGGTGACGGGCACGCCGGCCACGCCGACGGTGCCCGCCGCGGTGTCGACCACCACGTCGGCCACATCGGCCTCGAGGAGCTTCGCGGCCAGCTCCCGGGCCCTCTCGACCAGGACCTCGGTGGCGGAGTGGACGGCGGAACCGCCGAGTTGCAACGAACGTGAGCCGCCGGTGCCGCCCCCGCTCGGCACGCGGTCGGTGTCGCCGTCGACCAGTCGGATGCGGTCGACCGGGATCCCGGTCTGGGCCGAGACCAGCATGGCGAACGAGGTCTGGTGCCCCTGTCCGTGCGCCGATGTGCCGGCGAAGACGGTGGCCGAGCCGTCGTCGTGCACCTCGACGGCACCGAACTCGCTCGATCCGCCACCGGCGGTGATCTCGACGTACGCGGCCACGCCGATGCCGAGCTGGGTGCGGTCGCCCCGGGCGCGCCGCTCGGCCTGCTCGGCGCGGAGCGTGTCGTACCCGACCGCGTCGGCAGCGGTGCGGAGCGGGAGCGAGTAGCGCCCGGAGTCGTACGACACCCCGGTGTGGGTGCGGAACGGGAACACGTCGTCGGTCAGCAGGTTGCGCTCGCGCAGCTCGATCGGATCGATGCCCAGCTCGAGCGCGGCGTGGTCGACCAGGCGTTCGAGCAGGGCCGTGGCCTCTGGTCGGCCGGCACCGCGGTAGGCGCCCATCGGCGTGGTGTTGGTGGCGGCCACCACCACGTCGAACTCGATGGCCGGGAAGTCGTAGGTGCCGTGCGACATCCGCTTGGTGCCGCCGGGGAGGTAGGCGCCGATGCCGGGGTAGGCGCCGGCATCGCCCACGAGGCGGACCCGGAGACCGGTGAAGGTGCCGTCGGTGCGGCAGCCGAGCTCGGCGTACTGCACCTGACCACGACTGTGAGGGAGGGCCTTCATGTCGTCGCTCCGCGTCGGGACCCACACCACGGGGCGGCCGAGCCGCTTCGCCGCGGCGGCCACCACCACGTACTCGGCGTGGAGCCCGGCCTTGCCGCCGAACCCACCGCCCACCTGGGGCGTCACGATGTGGATCTCGTCGGCCCCGACGCCGAGCGCGGTGGCGAGCTGACCGTGCAGCATGTGCGGCATCTGGGTGGAGGCCCACACCGTGGTGCGGCCGTCAGCGGCGGGAGCTGCGGCGCAGCAGTCGGGCTCCATGGGGGCCACGGCCATCCGCTGGTTGACGTAGCGACCCCGGACCACCACATCGGAGCTCGACTCGAGGTCGAGCCGGTCGGCATCGGAGATGACGAGCGCCTGGTTCGATCCGTGCTGGTCGAAGATGAGCGTGGCGTCGGGTTCGAGGGCGTCCTCGGCGTCGACGGTCGCGGGGAGTGGATCGATCTCGGCCCAGATCGCTTCGGCCGCGTCCTCGCCCTGCTCGAACGTCTCGGCGAACACGACCGCCACGGGTTCACCCACGAACCGCACGCGGTCGACCGCCAGCGCCGAACGGGCGAAGTGGTCGTGTACCGCGGCGAACCCCTGATGGGGTGGCAGATCGAGCTCGACAGCGGTCCACACCGCGACCACACCGGGCATGTCGATCGCGTCGTCGACGTGCACGGCGCGGATCTCGCCGTGGGCCACGTCGGAGCGCACGAACACGGCGTGGAGGCGGCCGTCGAGGGGGAGGTCGGCCAGGTAGCGGGCCTGCCCGGTCAGCAACGCCGGGTCCTCGGTGCGAAGCACCCGGGTTCCCAGGATGGAGCCGCCGAGAGTGGAGCCGGCGGCGGCCGGTGCTGGTGACGGGGTGGATCCGGTGGTCGACATCGTCATCGACGGTACCCCGTCGGGCGGGGCCGTCGCGTCGGCGTGCTGCACTCGAACTGTCCGCGTGAGTCACGGAGTTCCGCCCGATCCCCACAGACAGTTCGGGGTGCTGGTCAGGTGAGGGCGAGCAGGGCGGCGTTGACGAGCTGGTCGGGGAGCAGGTCGAAAGTGCCGTAGAGCTCGGGGATCGAGCCGCTCTGGCCGAACTCGTCGACGCCGACGGGCACGACACGGGTGCCGAACACGCTCCCGAGCCAGGCGAGGTGGTGGCTGGCGGCATCGTGCGCGGTCACGATCGGGAGCCGGCGCTCTGCGGGTCGCAGCACCGTGGCGAGGTGATGGTGGTCGCCCGTCGCCCGGGCATCCCGGGTGGCGTCGCGGAGCTCGTGACGCCAGCTGCGGTAGACGCGGTCGGGTGACGTCAGGTCGATCACCAGTGCTGCGACTCCCTCGTCGGCCAGGGCGTGGGCCGCTGCCACGACCTCGGGCATCACGGCGCCGCAGCCGACCAGCACCACCTCACTGGGTGCCTCGGGTTCGACCAGACGGTATCCGCCGGCCAGCACCAGGCTGCGGAGGGTGTCCTCGCCGAGTCGGTCGATCGCCGCGGTGAACGGTGACTGGTCGACGGGACGGGTGGAGAGACGGAGGTAGAGGCTCGACCCCGCCGGGTCGGCCAAGCGCATCAACCCGTCGCACAGCAGCCAGTCGAGGGCGGTGGCGAAGGCGGGCTCGGCGTAGTCGAGGCCGGGGAGCTCCAACCCGATCGACGGGGTGATCGAGCTCTGGTGGGCGCCGCCTTCGGGGGCGAGGGTGATGCCGGCGGGGGTACCGACCACCACGAAGCGGGCGTCGTTGTAGAGGGCGTAGACGAGGGCGTCGAGCCCGCGGCACACGAACGGGTCGTACAGGGTGCCGATCGGGAGGAGGTGACGGCCGTGCAGCTCGTGGCCGAGGCCGAGCGCGTGCAACATCAAGAACAGGTTCATCTCGCTGATGCCCAGTTCGATGTGGTGCCCGGTGGGCGTCTGCTTCCACTTCAGGAGCTGCTCGTCACCCAGGAAGTCGGGCTGCTCGTCGGGGTCGAACACACCCATCTTGTTGATCCAACCGCCGAGGTTGGTCGACACGCTCACGTCGGGCGAGGTGGTGACCATCGCGGCGGCCACGTCGGGCACCTCCGCGAGGCGCGTCAGCAACCGCCCGAACGTCTCCTGCGTCGAGACCGGCTTCGCCCTGGGGCGGGCGTGTGCCGCGCCGGCTGCCGACACGGGGATCGGCAGCTCGGGCCGCGGTGCCGGCGGTTCGTTGTTGATCTCGCCGCCCAGCTCCGCGCACAGCCGGCCCTCGGGACTGTCCGGATCGAAGCGGTCCCATTCGGTGTCGCCGTCGAGCCCCCACTCGCGCCGCAGCTCGTCGATCTGATCGCCGGTGAGCAGAGCGGCGTGGTTGAGCGGATCACCCGCCATGGGCAGACCCCACCCCTTCACGGTGTACGCGAACACCACGCTCGGCCGATCGGTCACCTCGTCGCAGCGGCGGTAGCTCTCGATCAGCTCGCCGAGGTCGTGACCGGCCAGGTTCTGGACCAGTGGTCCGAGCTCGGTGTCGTCGTACTGGTCGAGGAACCGCGCCACCGACGTGTCGGCGCTGGCCAGCACCCGGGAACGCAGATCGGCACCCTGGTGGGCGAACCACGACTGGTACTCCTCGTTCGAGGTCTCGTCGATGTGCCGGCGGAGGGCATCGCCGCCGTCGCGGGCGAACGCCGTCTGGAGCCTGCGCCCGTACTTCGCGTCGACCACGTGCCATCCGGCCCCGTCGAAGAACTCCATCAGCTTCTTGATCTTCTGCCCGGGCACGACCCGGTCGAGGCTCTGGCGATTGGCGTCCACGACCCACATCACGTTGCCGAGGCCCTGGAGCGACCGATCGGCGATCGCCTCCCACACGTTGCCCTCGTCGAGCTCGGCGTCGCCGGCGAGGGCGACGAATCGCGCCGGACGGGTGGTCGCCGGTCCCTCGTGCGATTCGATGTAGCGCCGAGCTGCGGCCGCGAACAGGGGTGCGACCACCCCGAGTCCGACCGAACCGGTCGAGAAGTCGGCCACGTCGGGGTCCTTGGTGCGGCTCGGGTACGCCTGCA
>REDU01000014.1 GCA_007693335.1 Ilumatobacter sp. | reverse complement strand
TGGTCCCCGCCGACCAGGTCTTCGCCGGGTTCGCGTCGAACGCGGTGATCGCGGTGATGGCGGTGATGATCCTCGGGGCCGCGCTCGACCGCGTCGGGGTGATGCGCAGCGTCGCCGGCTGGGTGCTCCAGATCGGTGGTCACACCGAGCGGCGGGTGACCGCCACGGTCTCGGCCACCGTCGGACTCATCAGCGCCTTCGTGCAGAACATCGGCGCGGCAGCGCTGTTCCTCCCGGTGGTCGAGCGCGTCGCCGAGCGCACCGGTCTGGCCGTGTCGCGCCTGCTGATGCCGATGGGGTTCGCTGCGATCCTCGGTGGCACGCTCACCCTCGTCGCCTCGGGCCCGCTCATCTTGCTCAACGATCTGCTCGCCTCCACCGCAGTGGCACTCGACATCGAGATCGAGCCGTACGGACTGTTCGCCCCCACACCGATCGGGATCGTGCTGCTCGTCTCCGGCATCGCGCTGTTCGCCCTGCTCGGTCGCCGCCTCCTCCCCGCCACGGCCGGTGACCCGGCCGCTGCGCTGCTCCCGAACGTGGCGGCCATCTACGGCCTCGACCGTCGGATCCGACCCGTCCACCTACCCCACGACAGCGAGTTGGTCGACCGGACGGTGGGTGTCGTCGAGTCCCGCGACCCCGGTGTGCGGATCGTCGCGGTGAGCGATCACGCCGGCGTCGCCGTGGCCCCGCACCGCGACGAGTCGCTGCGTGGCGGGGTGATGCTCGGGCTCGCCGGAACCGACGACGAGATCGACGCGTTCGTCGAGCGCCATGGCTTGGGCGCGAGCACCGAGGATCCCTTCGACATCCTCCACGACGAGGAGCACGCCGGCCTGGCCGAGGTGGTGGTTCGGCCCGGCTCGGCCGCGGTCGGACGACGCCTCGAGGATCTCCGGCTGCGGAAGGAGTACGGGGTGGTGGTCCTCGGCATCCACCAGCGCGAGGAGATGGTGACCGACGATCTGCGTCCGCGCCGGCTCGGCGCCGGCGACGTCCTCGTGCTGTTCGCACCGTGGGAGCGGTTGTCGCGTCTCGACGCCGATCCGTCGTTCGTGGTGCTGACGGAGCACGCTCCGGAGCCGCCGCGTTCGACGAAGCGATGGTGGGCGGTCGGCGCGCTCGCCGTGTCCCTGGCGCTCGTGATCACGACGGATCTCCAGCTCTCACTCGCGCTCATGCTGGGCGTGGTGGTCCTGCTGATGAGCCGCGTGCTGAGCCCCGACGAGGCCTACCGGGCGGTGTCGTGGAAGACGGTGTTCCTGCTGGCCGGCCTCATCCCGCTCGGACAGGCGGTCGAGACCACCGGGACCGCGGCCTGGATCGCCTCCGGAGTGATCGACACCGTGGGGGATCTGCCCCCGTGGGTCGTGCAACTGACGATCGCCGTCCTGGCGACCGTGTTCACCCTCGTCGTGTCGAACGTGGGGGCCACCGTGTTGCTCGTGCCGCTGGCCGCGAACGTCGCGGTCGGCGTCGGTGCCGATCCGGCCCAGTTCGGCCTGATCGTGGCGATCGCGGCCTCGAACGCGTTCCTGCTGCCCACCCACCAGGTGAACGCGCTGCTGATGACCCCGGGCGGATACCGGGTGGCGGACTACCTCCGAGCGGGCACGGCGATGACGGTCGTGTTCCTCGCCGTGCTCGTCCCCGCCGTCAACCTGTTCGCCTGACGCCCGGGCCGAAGTCCTGCCCACCACCGCCACCACCACATCGGCAGGTGGCGACCGTCAGCGGTCCCTGTCCAGGTGTCGACGGAGCGCGGCTCGGCAACTAGATTCCGCCGACCGGGGCGGCCACTGCCCCGCTGGACTCCCGGGGGGAATCATGACCGACCACAGCATTCCGTCGACGATCGACGACGTCACCGCACCGTGGGTGAACGAGGTGACCGGGTTCGAGGTCGAGACGTTGACCGCAGAACAGATCGGCGTCGGGATCGGGGTGAGCAGCGCGCTCTACCGGCTCTCGCTCCACGGCCCGAACTGTCCGCAGACCGTCGTGGCGAAGTTGCCCGCCCTCGCCGAGGAAGCAGTGTTCACCTCGATCATGCTGCGCATGTACCTCCGCGAGGTGAACTTCTTCCACGAACTCGCGGAGCAGTCGCCGATCCGCGTTCCGGTCGCCTACCACGCCGCGGTCGACGACGACAGCGCCTTCGTCGTCCTGATGGAGGACCTCGGTTCGCTCCGGCTCGTCGACCAGCTCGCCGGGATGTCGCTCCCCGACGCCGAGACCGCCGTCGACCGTCTCGCCGACTGGCACGCCACATGGTGGGGCCACGGCGACGCCCTCGCCGAGCGTGGCCTGGTGGTCTCGCTGGCCGATCCGATCTATCCGGCCATCCTGCCGACGGTGTTCGCGGAGGGATGGGAGAAGGTGACCGCCGAGCTCGATGTCCAGCCCGAGATCCTCGCCATCGGTCCACGGTTCCCCGAGGCGATCGCCGGACTGCTCGGCAATCTCGCGAGCGGTGTGAACACGATGACCCACGGCGACTTCCGCGCCGACAACATCCTCTTCGACGCTCACGCCGACGTCGCCCTCCTCGACTTCCAGCTCATCGGGTCGGGCAGCGGTGCGTACGATCTCGCGTACTTCGTGACCCAGAGCCTCGACGTCGAGGTGGCATCGCAGAAGGAACGGGCGCTGTTCGACCGCTGGATCGAGGGATTGCAGCGGGCGGGGGTTCCCGAGGCCGACCTCGACACGGCCTGGCAGCACTACCGCACCGCCGCACTCTTCTGCCTCGCCTACCCGATCGTCGCCAGCCGGGGCATGGACCTCGCCGACCCACGCCAGCGCCACCTCATCGAATGCATGAACTCCCGGTTCGCGCGAGCGATCGACCAGCTCGATCTGGCCGACCTGCTCTGATCACCGGAAGCGGCGCTCGGATCAGGTCCGCAGATCGAAGCCCAACACGGGGAGCGCGAGCAGCGGCACCGCCACGGTGATGACGACGATGCTGACGATGTTGAGCCGCAGGCCGAGGCGCACCATCGACGGCATCCCCACGAAACCGCTCCCGAACACGATGGCATTCGGCGGGGTGGCGACCGGCAGCATGAACGCCAGGCTCGCCGACAGGGCCACCGGGATGGCGAGTGCCATGGGGTTCAGACCGAGCCCGGGAGCGACGGCGGCGACGATCGGTATCAGCGCAGCGGCCGTGGCGGTGTTGCTCGTGATCTCGGTCAGGAACACCACACCGGCGGTGACGATGGCGATCATCAGCACCGGGTGGACGTCGAGGCCCTCGACCTGGATCCCGAGGAAGTCGGTCACGCCCGTCGAGGCCAGCGCTCCGGCCAGGCTGAGACCGCCACCGAACAGCAGGAGGATCCCCCACGGCAGCTGACGGGCGGTGTCCCAGTCGAGCGCACGCGTGCCCCGCCGGTCGACCGGGATCACGAACAGCGCCACACCCGCGATGACCGCCACCCCGGCATCGGTCAGACCGGAGAACGGACGGACGCCGGCGAGCGTGAGGTCGGTGAGCAACGGGCGGAACACCCAGGTGAACGCCGCGAGCAGGAACACCACGAGCACGACGCGCTCGCCCACCTTCATCGGGCCGAGCGCAACCAGCTCCCGATCGTCGACGAGCGAGGCCAACGCGGAGCGCTCGACATCGGGCCGGAACAACACGAACGTGAGCACCACCCAGGCGATCGGGAGCAGGACGGCGACGAGCGGCAGGCCCACGGCCATCCAGCGGACGAACGAGATCTCGACCCCCAGGTCGTCGCGGGCGAACGAGGCGAGGAACAGGTTGGGTGGGGTACCGATGAGTGTGCCGACCCCTCCGATCGACCCCGCCACGGCGATACCCAGCAGCAGCGACCGCGCGAACCGCTGGCCGGGAACCCCCTCGCCGGTGAGCAGGGAATCACGGCCGCCCGGTACAGCTGCGTCGACGACGCTCAGCGCGATGGGCAGCATCATCACCACGGTGGCCGTGTTCGACACCCACATGCTCAGCAACGCCGTCATCCCCATGAACCCGGCCACCACCAGATGTGGCTCGGTGCCGACGAGACGGAGCGCACGGAGCGCGATGCGCCGCTCGAGGCCCCACCGCCGCATGCACAGCGCGATGAGGAACCCGCCGAGGAACAGGAAGATCAACGGACTGCCGTACGGGCCGGCCGCCTCGTCGACCGAGGTGGCGCCGAGCAGCGGCAACAGCGCGATCGGGAGCAGCGCAGTGGCCGACACGTGGATCGCCTCGGTCATCCACCAGATCGCCATCAGCACCGCCACGGCCGCCGTCGCTCGACCGGCCTGGCCCAACTCGACGACCGTGCCTCCGTCGCCGATGGCGACATCGGGCATCACCAGATAGACGATGAACGCGGCGACCGGGCCGACGAGGAGCGCGATCTCCTTGACGCGGCCCCGACCGGCCGCGCCGTCGTCCGTGTCGCCGGTCTCGACCGGCACCCGCTCCGTCATGGAAGCATCGGGACGACGGCGACGTCGTCGGCGGTGAGAGTGGACTCGGTCGCGGTGCCCACCCGACGATCGCTGAGCGCACCACCGAGACCAGCGGTCGCGCTCGAGGCAGCCGTCACAGGGGTCGCTACGACGACGATCGGTACGGTCGACACAGGATCCAGTTTGGATCATCGACCGCCGT
>REDU01000038.1 GCA_007693335.1 Ilumatobacter sp. | reverse complement strand
AGGTGTCGGAGATGGGGCGTTCCGGGTCGTCGCCGCTCGAGCTCGCGATCCGCCTCACTCCGCACTGGGAGGCTCACGGCCAGTTCGTCGCAGGGCGCGACACGCTCGAGACCGCGCTGGCATCGTCGGACGACCCGACATCGGTTCGTGCCGAGGCCCATGGAGCGGTGGCGACGCTGGCGATGGCCCAGGGCGACGTGGTGGCAGCGCGCCACCATCTCGAGATGGCCGTCGTTCTCCACGACGATGGCGACGACGAACGGGCGGCGGTCACCACCGCCAACACGCTTTCGATCGTGCTGCTCCGCGGCGGCCACGTCGAGGAGGCGGAGCGCGTGGCACGGTCAGCACTCGAGCGAGCCATCCGTCTCGGTGATGATCGGGCCCGCGGGTTCGCCCTGACCGGGCTGGGTCTGGTGGCGTCATCGGCACGCCGTCCCGGCGATGCGTTCCGCCATCTGCTCGAGAGCCTCCAGACCTTCCGTTCGATCGGTGCTCGTCACGAGGCGGCCAGCGTGCTGGCGAACCTCGGCAACGTGGCGCACGATCTCGGTGACCGATCGCGGTCGGCCCGCTTCTTCGACGGCGCTCGTCAACTGTTCGACCAACTCGACGACCGCCGCGGGGCCGCACTGTGCTTGAACAACCTCGCACTGCTCGCGGACGCTGGCGGTGACGTGGACCACGCCATCGAACTCGGTCGCGCCGCGCTCGAGCACTTCAGCGCAGTGGGTGATCTGCACGGCGAGGCTGCCGTGCTGAACAACCTCGCCGGGTGGTGGGCCAGCCAGGGTGCGACCACCGAGACGGTCACGCTCTACGAGCAGGCGATCGCCCGCTTCGTGAAGTTGGGCGACGCAGACGGCGAGGCGATGGCCCGAGCCAATCTCGCCGATCTCGGTGCGTCGTCGAACGCCCTGTCGACACGCGAGGAGCAGGTGGCTGGTCTGGTCGCCGCTGGCCTCACCAACCGCGAGATCGCCGAGCAGCTGTTCATCTCCGAACGCACCGTGCACAGCCACCTGTCGCACATCTTCACCAAGCTGGGGCTCACGTCGCGTACCCAGCTGGCGTTGTGGGCCGATCGTCAGGGCGTGAGGTCGAGCGCCTCGGTCACCCTCGTATAGGGGATGCCGGCCTCGTCGTTGAGGTCGGTCACGTCCTTCGCGCTGGCCGCTTCGAACAGGCACATGCAGTGGGATTCGCCGGGCACGAACGTGCTCCGGATGTACCGCACGTCTCGTCCGTTGCGTTGGTACTCCTCGGCGGTCGCGATCGCTTTGGCCTGCGCCGCGCCCAACGCATCGAGCGTCACGCCCGGAAGATCCCTGTCGACCATGTACACGGTCATGTCGTCATCCCCTTCTCGGCTGCGGGATGCAGCCCCCATCACGAAGCTACGGATGTGACCGATCCTGCGCATCGGTAGGAACGCGTAGATGATGATCGAGCACGTTGGCGGTGACCCGGGCGACCGCCGGATCGTCGGCCAGACCGAACACCCAGTCGGTGGTACCGACGGTGACGACCTCGCCACCGTCGGGCCCGTACGGACGGCAGGTGAGCATCACGGCGTTGCCGTACCGCACCTTCGCCAGCTCGGCCGCACCGGTGCCGCCGTGGAGTCGTTCGGCGATGAACTCCATGTCGCCCTGATCGCTGAGTGCGGCGATCGACGCCGGGTAGTCGCCCACGGCGAGATTGCTCGACGGCGTGAACGCGATGATCTCGATCTGGTCGGGGAGGCCCCCGCCCGGCGCGAGGTCGGGTGCCGCCACCGGGAGTTGGTACTCGTCGAAGGTGATCGGGCACCCCACCGTCTCGTAACCCACCACACCGTGCGCTGAACCCAGCACGTCGCCGTAGGTGAGCCCGGTACCGGCGAGCATCCAGTGGTCGTGGCGGTACACCACGAACCCACCCACCCCGCGGGGCGTGGCCCGTCCGAACCGGTGGTACAGCCCGAACGCCGAGCCGGCACCCAGCACCGACCACTCCGGTCGCCCCACGATCGGGTCGGCCCACATGCCCGTCATCGCCTCCGGATGGTCGCCGGTGAGCACGGGGTCGTCGCGGTGCGCTGCGTACTTGTGGCACACCATCGCGGTGCCGGCCTCCGTCGCCTCCAACCGGACCTGCCAGAACATGGTGTTGCCCGAGAAGCTCGCGAGGTTCCCGCCCCGTCGGACGTGTGTCTCGACGGCGGCGCGCTGGCCGGCCGACCAGTACTCGTCGTGGCCCACGCTGATCACGAGGTCGTAGCCGTCGAGTGCACCCGGGTCCAGCTCGAGATCGCTCGAGACCGCGTAGTCGAACTCGTGGCCGGCGGCCTCGGCCCATTCGACGAACCGACGGCCGTGGGTGAACCATCCGGTGGAGCCGATCGCTGACGGGTACGCGTGCTCGGTGCGGTAGGACTGGAAGATCGCCCCGTCGGCATCGGGCTCCTCACCCCAGCGGGTCGGTCGTGCCTTGCGATCGTCGCGATCGTCGCCATCGTCGATCGGGGGTCGACAGAGGATCCCGCGACCGAACGGGCGGGCGAACGACACCTGGTGGCCGCCGGTGTAGAGGCTGCGACCGCCCCACGTGTTGTACGCGTGCCAGGTGTTGGTGTCGAGCACCAGCAGCGCCCGGGCGCGGTCCTCGGTGACTGGACCGCCTCGGACCACGAAGCCGGCGTGGGCGACATCGCGACCCGCCGGTGCATCCGGGGCGGTGAGCGTCACCAGGTGGAAGCCCGACCGCCAGTGCTCTGCAACGGGGATCGAGAGCGACACCGGCCAGCCGCAGCCCTGTGAGTCGGCGTCGGCGGGCGGCGGGGTGAACGTGCCGGGCAGGTCGTGGGCACTCCACAGCAGCTCGCGGGTGGCGCCCCACCGCTCGACGCTCACGTGGTAGCGAGGATGGCGCGTCGACACGTGCAGACCGAGATGCTGCCCGGGACGCGTGCTCAGCCGACTGCAGTACCCCTCGATGTCGTCGTGGAAGGTCTGGTCGTCGGTGGCAGCCACGCCGACAGTGTCGCTCAGTCGGCCGCCGGGCCGTCACCGTCACCGTCACCCGAGCTGCCGTCGCCCGAGCTGCGGTCGCCGCCGGTGTGGCCGGTGGGCTGGAGGTTGGGCGTGCGGGGGACCCAGCCCCGGGGTGGTCGCGTGGTCCGCGGTGCATCAGCGGCGGGGGCCCGGTTGCGGAGAGTGTGGTTGCGATTGTGGGTGCGACAGAGCAGCCGGCCGTTCGCCTCGGACGTCTCGCCGCCGCAGGAGTGCTCGTGGATGTGGTCGACATCGCACCAGGAGGCAGGGTCGTCGCAGCCCGACGGGTGGGTGCAGCGCCGGTCGCGGATCTGGATCGCCCGACGCACCGCCGCGGGGAAGGAGCGGCGGTGCGAGATCGACAGCACTCGGTCGGGGGAGCCGAACACGATCCGCTCGACATCGGCGCGGTGGAGGAGCGGCACCAGCTCGCCCGGGGCGAGTGGCGTTCCGTCTGCCAGTTCGCAGAGACGCTCGAACTCGTTGAGACCCAGCACGACCGTGAGCACGACGCGAGCAGGCGTGCCGGCCGCCGTCTCGGCGGTGTCGAGCGCCGCCGACCGGCGGGCCATCTCGACCAAGGCGTCGGCACGGCGCTGTTGGGCGGTGCGGACCTGGTGGTCGGCTCGGTCGTCGGCGCGATCGTCGTCGTAGAGCTGGGACTCGATGCGCTGGAGTTCGGCGAGCAGCTCCTGGCCGCCCATCGCGTCGAGAAGGCCGTTGAGGTGCACGAGCCCGTCGATGGTGCCGGCGGCGGTGAGCCCCCGACGTTCGAACCGCTTCTTGGCGCGCTCGTCCGCGTTGTCGGGGTCCGCAGCGTCGACCCAGCGGTTGATGGCATCCCTCGACTCGGCGTAGCCCGAGGTGATGCACCCCTTGACGATGGCCGGCTCGCACTCCGAGAACGGCACGGTGAGATCGACGGTCGAGGCGTGGTCGACCAGATCGACGAACTCGGCGCCCATCTCGCCGTTGGTGACTGCGGCCGCCGTGGCCGGCAGCCGGCGCAGCGCCCGGGCCCGCCGGATCGCGATCGATGCCGCCGACTTCGACCAGTTGGCCTCACGGGCCAAGCGGGCGCTCGGGCTCTTCGACCCGTCGTCGGACCAGATCCTGCGGGCATCCCACACGTCGAGCGCGGCCATCATCACACCGTCGACCCGGCACCTGGCCCGGGCGAGTCCCATCACGAGCTCGTGGACCTCGTCATCGCACAGTGACGACACGTCCTGTGCGGCCAGATCGTCGATCGCTTGGTGGAGTGCCCCCGCATCCATGAGCACATGATATCGAACACATGTTCGATCGGCAACACCGACCACGGAAATTTCTCCCACGACACGCCACCAGCGGCCCGCTGCACCCGCACGGGCACGTCGTCGCCCGACCACCAGCTGAACCCGACAGCGGCTGCCGGTGTGGGTAGGGTGCGAGTATGGCGTTGCCCAAGGTCTGCGGGATCGAGACCGAGTACGGCATCGTGGTGCGCGGTGCCGAGAACAATCCCGTCTCGGCCTCGTCCATCCTCATCAACGCCTACATCGCGGCCACCACCCGCAAGCCCGAAGCTCGGGTGGGATGGGACTTCGAGGACGAGCAGCCCGCCAACGACGCCCGTGGGTTCTCCCTCGACGACGTGTTCGCTCCCGAGATCGAGACCACGCTCGTGAACGCCGTGCTCACCAACGGCGCGCGCTACTACGTCGACCACGCCCACCCGGAGATCTCGATCCCCGAGGT
>REDU01000146.1 GCA_007693335.1 Ilumatobacter sp. | reverse complement strand
TCCACCGACTCTGTGTCGTTCTGGGCCGGGTTTCGGGGCTCGGTCGAGCCGCTCACGTACCGACGGCGCTGAAGCGCTCGTCGGTCCACGTCGCGAGCGCCTGGTCGAGTGGGAGCCCGCTGGTCAGCAGGTGGCGGGCGAGGCGGCCCTTGGCCGCCTTCGCGGCATGGCCGCCGGGGGCACCGGAGCGCTCCACGAGTTCGATCACCACGAACTGCTCGCGATCGTCTTCGGTGAACGCGGCACGGTGCTCCTGGGGGAGCAGGTCGACCACGGTGCGGCGACGGGTGACCGATGCCAGCGCCGGACCGAGCACCGGTCGCCACCACGTCGACAGCTTCCCCATCGGGGGGAGTGACGCACCCATCTTGAGTCGGTAGTCGGGCACCGGGTCGTCGGCGCGCGCCAGGCCGTGCAGACCCGAGACGACCACGATCGAACGCCGCTGGGCGGCGGTGAGCGTGGCCGGGTCGAGGTGGTCCCACACGACGCCGGTGTAGCGGCGCCACGCCGGCAGTGTCGGCGCGCCGAGCAGGACGCGGTTCGACTGCATCGCCCGCTCGAGGTGCGCGCCGCCCACGCCGAGCAACTTCTGGTTTCCGCCCCCTGCCGCCGCCAGCGCATCGACCACCTCGTCGCGCCGCTCGGCCAACGCCTCCCCGAACGTTCCGCGGTCGGGTGACCACCCAGGGTCGACGCCGTCGGGTGCTTTGCCCTCCGAGGGTGGGAGCAGGACGGTGAGGGAAGTGGTCCGCGTCGTCACGCCGCCATCATGACGGCGTACAGTCAGGGGATGCGAGTACAGCTGGATACGGAGAAGTGCCAAGGTCACAACCGTTGCTACGCCCTGGCGCCCGAACTCTTCGACGTCGACGACTACGGCACCGCGGTCCTGCTGGTCGAGGGTGACATCCCCGCCGAGCTCGAGGACAAGGCCCGTCTCGCCGTCGCGAACTGCCCCGAGTACGCCATCACCATCGAAGGTGAGTCCCCATGACCAGCATCTACGGTCCCGTCACCGACTGGGCCACCGACTTCGACCACGTCGACCCCGAGTACAACCCCAACGCCCACCAGATCTGGGACGACCTGCGCGAGAACGGCTGCCCGGTCGCCAGCTCCGAGCGCTACGGCGGCCTGTGGGCGCCTCTCACCCACGAGTACGTCCGTGAGGTCGCCTACGACACCGAGAACTTCACCAGCCGGGGCGTGATCGTCAGCACCGCCCGCCCCATCGCCGAGGCGCCCATCGGCCCGGCACCGCCGATCACGAGCGATCCGCCCTTCCACCAGATCGCCCGCAAGCTCCTCCTGCCGCCGTTCGCGCCCAAGCAGATCGATCCGTGGGAGCCCGAGATCCGCACGCTCTGCCGGGGCCTGCTCGACGACATGGGCGACATCACCCCCGGCGAGTCCATCATCGACGCCGCGGTGCAGTACGCCCAGAACATCCCCGTCAACGTGATCGCGCGGATGCTCGGCTTCCCGACCACCGACGACGAGATCTTCCGTGGCTTCGTGCACGACATCGTCGAGAACGTCAACGTCGATCCGGAGGAGCGCGAGGCGGCCATCGGGCCGCTCGACGCCTACCTCGACATCCAGATCGAGGAGCATCGCGCCAACCCGCGCGACGATCTGACGACGTATCTCATGAACGTCGAGATCGACGGGAACAAGCTCAGCCACGAGCATGTGCGCGGCTCGATCGTGCTGCTGCTCATCGCCGGTATCGACACGACCTGGAGCGCGATCGGTTCGTCGCTGTGGCACCTCGCCACCCACCCCGACGATCTCGAGCGGCTCGTGAAGGAGCCGGAGTTGATGACGTTCGCCATCGAGGAGTTCCTCCGGGCGTACGCACCGGTCACGATGGCCCGTCTGGTCGCCAAGGACAACGACTTCCACGGCTGCCCGATGAAGGAGAACCAGTGGGTGCTCCTGCCGTTCCCGGCGGCCAACCGCGACCCCGAGTTCTTCGACGACGCCAGCGAGGTGCACCTCGACCGCGCCGAGAACCGTCATGCGGCGTTCGGGCTCGGCATCCACCGGTGCCTCGGCTCGAACCTGGCCCGCCTCGAGCTGCGGGTCGCGGTCGAGGAGTTCATCGGGCGCTTCCCGGCGTTCGCCCTCGACGGTCCCGTCACGTGGAGCAACGGTCAGATCCGCGGTCCGCGCAAGCTCCCGGTCCGCATCACCGCCCTCGCGTGATCGCCCCTCTCCTGGTCGGCTGATGCCGCACGGACCTGGCTGAGGGGCACTTCGACCCTGTTCCGTTCCGTCGTCGGCGGGGCACCATGAGGGTGCGGGGTGCGGCACGGACGGCCCCACCGACGAGGAGGTCGTGAGATGAGCAAGATCGTGGTGGGGGTCGATGCGTCGGAGGAGTCGCGCGAGGCGCTCGACTGGGCGCGGATGCAGGCCGGCCCCGACGATCAGATCGTGGCGGTGCACGCGTGGGACATCCCACTGGTGGCCGGCTACGAGATGGCCATCGCCATCGACCCGGGCGAGATCGAGCAGGGTGCATCGTCGTTCCTCGATCGTGTCGTGGGCGATCTGTCCGACGGCCGTGTGGTGGCCCACCTCGCGCAAGGGCATCCGGGGCGTTCGCTCGTCGCGGTGGCCGAGGGCGACGCCGATCATCCGGGCATCGTCGACGGGCCGGCCGACATGGTGGTCGTGGGACACCGGGGTACGGGCAAGGCGTCGGTCATCCTCGGTTCGACCGCCAACTACGTGATGCACCACACCGAGCGGCCGGTGGTCGTCATCCGCGGCATGTACTCGGGTGCTCCCCGTCTCGTGGCGGTGGGTGTGGACGACCACCGCGTGGAGGAGGGCGAGAACGCGTCGGTTCGAGCACTCCGCTTCGCCTACGGCCTGCGCGGCGTGGAGGAGATCGCGGTGATCCACGCCTGGTTCGCTCCGGGTGTCGCAGCCGGACTGTACGCCGGAGCGGGGGCCGACATGGAGAAGATGGACGCCGAGGCCATCGCCGTGGTCGAGCACGTGATGGAGCTGGCGGGTCCGCCGCCCGAGGGTGTGTCGGTGCGAGCCGTGGCCGAGCGCGGCACCGCCGGCTTCGCACTGGTCGAGGCGTCGAACGAGGCCGACCTGGTGGTGCTCGGCTCGCGCGGCCGTGGCGGCTTCCTGGGTCTCATCCTCGGCTCCACCAGCCTCGAGGTGGCCGCTCACGCCCACGCCCCCGTCGCCATCGTCCGCTGACACCTCCACGAACCGAACCCTCCACGAACTGACGTGGGGTCGAGGGTGCGCTCGTTGACATCGGCGCGGTGAGAATCGCGGGGTCCCCGTAGCGTTGGTGGACATGATCTGCGTGGACGCCGCACGGGTGGGTATCGCCCAGCCCGACAAGGTGCTCTTCGAGGACCTCTCGGTCACGATCACCCGTGGCGACCGGGTGGCCGTGGTGGGCGTGAACGGTTCGGGCAAGACCACCCTGCTGCGCCTCCTCACCGGAGATCTGGAGCCCGACTCGGGTGTGGTCCGCTTCGGCCGGGGCGTCAGGATCGCTCGGCTCGATCAGGACCCGGTGCTGCCCGACGGCACCGTGGCGGAGTTCCTGGGTGACTCGTGGGAGGTGGCTGCCGTGGCCACCTCGCTGGGCGTGCAGCCGCTGCTCGAGCGTCGCACCGACGAACTCTCTGGTGGCCAGGCCAAGCGGGTGGCGCTCGCGAAGGTGCTGGTCGGCGAGCACGACCTGATCGTGGTGGACGAACCCACCAACCACCTCGACCTCGAGGCCATCGAGTGGCTCGAGCAGCGTCTGCTCGCGACGCCGGCGGCGCTCGTGCTCGTCACCCACGATCGCCACGTGCTCGACCGGCTCACCACCTCGAAGGGGTCGGGGAAGGTGGTCGAGATCGACCGCGGGCGCGGGTACGTGCACACCGCTGCTGCCGGCTCGAGCGCGTATGCCACCTACCTCTCGGCACGCGCCGATCGTGCCGAGCGCGACGCCGCCGCCGAGGCCACCCGGAAGATCCTCGCCCGCCACGAGCTCGCCTGGCTGAACCGAGGAGCACCCGCTCGCTCCACCAAGCCCAAGGCGCGCCTTCGCACCGCATCGGAGATCGTGAGCGGTGGCCCGGGGCCGGCCGACCTGCGTGATCACGATCTCCGACTCGGGGTGGGGTCGACCCGTCTCGGCAACCAGGTGGTCGAGCTGGAGGGCGTGACCAAGCGCTACGGCGACCATGTGGTGCTCGACGGCGTCGATCTGCTCATCGAGCCCGGCGCCCGGCTCGGGGTGGTGGGTCCCAATGGCTCGGGCAAGTCGACCCTGCTCGACATCATCGCCGGTCGAGCGGAGCCGTCCGCCGGCGTGGTGCGGCGCGGTCGCACGGTGGTGACCGGGTACGCCGACCAGCACTCGGCCACCCTCGTGACCGACGTACCTCCGGCGGCCACGATCCGCCAGGGAGCCCCCACCGGTGAGCTGACCGTGCGCGAGATCGTGGCCGGGCCACTCCGCCAGCCCGACCACACCGACTCGGCACTGCTCGAGCGCTTCTGGTTCGACACCACGGCGCAGTACGCGCCGGTGAGGATGCTCTCGGGAGGCGAGCGTCGACGTCTCCATCTGGTGATGGTGCTGGCCGCCAAACCGAACCTGCTGGTACTCGACGAGCCCACCAACGATCTCGACCTCGACACGCTCCGCGCGCTCGAGGAGTTCTTCGACGGATGGCCCGGGGCACTCGTACTCGCGAGTCATGACCGGGCGTTCCTCGACCGCACCGTCGACCACGTGCTCGAGATCGCCGACGGTGGGCAGATGCGGCGCGTACCGGGTGGGGTGACGGGGTGGCTGGCGAGCCGCAGCGCCTCGACGAGCCAGCGTCGTGCCGCGCCGCCCACGGAACGACCGAGCGGCTCGAGCGGCTCGAAGGGCTCGAAGGGTCCGAACGGGTCGGTGTCGACCACCCAGAAGCGCCCGCCATCCGGTCCGAGCCCGTCCACCATCGGTCGTCGGATCCGCGACACCGAACAGGAGATGGCCAAGCTCGAGCGTCGACGCGACGCGCTGTCCGAGCAGCTCTCGTCCACCACCGACCGCGACGAGATCAGCCGCATCGGAGTCGAGCTCGCCGAGGTGCAGGCGGCACTCGATCTGGTCGAGGAGCGCTGGCTGGAGCTGGCCGAGTCGCAGCACTCGGGCTGAGACGAGCCGACGGGCCCGCCGGATCGGCCCACGGGATACGGTCCACCCATGGCAGCTCCACACGTGGACTTCGAGGTACGTCGCTCCGATCTGCGCGAGCACCGGACGCTCACCGGTGAACGCCCGTCGATCGGCCCGGGGCAGGTGCTGTTGCACCTCGACCATGCCGCGCTCACCGCCAACAACATCACGTACGGCGCGTTCGGCGATGCCATGGGGTACTGGAAGTTCTTCCCCGCCGCCGATCCCGCGTGGGGTCGGATCCCGGTGTGGGGCTTCGCCGATGTCGAGGCCTCGATGGTCGACGGCGTGGCCGAGGGCGAACGTGTCTACGGCTACTTCCCGATGTCGACGCATCTGGTGGTCGAACCGGATCGGATCGCGCCGAGGTCGTTCACCGACGGCGCCGCTCATCGCCAGCTTCTCCCGCCCGTCTACAACCAGTACGCCCGGATGCCCGACCCCATGGACGAGGGCACCGAACACCTGCACGCGGTGCTCCGGCCGTTGTTCACCACCTCGTTCCTGATCGACGACTTCTTGGCCGAGGAGGGGAGCTTCGATGCGATGTCGGTCGTGATCGCGAGCGCGTCGAGCAAGACCGCGCTCGCGCTGGCTGCGGTGCTGGCCGGGCGCGGCGGCGTCGAGGTGGTCGGGCTCACGTCGGAGCGCAACGCCGGGTTCGTTGCCGACGTGGGCTACTACGACCGCACCGTGACCTATGGCGACGTGGCCTCGCTCGATCCGTCGGTGCCCACCGTGCTGGTCGACATGGGTGGCGATGCTGCGGTGCTCCGCGAGGTCCACGGCCACTTCGGCGCGTCGCTCCGCCACAGCTGTCAGGTGGGTGCGACCCACTGGGAGCAGGTGGAGTTCGGCGTCGAGTTGCCCGGACCGGCACCGACGCTGTTCTTCGCCCCTGACCGGATCCGTCAGCGGGTGACCGACTGGGGTGCGACCGGATTCGCCGAGCGGGTCGATGGCGCATGGGACCAGTTCGTCGACTCGGCGGCCGGATGGCTCGAGGTGGTCGTTCACCGTGGCCCCGAAGCCGTGGGCGCCGCGTACGACGACGTGGTGGCGGGCAGTGTCGCACCCCACCAGGCCTACATCATCGCCCTCGACACCGACGGATGACCGAGATGGCCGGGATCGAGCCCCGCAGGGGTGCTGCACCCCCTCTCTAGGATGGGCCGGGCATGGCCGACTCATCGCCCCCCGACCTGTTCGCCGACACCGGCTCGTTCGATGGGGGTGGGTCCCCCGGCGACGCGAACCCCTTCACCGATGGGTTGAACCCCGACCAGCTCGACGCCGTGGTGCACCGCGAGGGCCCGCTGCTCGTGGTGGCCGGCGCCGGCTCGGGAAAGACCCGGGTGCTCACCCATCGCATCGCCCACCTCGTGCACGAGGGGGTGCACCCCTCGAAGATCCTCGCGATCACGTTCACGAACAAGGCTGCCGCCGAGATGCGCGAGCGCGTGGGCCACCTCGTCGGTCCGGTGGTGCGCACGATGTGGGTGTCGACGTTCCACTCGGCGTGCGTGCGGATCCTGCGTGCCGACGGCGACCGGCTCGGGTACCCGCGCCAGTTCTCGATCTACGACCAGGCCGACGCCGTGCGCCTCACCGGGTACGTGATCCGCGACCTCGGCCTCGACGCCAAGCGCTTCCCCCCACGTGGTGTACACGCCCGCATCTCGCTGTGGAAGAACGAGCTCGTCGATCCCACCACTGCGGCCACGAACGCCGAGAACATCTTCGACCGCAAGCACGCCGACGTGTACGCCGAGTACCAGCAGCGCCTGCTCAAGGCCGGCGCCATGGACTTCGACGATCTGCTCGCGAACGTGGTGCGTCTCTTCCAGCAGCATCCAGACGTGCTCGACCACTACCGCCAGCGCTTCGAGCACGTGCTGGTCGACGAGTACCAGGACACCAACCAGGCCCAGAACGAACTCGTGCTCCTCCTCGCCGGTGGCCACCAGAACGTGTGCGTGGTGGGCGACACGGATCAGTGCCTGCCGGTCGGCACGATGGTCGCCACCACCGAGGGTCCTCGGCCCGTGGAGACCGTCACGATCGGAACGACGGTCCCAGGGAGCGGTGGGCACGCGCACCATCAACCGGGTGTCGTCTCGCACGTTCACGAGGGCCACTACTCCGGGTACCTGGTGTCGCTCGACGTCGGTGGTCGGTCCCTGAGCGGTACGCCCGGCCACCTCGTTCCAGCGCGGCTCGTCCCGCTGAAGGACCGCTACCTCGTCTACCTGATGTACCGCGCCGATCGTGGTTGGCGGGTGGGTCGTACGGTGGCCGCGCGACCGTCGTCCGGAGTGGTGCAGCACGGTCTCGTCGTGCGCTGCAACCAGGAGCACGCCGATGCTGCGTGGATCCTGCGCATGTGTGACTCGCTGGCCGAGGCATCGTTCCACGAGGCTCGGTTCAGCGCTGAGTACGGCCTCCCGACTGCGTGCTTCCACTCGACCGGACGAGCGTTGGCGATGGACGACTCCTGGCTCCGGCGGTTGTACTCGACGATCGACACCGAGACCCGGGCGAAGGTGTTGTTCGACGACCTCGAGCTCGATCGCGAGTTCCCGCACCATCGCCCGCAGAACGGTGCCCGCCGATCGTCGCTCAACCTCACGATGTTCTCCGATCGACGGGCCATCGTGGGCTACCACCGGGTGCAGCACTCCCGGTACGAGACGGTCTGGAAGGACTATCGAGCGGCCCTGTCCGACGCGAAGCGGGTGGCGACCGCCGGTGGTCTGGACATCCGTCGCCGGCTCTCGCACGAAGGGGTCATCTACGACCTCATGCCGCTCTCCCACGTGCGTCCGGGCATGGAGGTGATCGTCGCCGATGGCGAAGGCTGGCGACCTGCGACCGTCGATGGGATCGATCGTGAGCCGTACGACGGCCCGGTGTACGACCTCGAGGTCGAGACGACGCACACGTACATCGCCGAGAGCATGCTGGTCCACAACAGCGTCTACAAGTTCCGGGGTGCCGACTTCCGCAACATCATGCAGTTCGAGGAGGCATTCCCCGAGGTCACCACGATCGTGCTCGATCAGAACTACCGCAGCACGCAGACGATCCTCGATGCCGCCAACGCCGTGATCTCCAACAACCTCGAGCGCAAGCCGAAGTCGTTGTGGACCGACACCGGCCCGGGCGACCGCATCGTGCGCTACCACGCCGAGGAGGAGGGCGACGAGGCCACCTGGGTGGCCGGCACCGCGCAGCAGCTCCATCGCGACGACGCGATGAACTGGCGAGAGATGGCAGTGCTCTATCGCACCAACGCCCAGAGTCGCATCGTCGAAGAGGCCTTCATGCGGATGGGCGTGCCGTACAAGGTGATCGGCGGAACCCGCTTCTACGACCGCCGTGAGATCAAGGACGCGATGGCGTACCTCCGCGCCGTGGTGAACCCGGTCGACGAGGTGAGCGTCAAGCGGGTGCTCAACGTGCCGAAGCGCGGCGTGGGCGACGCCAGCATCGCCCGACTCGACGAGTTCGCGGCGGCCGAGGGCATCGCCTTCGTCGACGCGCTCCGGCGTGCCGACGACGCGGGCGTGACCGGGCCGGCGGTGCGCGGTATCGCCTCGTTCGTCGACCTGCTCGACCGGCTCGGCGAGATGCTGACCGAGGTCGGTGGCGAGGGCAGGTTCACCCCTGGCGACCTGTTGCAGGCCGCCATCGAGGAATCGGGATACCTCGGTGAGCTCGAGGCCACCGACACCGTCGAGGCCCATGGTCGCATCGAGAACCTCGGCGAGCTGGTCGGTTCGGCCCGCGAGTTCACCGTGCTCGACGAGTTCCTCGAGCAGGTCGCGCTGGTGGCCGACACCGACGAGCTTCCCGAGGGCGAGGTGGACGATCAGGTCGTGCTGATGACGCTCCACTCGGCCAAGGGGCTCGAGTTCCCGGTGGTGTTCATCGTGGGGGTCGAGGAGGGCATCTTCCCCCACAGTCGTGCGCTCACCGAGCCCAGCGAGATGGAGGAGGAGCGCCGGCTCGCATACGTGGGGATCACCCGGGCGATGCGCCGGCTGTACCTGTCGCACGCCTGGAGCCGCATGCTGTTCGGCAGCACCCAGTACAACCCGCCGTCGCGCTTCTTCGACGAGATCCCCGTCGAGCTGATCGAGTCGACCGGCAACACGTCGGGCCGGTCGTCGTACGGTCGTCAGAGCTACCGGTCGCGCGACGAGCGGTCGTTCGACGATCCGCCGCCGTACCGTCGCCGGGGGAGTGCCGCCGGCGACGGCTCGCGTGGTCGCGACGGCGATGCCCACCGCGACCGGGTGGTCGACGCGGCGCTGGCCGCCGGCCGGCGGAACGCCCCCGAACCCTCGAACTCCCAGGAGCTCGGCCTACGCATCGGCGACGACGTGGTGCACCCGGCGTTCGGCGAGGGTGTCATCATCGACATCTCCGGGACGGGAGAGAAGGCCGAGGCCACGATCAACTTCGCCGGCGTCGGCACCAAGCACCTCGCGCTGGCCTGGGCCCCGCTCAAGAAGGTCTGATCACCGAGGGGCCGATCGCCGATCAGAGGGCAGTCGTGCCGTTGCGCCGCTGCCGGCGGGTGTCGCGGCGGAGACGGGTGCGGCCGGCGATGCGGCGCAGTTCCTCGTGGTGCTCACGGATGAGCTGCCGTTGCAGGTCGGGGTCGTTGATCATCACTGGTCTCCGGTGGTCTGATCGCGGGGTCGGTCGGTCGGCGGGTCGACGTCGACGGTGGTGGCGGCGAAGAGGTGGGCTCGGCGCGCGCCCTCGGGACGGGTGTCGGGGTGCTCACGTCGGTCGCGGAAGGGCTCGGTCAGTGCGCTGATGGCCCGGCTGAGCTCGTGGAGCTCGTCGCGCGTCAGCCAGAGGGTGGCCGAGGTCATCGTGGTGGCCTCGACCCAGTCGTGGGGGAGGTCACCGGCCCGACGGATCCAGCCGAGGAGCCGGGACGACTCCTGCTCGAGGTCGAGCGAGGCGAACTCCTGCGCGGCCCGGACCGATGCGGGGTCGTCCCAGTCGGGGGTGATGCGACGGCTGCGTTCGAGCACCCGCCAGGGCTTCTCCCGGCCCCGCTGCTCGGCCGGCTCGATGAATCCGTACTTCGCGAGCGTGCGGAGATGGAACGAGCAGCTGGCCACGCTCTCGCCCGTCAGCTCGGCGCAGCGGGTCGCGGTGGCCTCCTCGTCGGCGAGCACGTCGAGCAGCTCGATGCGGAGCGGGTGCGCCAGGGCACGAATGCGCTGGGGGTCGCTGATCGGGGATGTCGGGGTGGTCGTCCCCGCTGGTGTGGGTGCGGGTGCGGGCGGGTGAGCCATGTGCACAACATATCCTGAACAAGGAATCTTTCGCAAGGGTTGTTGCGAAAGAAGTCTTGTTCATCGGCGAACGGCAGAAGGCTTCCGCCCGCCGGGCCGACCTGCTTGAATTCGGGGTGATGAAGGCAGCACTGTTGGTCGAGAGTCTCACCGGGAACACCTGGAAGGCCGCGGAGAAGATCGGTTCCAACCTCGAGCAGGAGGGGTGGTCGATCACGGGCATGTCGAGGGTCGGTCGCCCTGACCATGCCTCGATCCAGGCGGCCGACATCGTGCTCGTCGGCACCTGGACCCATGGCCTGTTCGTCGTGGGCCAGGCACCGTGGGCGGCCAATGCCATCTCCAACCTGCCGGCCATGCAGGGGAAGAAGGCAGCCGTGTTCCTCACCTACGCGCTCGACGCCGGCAAGAGCCTCGACAAGCTGACCCACTCGGTGGGCGCGACCGGGGCCGAGGTGATCGGCGGCCTGCTCATCAAGCGCAACCACCTCGACATGCACACCGAGGCCTTCGCCGACCGCCTCGTCGGCGCGATCGAGGTGGCCGCCGGAGGCTGATCGGTCGTTCTCAACGCGACGAGCGCGACGAGGCGGTCAGGAACACGACGCACGCCGCACCGAACACCACGCTCGCCGTCACGACGAGCCAGTCGCCCGCCCGCACCCCCGACACGGCGAACAACACGGCCGACACGACGAAGAGCCACCAGCCCAGCCGGTGCGATCGTGACATCTCGTCGATGGTCACGACGCTCAGTTGGTTGCGAGACCGGGCGTGGTGATCCCGCTGAGGTCGAGCTCGAGACGCTCACGATCGAACACGACGGGTCGAACGTCGTCGTCGGGCGGGGCGAGATCGGTCACGTGGAGGTCGCGACCCTCGCAGTCGACGAAGCGGTCGGTACCGACCACCTGCTCGATCGCGCACGACATCGGCCGATCGGCCGGGTGGGCGTAGTAGACGACCCACCCGTCGGCCGGATCAGCGCCTTGGTGATCGAGCACGATCGATCGTTCGCCCACCGTGGTGTTCAGGCCGGGGAAGAGCAGCGGGCCGTTCTCGGCGATGTCGGCCGCACGGTTCTCGACCCGCCCGAGCTCGATCGTGCGTGGCGCCAGGCGCTCGCTGGTCTCGGTGGCGTCGCCGCCGGAGATGAACGCGGCCATCGCCCACGTGAACGCCCCGAGGAGGGCGATCACGACGAGCCCACCCAGCACGGGTACCACGGCTCGGGCGAACGGTGAGGTCAATCGGCGCGGCGCCACCCCGACAGTGTGGCGCCAACCCGGCCGAGATCGACACAGAGTCGCCCGGCGCCGCGAAACCCGGCCCGGTGCGACACAGAGTCAGTTGCGGCCGGGGTGGGCCGCAGTTGGGCCGGGGTGGGCCGCAGTTGGTCCGCAGTTGGTCCGCAGGTATCGCCACGGCGTAGGGTCACGTGCTCGTGAAGCGTCCGTATCGAGTAGTGGTGGCCAAGCCCGGCCTCGACGGGCACGATCGTGGGGCGAAGACGATCACCCGCGCCCTTCGCGACCACGGTTTCGAGGTCATCTACACCGGGTTGCACCAGTCGCCCGAGCAGATCGCCGAGACCGTGCTCCAAGAGGACGCCGACGCGGTCGGGCTGTCGCTTTTGTCGGGTGCGCACCTCACGTTGTTCCCCCGGGTGATGGAGGAACTGCGCAACCGCGACGTCGCCGATGTGATGGTGTTCGGCGGTGGTGTCATCCCCGATGCCGACGCCCGGCAGCTGAAGGAGCAGGGGGTCGCGATGGTGTTCGGCCCCGGCTCGTCGCTCAAACAGATCAGCCAGTGGCTGGAAGAAGAGCTCGACTCGAGAGAGGATTGACGAACCAGTGGACCTGTTCGAATACCAGGGCAAGCAGTACTTCGCCCGCTACGACATCCCGGTGAGCCCGGGCGATGTCGCCCTCACGGTGGACGACGCCGTGGCGGTGGCCGAGCGCATCGACTACCCGGTGGTGGTGAAGGCGCAGGTGCAGGTGGGTGGCCGCGGCAAGGCCGGTGGCATCAAGCTCGCCGACAACGTCGACGAGGCGCGCACCCACGCCACCAACATCCTCGGGATGGACATCAAGGGCCATGTGGTCGAGCGCCTGTGGATCGAGACGGCCTCCGACATCGAGGAGGAGTACTACGCCAGCTTCACCCTCGACCGGGCCGCCAAGAAACACCTGCTGATGTTGTCGGCCGAGGGCGGCGTGGAGATCGAGACCGTGGCCGAGGAGAATCCCGACGCCATCGTGAAGCTCCACATCGACCCCGTCGACGGCCTCGACCTCGCGACCGCCCGCCAGGCGGCGGTCGACGCGAAGATCCCCGAGCGGGCGCTCGACGGCACCGCCGACATCCTCGTGAAGCTGTACCGCTGTTTCACCGAGGGCGACTGTGACCTCGCGGAGATCAACCCGCTGATCCTGAAGCCCACCGGTGAGGTGCACGCGCTCGACGCGAAGGTGACCCTCGACTGGAACGCCGCGTTCCGTCATCCCGAGTGGGACGAGTACTCGCTCACCGAGGTGCTCGACGAGCGCGAGCAGCTCGCCAAGTCGAAGGGCCTGCAGTACATCGGTCTCGACGGCGACGTCGGCATCATCGCCAACGGTGCCGGACTCGCGATGAGCACGCTCGATGTCGTGAACCAGGTGGGCGGCTCGGCTGCCAACTTCCTCGACATCGGTGGTGGCGCCAACGCCGACGTGATGGCTGCCGCCCTCGACGTGATCAACCACGACGAGAACGTCAAGAGCATCCTGATCAACATCTTCGGTGGGATCACACGCGGCGAAGAGGTCGCCAAGGGCATCGTCGAGGCGATGGGTCGGGTCGACCTGCGGGCACCGATCGTGATCCGCCTCGACGGCACCAACGCCGAGGAGGGTCGTCAGATCATCCTCGACGCCGGCATCGCCGCCGACAAGTTGATCTCGAAGCCCACGATGCTCGAAGCCGCTCGCGAAGCCGTTGCGCTCGCCGGGAAGGGGAACTGACATGGCGATCTTCGTCGACGAGACCACCAAGGTGATCGTGCAGGGTCTCACCGGGGGCCAGGGCAAGTATCACGGTCTGCGCAACAAGGCGTACGGCACCCAGATCGTGGGTGGCGTCACCCCCGGAAAGAGCGGTCAGGACGTCGAGGGCATCCCGATCTTCGACTCGGTGGCCGATGCCGTGGCCGCCACCGGCGCCACCGCCTCGTTCGTGGTGGTGCCGCCGAAGTTCGCGCCCGCTGCGATCCTCGAGGCCGCCGAGGCCGGCATCGAGATCGTGGTGTGCATCACCGAGGGCATCCCCGCCCAGGACGAGGCCCGTGTGTACAACACGCTCGTGCGCGACCACCCGAACACCCGCCTGCTCGGCCCGAACTGCCCCGGCATCATCAGCCCCGGCAAGTGCAACATCGGCATCACCGCCGGTGAGATCGCGCACCTGCCGTCGGCCGACGGTCCGAACGTGGGCATCGTGAGCCGCTCCGGCACGCTCACGTACCAGGCGCTGTACGAGTTGAAGCAGCAGGGCATCGGCGTGTCGACGTGCGTCGGCATCGGCGGCGATCCCGTGCCCGGCACGAACTTCATCGACTGCCTCAGCGAGTTCGAGGCCGATCCCGAGACCCACGCCATCATGCTGATCGGTGAGATCGGTGGTTCGGCCGAGGAGGAGGCGGCGGAGTACATCGCCGCCAACGTCACCAAGCCGATGAGCGCCTACATCGCCGGCGTCACGGCTCCCGCCGGCAAGAAGATGGGCCACGCCGGAGCCATCGTGTCGGGCGGCAAGGGCACCGCCCAGGGCAAGATGGACGCCCTGGCCGCCGCCGGCGTGAAGGTGGGCCTCAACCCCACCGAGGCCGGCGAGCTGATGGCCGACATCGTCAAGGGTCTCTGACCGACCGGTCCTGATCCGACAACGCACGAGGCCCGCCCCCGGTGGGGGCGGGCCTCGTCGCGTCCCGGTCGAGCGGGGGTCGTCAGTTGGCGGGCGGCGGCGGGGGCGGCTGCTCCTCGGCCGGCGGCGGGGGCGGCGGGGCGTCGTCGCTCTTGGCGCCGCTGCTGGTCTTGCTCTGGAGGTTCTTGCCGAGTTCGGCCAGGTTCCCGCCCGACTCGGTGAACGCCATGTAGGCACCGGCGGTGACGACGATGGCGGCGATCAGGGCCAAGAAGAGCCCGATGCCGCGGTCGAGGCCGCCCTCGGTGTCGAAGAAGCGGATGATCACCAGCAAAGTGCCGAGTGCCGCTGCACCGAGGAAGATCGTGGGCACCGGCATCGTCTCGGGCAGCGAGAAGATCTTGGCGGCTGAGAGGAAGGTCAGCACGCCGATGGCCACGAAGATCAGCCATGGGACCGTGCCCGTGAAGAAGAAGTCGAAGGCGTTGGCGCTGACGCTGAAGCCGAACCCGCTGATCTGCAGCCAAGGCAGGAAGCCGGCGATCAGGAAGACGGCACCACCGCCGACCTTCAGCCAATCGTGTGTCTTGAAGTTGCTGACGTCCACTGGGTTCCCTCCGGATGGTTCGTTCGTCGTCTGTGCCCGTGTTCACACGGACATGTCGCCATTGCACCGTAGTCGGACCTGCGAGGCCCACGCGTGTATCCGTGCTCGGGTACCGTCGGAGGGTGCCCACCGCCCTGCTCTCCGTGTACGACAAGACCGGCATCGTCGACCTCGCCCGTTCGCTCCACGGCCTCGGATGGTCGTTGCTGTCGAGTGGCGGGACGGCCAGACAGGTGCTCGACGCCGGGATCCCGGTGACCGACGTGGCCGAGCTGACCGGGTTCCCCGCCATCCTCGGGCACCGAGTCGTCACGCTGCACCCGAAGGTGCACGGTGGGCTCCTCGCCGATCCCACCGACCCGTCGCACGTGGCCGACCTCGAGCAGTACGGCATCGAGCCGATCGCGCTGGCCGTGATCAACCTGTACCCGTTCACCAGCGACCCCGGCATCGAGCTGATCGACGTGGGCGGTCCGACCATGGTGCGGGCAGCGGCCAAGAACCACGCCCACGTGGGTGTGGTGGTCGACCCGGCCGACTACGACGCCGTGGCCGACGAGCTCCGCAACGAGGGGGTGCTCAGCGACGGCACTCGTCGCCGTCTCGCCCGCGACGCCTTCGCCCACACCGCCGCGTACGACGCGGCCATCGTGTCGTGGTTCGACGCGTCGGACGTCGAGCCCGAGCCATTGCCGCGAACGCTGCACCTCGCACTCGAACGGGCCCAGGATCTGCGCTACGGCGAGAACCCGCACCAGCAGGGGGCCCGCTACCGATCGGTGGGCGCCACGGGTTGGTGGGACTCGATGGAGCAGCACGGCGGCAAGGGTCTCAGCTATCTCAACCTGTACGACACCGAGGCGGCCTGGCGCCTCGTGCACCGGTTCGACACGACTGCCTGCGTGATCGTGAAGCACGCCAACCCGTGCGGCGTGGCGCTCGGGTCGGGTGCCGATGCCGTGCACGACGCCTATGCCAAGGCGAACGCATGCGATCCCGTGAGCGCGTTCGGCGGCATCGTGGCGGTCAACGCGCCGGTGACGGTGGCGATGGCCGAGGAGCTCGCGCCGGTCTTCACCGAGGTGGTCGTGGCGCCGGGGTACGAACCCGGTGCGCTCGAGGTGCTCACGGCCAAGAAGAACCTCCGGGTGATCACGGCACGGGCGCCGGGGCCGGTTCCGTTCGACGTCCGCCCCATCGACGGCGGGCTGTTGGTGCAGCAACCCGACCCGGTGTCGATCGATCGCACCGACTGGCGGGTGGTCACCGACCTGCAACCCACCGACGCGCAGTGGGACGATCTCGTGTTCGCCTGGCAGGTCTGCGCGGCGGTCAGCAGCAACGCGATCGTGTACGCGAAGGATGCACAGGCGTTCGGCATCGGCGCCGGCCAGCAGAACCGTCTCGACTCGGCCCGTCTGGCCGCCGAGCGGTCAGCGGGACGAGCCCACGGCGGCGTGTGCGCCAGCGATGCGTTCTTCCCGTTCCGCGACGGACTCGACGCCACCGCCGCCGCCGGCGTGGCCGCCGTGATCCAGCCGGGCGGCAGCGTGCGTGACGACGAGGTGATCGCGGCGGCCGACGAGCACGGGCTCGCCATGGTCTTCACCGGGGAGCGTCACTTCCGGCACTGAGTCACTCCCACTAGGTTCGAGTGTCCGACGACACACGAATCACAAGGAGCACGACATGAGCGGCGCCGATTCCTCGCAGGGTCCCGGCTGGTGGCAGGCCAGTGACGGGAAGTGGTACCCACCGGAGCAGCGGCCCGGTGCGGCCCCGACCACTCCCACGCCGACGACCCCGGCATCGCAACCACCAGCCAGCCCCCCGACCCCGTCGGCCGTGCCATCGGCGTCGCCCGTGCCGGGATCCGACAGCGGTGAGGGCGGCTTCTTCAGTCGCCTGTTCGACATGTCGTTCACCCGCTTCGTGACGCCCAGTCTGATCAAGGTGCTCTTCATCCTGGCGATCATCGTCATCTCGCTGGTCGCCGTGTTCATGCTGATCGCAGGTGCGGCGAGCGCGGGCGACGGTGGCATCTTCTTGTTGATCCTCGCCCCGATCTACTGGCTGCTCGGCATCATCTACGCCCGGGTGCTGCTCGAGCTGGCGGTCGTGTTCTTCCGCATCGAGGTCAACACCCGACCCAAGAGTTGAACCGGACGTCGCCATGGCGCCCCGATAGCCTTCGAGGCGCCATGGCTCGCATCTCCGACCTCCTCGCCGCCGGCCGCACGGTCTCGTTCGAGTTCTTCCCACCGAAGACCGACAGCGCTCAGATGTCGTTGGGTCGGACCATCGCCGAGCTCGCACCGCTCGACCCGAGTTTCGTCAGCGTCACCTACGGCGCAGGCGGCTCCACTCGCGAGCGCACCCATCAGGTGGTGACCTGGGTGCGGCAGGAGACCTCGATCGCCCCGATGGCCCATCTGACGTGTCAGGGGCACACGCGGTCGGAGGTCGACGAGATCCTCGAGAACTACCGCGCCGCGGGCGTCCAGAACATCCTGGCGCTCGGGGGCGACCCGCCGAAGGACCCTGCCGACGCCAGGCCCAGCGACTACCAGTACGCGAGCGAGCTGGTCGATCACGTGCGCGAGGCGGGCGACTTCTCCGTGGGGGTGGCGGCCCACCCCGAGCTGCACCCGCGCTCGCCCGACCGGGCCACCGACCGCCGCACGCTCGCGGCCAAGATGGCGGTGGCCGACTTCGCCATCACCCAGTTCTTCTTCGAGCTCGAGCCGTACGTGCGGTTGGTGAACGAACTCGCCGATCTGGGTGTCACCAAGCCGGTGGTCCCCGGCATCATGCCGATCACCAACGTCGCGCAGGTCAGTCGGATGGCCGAGATGAGTGGAGCAGCGGTGCCCGCGAGCGTGCTCGACCGGCTCGCGTCGGCCGGCGACGACCCCGAGCACACCCGTCTCATCGGGGTCGAGATCGCCACCGAACTGTCAGCGGCACTGCTCGACGCCGGAGCCCCTGGGTTGCACTTCTACACGCTGAACCGGAGCACCGCGACGCGCGAGGTGTACGCGAACCTCGACCTGGCCAACTCTGGGGCCGAGCCCGGCCGTGGGGCGAACCTCGGGACTGGTACCACCTGAGGGATACTTGACGTCGATGGCCACCGGCCCCGTTCTGCGGGACACCCTCCGATCGGCCCCCGTCGGCACCGCACGTTCACGGCCGTCACAGATCAGCCGCGTGCCGTACCTCCCGGGGCTCGACGGCATGCGCGCGCTCGCGGTGGTGGCCGTGATGATCTACCACGCCAACGTGGCGTGGCTCCCCGGCGGGTTCCTGGGCGTCGAGGTCTTCTTCGTCATCAGTGGCTACCTCATCACGCTGCTCCTGGTGGCCGAGCGCGAGCGCAACGGGAGGGTCGATCTCAAGCACTTCTGGATCCGTCGCGCGAAACGGCTGCTGCCCGCGCTGTTCGTGATGCTGTTCATCGTCATCACCTACACGGCGCTGTTCCGTTCCGACGCGCTCGGTCAGCTCCGCGGCGACGTGGTGGCCAGCCTCTTCTACAGCATCAACTGGTACCAGATCTGGGTGGGCGCCGGGTACAGCGCGGCCGGCGACTTCGCTCCGCTCCGCCACCTCTGGAGCCTGGCGGTCGAGGAACAGTTCTATCTGGTGTGGCCGCTCGTGATGGCGGTACTGCTCCGACGCGGGCCCCGCCGGGTGGTCTCTGCTGCCAAATGGCTCGTGCTCGCCGCCGTGCTCGTGACGGTGTTCGTGGCGGTGGCGTTCCACCCGGGCCGCATCGCCTCGTGCGCCGAGACGCCCGAGGCGTTCTGGACCATCGGCGAGCGGTGCATCTCCAAGGCCGACTCGCTGTACCTGTCGACCATCACCCGCTCGAGCGGGTTGCTGCTCGGCGCGGCGTTCGCCCTGCTGTGGCGGCCGGCGGCCATCATGCGCAGCCCGATGCGTTCGAAGGGTCCGATGGTCGACCTGCTCGCCGTGGTCGGCATCGCCGGTCTGGCGGCCATGACGTGGTACGTGAACTTCATCACCCCTGACGGCGCCGATCCACTGTTGTTCCGTGGCGGTTTCCTCGTGGCCGCCCTGTTCACGCTGCTGCTCATCGCCGCCGTCACCCACCAGGGCGCCTACACGGGCAAGGTGCTCGGTAACCCCGTGTTCTTGTGGGTGGGTACCCGCTCGTACGGGCTGTACCTGTACCACTGGCCGATCTACCAGATGATCCGTCAGGTGGCCGGCAACCCGCTCACGTTCAACCAGTTCGCCGTGGCGATGGTGGCCACCGTCATCATCACCGAGGCGTCGTACCGGTTCGTCGAGACACCGATCCGCACCGGTCAGCTGAAGGTCTGGTGGGACGGTGTGCGTCGATCGCGCGATCCGTTGCCACGACAGGTCGTGCTGGGCAGCGCCTCGGTCGTGATCGCGCTCGCGCTGTTCAGCTCGGTGAGCCTCGCCACGGCGCCGCTCCAACAGAACGAGATCACCCTGGCGAGCGAGCAGGGTCGCGAGGCAACCACCGATCTCGAGGGTCTGCTGGGGGGTGGCTCGGGCGACGACGACGGTGCCGCGGCTGCGGGTGACGATGCCGTCACGCCGCCACCTGCCACCTCCCCGAACGGCACCCTGCCCGCTGACCCTCTCGAGCCGAACGGTGACGACGAGCCCGTGGCGACCACGACCACCACGACCACCACGACCACCACGACCACGTTGCCGCCCGAACCGATCCGCTACCTCGGCGTGGGCGACTCGGTCATGTTGGGCGCAGCGCCCCGCCTCCAGAGTGCCGGCGTGGTGGTCGACGCCGAGGAGAGCCGACAGCTCGTCAACATGATCCCGACGATGCAGCAACTGCAGGAGCGCGATCTGTTCGGCGACGCGGTGATCGTGCACCTCGGCACGAACGGCCCGGTGGCCGAGAACGCGCTCAACGAGTTCATGAACACGCTCTCTGACGTGGAGTTCGTGCTCGTGCTGACCATTCGTGCCAACCGCTCGTGGACGGCCGGCAACAACGAACTCCTCCGGTCGCTCGCCCAGTCGGGACCGAACTACCGGAACAACGTGATCGTGATCGACTGGGAGCAGCTCAGCAACCAGTGTCCGGGCGACTGCTTCGCGAACGATGGCATCCATCTGCGACCCGACGGGGTGCGGTTCTACGCGCAGCAGGTCTTCGACGTGCTCGGCCTCTCGCCCTCGTAGCGGACGTGCCCCGCGGCACCCCCACGGCCTACGCTCGGCGCATGACCTCACCAGCCACCACGACACCAGTACGTGTCGCCGTCACCGGGGCCGCCGGCCAGATCGGCTACTCGCTCCTGTTCCGCATCGCGTCGGGCGCCATGCTCGGCCCCGACACCCCCGTCTCGCTGCAGCTGCTCGAGATCACCCCGGCGTTGGGAGCACTCGAGGGAGTGAAGATGGAGCTCGACGACTGCGCGTTCCCGCTGCTGAGCGAGATCGTCTGCACCGACGACGCCGACGTGGCGTTCGGCGACGCCGACGTGGCCCTGCTGGTGGGCGCCATGCCCCGCAAGGCCGGGATGGAGCGCAGCGACCTGCTGAGCGCCAACGGCGGCATCTTCAAGCCCCAGGGTGAGGCACTGTCGCGGTCGGCGAAGAAGGACATCAAGGTGCTCGTGGTCGGCAACCCGGCCAACACCAACGCGCTCATCGCCATGTCGAACGCCGCCGAACTCGATCCGGGTCGTTTCACGGCGATGACCCGCCTCGATCACAACCGCGCCAAGAGCCAGCTCGCCCAGCGTCTGGGTGTGCCCGTGACCGACATCCGCAAGATGACGATCTGGGGCAACCACTCGACCACGCAGTACCCCGACCTGTTCCACTGCGAGGTGAACGGACAGAGCGCCGCCGAGGCCGTGGGTGACCACGACTGGGTCGACGGCACGTACATCCCGTCGGTCGCCAAGCGCGGTGCCGCCGTCATCGAGGCGCGTGGCGCCTCGTCGGCCGCATCGGCCGCCAGCGCCGCCATCGACCACATCCGTGACTGGACCCTCGGCACACCCGACGGCGACTGGGTGTCGATGGCGATCCCGAGCGACGGCAGTTACGGCGTGCCCGAGGGCATCATCTCGAGCTTCCCGGTGACCTGCGCGAACGGTCAGTACTCGATCGTGCAGGGTCTCGACATCGACGACTACAGCCGCGGCAAGATCGACGCCA
>REDU01000064.1 GCA_007693335.1 Ilumatobacter sp. | reverse complement strand
ACGTCCGTCGCTGATCAGAGGCCCGGCGGGAGCAGCCGGTTGACGTTCTGGAAGAAGAAGAACGCAGCCACCGCGAAGGGGGCGACGCCGAGCGTGAACCCGACCAGGTCGCGTCGAGTGACCCGGCTGAGCCCGTAGGCCAGGATCGAGATGAGCGCGAGGGCTGCGCCCCAGAGACCGATCTGGCCGAAGGCGTCCTGGTCGTGGAACCAGCCACGACCGAAGGCGTCGTCGAGCTCGTCGTCCACGTCGGCAACCGTGACCTCGTCAACGGTCTCGTCGTCGCCGGTCTCGTCGACGGTCTCGTCGACGGTCTCGTCGACCGGTTCGGGCGACGGCTCGGGTTCGGGGGTCGGTGCTGCGTCGGGGACCGGTTCCGCCTCGGGTGCCGGCTCCGGTTCGGGCGCCGCATCGAGATCTTCGGTCGGCAGCTCGTCGAGGACTTCGTCGTCGGGATCGCTCGTCACGGTGGCGGGCAGCGGTGTCGACTGATCGAGGTCGAGATCGGCGGAGATGATGATGCGCTGTGCCGCCGAGAGGACCGGGTGACACGACACGAGCGTGAGCTCGGCCACGTCGGGGTCGGTGGTGGTCACGACGTGGGAGTCCTGCGGTGACACGATCTGGGTGCCCGTCACCCGGTACACGAACGTGCCCTGCACCGTGGTCATGATGATCTCGTCACCCGGCTCGAGTCGATCGACGTCGCGGAACGGCTGTCCGTAGGTGGTGCGGTGCCCGGCGATCGAGGAGTTGCCGAGTTGACCCGGCAGCGGTGTGCTGGGGAAGTGGCCGGGCCCCTTCTGCAGGTCGTTGGGCGCCACGCCCGACACGACGATCTCCTCCACACCGATGGTGGGCATCTCGATGCGGGCGACCGGCGCCCCGCGGAGCACGACGGGTTCGGGCACCTGCGGCTCGGGTTCGGGTTCGGGTTCCGGTTCCGGTTCGGGTTCCGGTGCGGGTTCGGCGTCATCGATCCCGTCGTCGGGTTCGGGCTCGGGTTCGGGTGGTGCGGTGACGGGGGGTGGAGCCGGTTCGGGGGTGACCTCGAGCAGCGCGTCGAACTCGGTGGTGAGGGCACGCTGGGCTCGAGCGGTCTCGAGTCCCGTGCCCCACAGCTGGTAGGCCACGAATCCGAACATCAACAGGCCGGTGGCGATCAGGATGCGCCCGGTGGTGCCGACGAACCATCGCCAGTCGTGCGGACCGCGCGGCCGGTCCCATTTGGCGAGTCGCCGCCGGGTGATCCACCGCACATGTGGTTCGGGCGAGGTGGTGTCGGAGGGCGGGGCACCCTCCGTCTCGATCGCCGGGTCGATGCTCGTGTCCGCCACGCCCGAGACGCTATCGGGCACGGTTCCGAGCCTGTGGTCGGGCCGGCCGATAGCGTCGAGCCCCGTGACCGACCCGGTGATCGAGCTGGTCGAGCCGGTGATCGATCTGGTCGACGTGGTGGCCGTGCTCGGCTCGTTCCCGGCGCTCGCCGGGCTGTCGTTACGGGTCGAGCGCGGCGAGATCGTGCTGCTGCGTGGCCCCAACGGCGCGGGCAAGACCACCGTGCTGCGACTCTGCGCCGGACTCGTGCCGGTCGTGCGCGGCCGCGGCCGGGTGCTCGGCCTCGATCTCGTGGCCGAGCGTGACGCCGTGCGCACCCGGGTCGGGCTGCTCGGTCACTCCAACGGGCTGTACGCCGATCTCAGCGTGACCGAGAACGTCCGTTTCTGGGGCGCCACCGTGGGCGCGTCGTCCGACGAGGTCGACGGTGCCCTCGAGCGCCTCGATCTGTCGGGCCGACTCGCCGACGTGCCCGTACGGCGCCTGTCGGCGGGGCAGAAGCGCCGCACCGCGCTCGCCTGCCTGGTGGCGCGACGAGCCGAGGTGTGGTTGCTCGACGAGCCCCATGCCGGCCTCGATGCGATCGGTCGCGATGAGCTCGACGAGACACTGCACCAGGCGGCGTCGGCCGGCGCCACCGTGCTGGTCGCCAGCCACGAGCTCGAGCGCACCGGGGCGCTTGCCACCCGCACCATCGACGTCGTGGCCGGCCGGGCGACCGAGGCCGGTCAGCCGCACGAGGGTGACCCGACGTGAGGGTGTGGCGCGTGGCGTTGCTCGTGGCCGGCAAGGATCTCCGCATCGAGCGGCGCAGCCGGGTCGTCACCAACCAGATCGTGCCGTTCGCCGCGGTCACGATGGTCATGTTCGCGTTCGCGCTCGACGCCGACGTGGTGCTGCAGCGGGTGGCGCCCGGTCTCGTGTGGCTGGCCACGCTGTTCAGCATGCTCGTACTGGTGCAGCGCGCTTATGCGATCGAGACCGACGACGGCGGCCTCGATGCCCTCCGAGTGGCCGGCGTCGACCCCGCCGCGCTCTTCCTCGGCAAGGCCCTGGCGCTGGCCGTGCAGCTGGCGGTGCTCGAGGTGATCCTGCTCGGCACGGCCGTGGTGCTCTACGGCGCCGAGATCCGTCTCGAGGGCGGCGTGCTCTTGGTCACCACCCTCATCACCGCTACCTGTGGGCTCGCTGTGGTCGGTACATTGTACGGAGGCCTCGCCGCCGGGTTCCGAGGACGGGAGACACTGCTCCCGTTACTCGTGCTCCCGGTGGTGGCGCCCGTCCTGATCGGAGCAACTCGAGCGGTCGAATCGGCCCTCGGTACCGCCGGGGCGGTGGTGTCGGAGGGCTGGCCCTGGGTGGGCCTGCTCACCGTCTTCGCCGTCGCGTTCGGTGTCGGCGGCACCTTGGCCTTCGGGCCTCTGATCGACGAGTGAACGACCCCAGACCGGAACGAGCACCATGACCGAGACGCAGACCCCTCCCGGCGCCACGACCGGTCCCGACCGTTCCCGACGGCCCGGAACCGGCACGACCGCCACCCGGGTGCTCGGGATCCTCGCGCTCGTGGCCGTCGCCTGGTTGGTGGCCTTCGGTCTCGGGTTCTCGCCCGCCGATCGCGACCAGGAGGAATCGGTCCGCATCCTCTACGTGCACGTGCCGACGATCTGGGTGGCGTACGTGGCGTTCGTGGTGACCGCGATCTGCTCGGGCCTCTACATGTTCACGAAGAACCACGCGCTCGGTTTCGACCGCGCCGCGGGTGCCAGTGCCGAGATCGGCGTGTTGTTCGTGGCGCTCACGCTCGTGGTGGGCGCACTGTGGGGCCGGCTCACGTGGGGCGTGTTCTGGCAGTGGGACGCTCGTCTCACCACCACGGCCCTGCTGTTCGTGACCTACATCGGCTACCTCGCCGTGCGCCGCCTCGGGGGCAGTCACCACCAGCGCGCCCGCCGGAGCGCGGTGATCGGCATGCTGGCCGTGCTCCTGATCCCGCTCGTGCACTGGAGCGTGCGCCTGTGGCGGAGTCTCCACCAGGAGGCCACCGTGCTGCGCACCGACGGCCAGGTCAAGATGGACGGCCTGATGCTGTTCAGTCTGTTCGTGGGCGTCGTGGCGTTCGCGCTCATCTACGTGTGGCTGATGCTGCACCGCACCAGGGTGATGGCGCTCGAGGATGCACTCGACGATCACGGACTCGAGGCCGCCCTGGCCGCGCGCCGTGCCGAGGGAGAGAACTGACGTGGACGACGCAGGATTCATCATCGGCAGCTACGCGATCACGTTCGCTGCCATCGCCATCTTCGCCTGGACCACGATACGTCGTGGTCGCAAACTCGCCCAGCAGGTGCCCCCCGAGGAGCAGTACTGGACATGACCGACCTCACCCCCCGCCCCGCCCCGCCCGCGCCCCGTCGCACTCGACGTCGAGCGCTCCCGATGCTCGTGCTCGCCCTGGTGGTCGTGGCCGGCGGGGTGATCGTCGTGCAGTTCCTCACCTCGGCCGTCGACTACTACTGCAACGTCGACGAGGTGGGCGAACGGGCTGGATGCGACACCGACCGTCGGCTGCGCATCCAGGGCACGGTCGACGAGGGATCGGTGCTCAACGAGCGCGGTGTCACCTCGTTCACGGTGAGCTTCAACGGAGCCACCCAGTCAGTGCGGTACGACGGCGAGCCGGGCGGCATCTTCAAAGAATGCATCCCCGTGGTGGTGCACGGGGTGCTCGACGGGCCCACGTTCGTGGGTGACCGCGTCGAGGTGAAGCACTCCGAGGAGTACGTGGCCGTGAACTCCGAGCGTATCGACGAGGCCGAGTTCGAGGGCTGCGACGCGGGAGCGGCGTGACGCCGGGCGGAAGCGTGCTCGCGGCCAGTCTGAACAGCGCACTCGGCAACGCCGGGTTGCTGCTCATGCTCTCGGCCACCACGTTCGGTGCGTTCGCCACGGCGTTCTCGATCCGGGCCCGCGCCACGCGCACCCTGCAGCACGCGCCGCGTTACGCCTGGCTGGCGTTGGCGGGCGCCGTGCTGTCGGTGATCATGATGCAGCGGGCGCTCATCACCCGCGATTATTCACTCGCGTACGTGCAGCAGGTGGGCTCGTCGGCCACCCCGGCGCTCTACAACGTGGCGGCCATGTGGAGCGCGCTCGAGGGGTCGCTGCTGCTGTGGGTGCTGGTCCTGGCCGGCTTCACCGCGGCGGTCGCGTGGCGGTTCCGCGCCCGCACCGACGATCCGCTCGTGGGTTGGGCGCTCGTGATCATGTTCGTGGTCTCGGCGTTCTTCGCGTTCGTGTCGTTCGGCCCGGCGTCGCCCTTCGCCGCTGGTCCGCCCGTGGGGCTCGGCTTCGACGGCCCGGGACCGAACCCACTGTTGCAGAACCACATCCTGGTGATCTTCCACCCGCCGCTGCTGTACCTCGGGTACATCGGTTTCACGGTGCCGTTCGCGTTCGCCATCGCCGCGCTCATCACCGGTCGTGTGGGCGAGGGATGGCTGATGGAGACCCGCCGCTGGGCGCTGTTCTCCTGGGCGTTCCTCACCATCGGCATCATCCTCGGTGGCTGGTGGGCCTACGAGGTGCTCGGCTGGGGCGGTGTCTGGGGCTGGGACCCCGTCGAGAACGCCAGCCTGCTGCCGTGGCTCACCGGCACGGCGTACATCCACTCCGTACTCGTACAGGAGCGGCGCGGCATGCTGCGCGTCTGGAACATCAGCCTGCTGATCGCCACGTTCGCACTCACGATCCTGGGCACGTTCATCACGCGATCGGGCATCATCAACAGCGTCCACGCGTTCTCGGCCGGCGACATCGAGGGGTACCTCCTCGGTTTCTTCGCCGTCGTGGTGATCGGCTCGCTGATACTGATCGGGTGGCGCGGCGACCGACTGCGATCGCCCGGTGCCATCGATTCGCCGGTGTCGCGTGAGGGTGCCTTCCTGGCCAACAACGTGCTGTTCACCGCGTTCGCGTTCGTGGTGCTGCTCGGCACCCTGTTCCCGCTGCTGATCGAAGCCCTCGAAGACCGCCGCACCGTGGTGGGTGCCCCCTACTTCGATCGCATGTCGACCCCGCTCGGGCTGATGCTGCTGTTCCTCATGGGCATCGCACCGGTGCTGCCCTGGCGCAAGGCCTCCACCGAGCTGCTGCGCGATCGGCTGTTCTGGCCGGCCTGGGCCGGGGTGGGTGCGCTGGCATTCGCCGTGCTCGTGGGCGCCACCGGTTGGGCGCCGCTGCTCGCGTTCGGGCTCGCCGGGTTCGCCGGCGGCGCCGCCATTCGCCAGCTCGTGCTGGCCACCCGTCGCCAGGGCTGGCGGGGCCTCGTCGGCCGTGCCAACGGCGGGATGGTGGTGCACCTCGGCGTGATCCTCATCGCGGTCGGGCTGGCGTCGTCCAACAGCTTCACGCACTCGGCCAACATCCCCGTGACTGTGGGCACGGTGCAGTCGTGGGGTGGGCACACGTTCGAGTTGATCGAGATCACCGAGACGCTCGACGACCGCGCCAGCGTGGTGTCGGCCCAGATCCGTCTCGACGGTGGCCGTACGTTCGCCCCTGCCATCACCACCTACCTCCAGCGCGGTGAGACCATCGGCACGCCCAGTGTCAGCACCAGCCTCACCAAGGACGTCTACCTGACGCTCGACGGGACGGTGCGTCCGCTCCCGGGCAGCACCGACGCCACGCTGCGGGTGTTCGTCAAGCCGATGATCGTGTGGCTCTGGATCGGCAGTGGACTGATGATGCTGGGCACGTTGCTGGCCGCGTTCCCCGGCCGCCGCCGTCGCCCCACCGATCCGGTGTCGGCGCCGGTGCCCGTCGGTGCGGAGCAGCAGAGATGAGCGACGCCGTCGACACGCGCGAGGCAACTGACCGGAGTGGACGGCGCAGGCCGGTCGCGCCGTTCATCGCGCTCGCGGTCGCCGTGGTGATGGCCGGGTTGTTCGTGGTGCTGGCGAACGCCGACCCCACGCAGAACCGCGAGGCGTCCACCTATCTGCTGGGTCGACCGGCCCCCGAGGCCGTCGGGGAGCTGGCCGACGGCAGCACGTTCGAGTTGTCGCGCCGCAAGGGCAGCTGGGTGGTCGTCAACTTCTTCACATCGTGGTGCGTGCCCTGTAAGCGTGAGCATCCCGAGCTGATCGAGTTCGTGGCGCAACAGGAGGCACTCGGCAACGACGGTGCCGAGTTCTACCAGGTGGTGGTGGACGACGACCGCGACGCGGTCGAGCAGTTCTTCGCCGAGGAGGGCGGGGGAGACTGGCCCGTCGTGTACGACCACGACGGACGCTTCGCCGTGGCCTTCGGCGTGGCCCAGGTGCCCGAGACCTGGATCATCGACCCCAACGGGGTGGTGCAGCGGCGTCTGATCTCCGAGGTGACCGCCGACTTCCTCGGCCAACAGCTCCAGCGGTTCCGAGAGGGCAACTGAGGTGGCGCGTCAGGTGCAGTCGATCAAGCGGTGGCCCACGTGGATCCTGCTGATCTTCCTCGTGGTCGGCCTGCTCGCCGTGGGCTCGACACGCGATACCGGTCCTCGCTCGCCGGGCGAACGGGTGGATGACGTCTCGAGGCGGGTGGCCTGCCCGGTGTGCCAGGGCGAGAGCGTCTTCGAGTCGCGCAACAATGCGTCCGAGAGCATCCGTGCCGAGATCCGCGCCCAGGTGGCCGAGGCCGAACGTTCCGACGACCAGATCATCGAGGACATCGCGAACCGGTTCGGCGGGGAGGTGCTCCTGGTGCCGCGTTCCACCGGTATCGAGGCGCTCGCCTGGGCCATCCCTGCTGCTGCGCTGGTGCTGGGCGTGGCGGGTCTGGCGATGGCGTTCCGCCGCTGGCGTGCTGCGGCCGATGGCGACCGAGCTGCCACCGCCGACGACTACTCCCTGGTCGACGCGGCCCTGGCGTCCGAGGACGAACAGCTCCACGATCACGAACGGGACCACGAGCCGTGACAGCGCCGGTGACACGTCGCACGGCGATGGATCCCGATCGTCTGGCCGAGCTGGAAGAGGAGCGGAGCTTCCTGCTCGATTCGCTCCGCGACCTCGAGCGTGAGCACCGGTACGGCGATGTCGACGACCACGACTACCAGGTGCTGCGCGACGGCTACACGGTGCGAGCCGCCGAGGTGCTCCGTGCGATCGAGGCCGGTCGTGCTGCGCTGCCCCAGAAGCGACCCCGCAACTGGTGGCGTCTGCTCGGTTGGACCAGTGTGGTGATCGCACTGGCGGCGGCCACCGGGCTGCTGGTGGCGCAGTCGTCAGGGCAGCGCTTCCCCGGTCAGGAGATCACCGGCGGTATCCCCGGCGGCGATGTGCCCGGCTTGCTGGTGCAGGCGCGATCACAGATGTTCGCCGGCGATGTCGTCGGTGCCCAGGGTCTCTACGGCGCGGTGTTGGAGCAGCGCCCCGACCATGCCGAGGCGCTCGCGTACAACGGATGGCTGCTCGCGATCATGGCCCAGGGTGCCGGTGAGGAGTTGAGCCCGGTGGCGCTCGAGACGGCTCGGGCGTCGCTGCGCCGGTCGATCGAGGTCGCACCCGGCTATGCCGATCCGCACTGCTTCCTCGCGATCATCGCCGCCAACTTCGAGGGCGACACCGAGACGGCCGCGGTCGAGGCCGAGGCCTGCCTGGCGAACGATCCTCCTGCGGACATGCGCGGTCTGATCGAGGAGTTCGTGCTCGGCCTCGAAGCGATCGAACCCTGACTGCCGGTCAGCGTCCGGGGGGCGGCCAGACCCTGGCGCGGGTGTACCTGCCGGCCGCGCTGCGTTCGATGACCCACACCGACGCCTTGCGCCAGTCGGGGGTGGATCGCACGTCGAGGCCGCGACGAACCAGCGCCTTCACGGTCTCGGGGATGATGTCGCCGTGGCTGCAGAGCACCGACTGGTCGGGCAACTCGTCGAGCAGCGAGAGCGTGCCCTCGAAGGAGGCGCCCTCGGTCAGGCGCCCGTCGGTGGCGACGGTGGTCCCGACCATCTCCGCGAGCGGTTCGAGCGTCTGCACGCAGCGCACGTACGGGCTCGACACCAGCAGGCCCGACACCTTCAGCTTGGCCAGCCGCTCCGAAACGCTCCTCGCCTGCTTCTGGCCCTTGGTGCTCAACGGACGCGCCTCGTCGTCGCCGTTCCAGGCCCTCCGCTCGCCGGCTTTGGCATGACGCACGATGTACAGGCTCATGGTTCGTGCCCGGAGCTGCTTCAGCTCTCGCCGGTGAGCCGGCGATGGCGGGCCACCAGCCCGCGGATCATGGCGATGAACACGACCGCTGCGGCGAGCGTCAGGAGCGATCCGACCAGCGTGAGCGCGAACTGCTCCTCGACGGTCTCGGCCAGCGCGTCGGTGCTGCTGGTGAAGCCACCACCGCCCACCGAGCCGGCACCCTGCATCACGATGAGCCCCAGCGGTACCAGGCCGTACAGCACCCACCACAGCGGGACCAGCGCACTCACCGGACCTCGTTTCCACTGGTCGGTGCCGTGTGGGGCGTCGGGGTCGGATGCCTTCCAGAGTTCGCGGAACATGAGGAAGGGGATCACGTAGATCACGAGCGGCGGGAGGAACCATCCACCGATGGCCCAACCGGGTGACCAGGTGCCGCGTCGGCCGAGCGCCCGGTGGTTGGCCGCCAGCCGGTACATCACGATCACGGTGAGCACGAACGCTGCAAGTGTGGCCACCAACTGGACCAGCCCGAGCATCCCGACGGCGAGGTACGACTCGAGGAACTCGTTCTCGGTGATGCGCCCCTCGCGGAAGTCACGCGCCGAGTCCCGTGCGCCACCGCTGAGCACGGCCGCGATCACGGCGCTCACACCCACCACGCCCACCAGCACCACGAGTGCGGTCGACAGACCGCCCACCCGTGACAGCTTGCCGACGGTGGGGGCGTTGTCGTACGCCGTGTACCCGGGTGGCTGCGACCCCGTCAGGCCCGGCGGCGGTGGGGGCGGCGGCGGATCCGGGTGCCGTCCCCCGGGGGGTGGGGTGTCGCTCACGGGCCCCACGGTAGTCGTTACGCCCAGCCGAGCTCGTGGAGACGCTCGTCGTCGATGCCCGCCGCGTGGGCGATCTCGTGGATGACGGTCACGTAGACCTCCTCGACGAGATCGTCGAGGTCGTCGCACATCTCGCACAGCGCGAGCCGGTAGATCGACACGATGTCGGGCCCCTCGGCGCCGGTGCGTTCGATGTGGGGCACGCCGTCGTACAGGCCGAGCAGCGAGGGCTCGTCGGGGTTGCGGTCCTCGATCTGCACCACCACGTTGTCGAGCACGGGAACGAGTTCGTCGGGCAGGTCGTCGATCGCATCGGCGACCAGTCGCTCGAACCGGTACTTGGGGACTGGATCCATCGGGTCGAGGTGGGGGGACCGGTGGCTCAGATGACCTTGAGTTGCGGGCTGAACACCTTCTTGGGCTTCAGCTCCGTGGCGATGCGGCCGGCGATCGACGAGAACAGTTGCGCGGCCTCGCTGTCGGGGTCGATGGCGGTGATCGGTCGGCCGTCGTCGCTGCCCTCGCGCAGGGCCGAGACCAGCGGGAGCTGCCCGAGCAGTGGCACGCCGAGCTCGTCGGCCAGCAGCTGGCCGCCACCGGAGCCGAAGATCTCGTAGCGCGTGCCGTCGTCGCCGGTGAACCACGACATGTTCTCGATGATGCCCCGCACCGGCAGGTTGACCTTGGCGGCCATCGCAGCCGACAGTCGGGCCACCTTCTGGGCGGCGGGCTGCGGGGTGGTGACGACGTAGACCTCGCCGCGAGGCAGGTACTGGCTGAGGCTGAGCGCGATGTCGCCGGTGCCGGGGGGCATGTCGACGAGCAGGAAGTCCGGCTCGTCCCAGAAGACATCGGTGAGGAACTGCTCGAGTGCCTTGTGGAGCATCGGGCCCCGCCAGATCACGGCTTGGCCCTCGGGGACGAAGTAGCCGATCGAGATGCAGCGCACGCCCCACATCTCGGGCGGAACGAGCATCTGATCGATCACGACCGGGTCGCGGTCGGTGCCGAGCATGCGCGGGATCGAGTAGCCGTAGATGTCGGCGTCGACCACGCCCACGGAGTACCCCTGCTGGGCGAGTGCCACGGCCAGGTTGGTGGTGACGCTCGACTTGCCCACGCCACCCTTCCCCGACGAGATCAACAGCGGACGGGTCTTCGAGCCGGTGTCGGCGAACGGGATGGCACGCCCTTCGGCGTGACCGTGCGCCTGGTTCGAACCGGCCGATGCGCCGGCGTCGCCGTGGAGGTGCTTGCGGAGGTCTTCGCGTTCCTGATCGGTCATCACGGTGAACTCGAGATCGACGCCCGCCACTCCGTGGATCGTCTCGACCGCATCGGTCACCCGTCGGGTGATCTCACTGCGGAGCGGACAGCCGGCGATCGTGAGCGCCACGAGGATGCCGACCGTGCCGTCGTCGCGGATGTCGACGTTCCGGAGCATCCCGAGGTCGACGATCGAGCGGTGCAGCTCGGGGTCCTCGACCGGTCGGAGGGCGTCCACCACGAGATCGTTGGTCACTGCCATGACCCCATTCTGGCCCGACTCGACCAATTTGCACTACGTGAACAGTGGAAATCCCGGAGGTCCATTAGAATTGGGGCCATGGGGAACAGCGCGTCGTTCACCGCCACGGTGTCGGCCATCACCGATGCCTTCGGTGATCCGACGCGCCGCAAGGTCTACCTGTATGTGCGCGACCACGGTGGCGGCGATGGTGCCACCACGGCGGCCGTGGCCGCCGAGATCGGCGTGCACCCCAACGTGGCCCGTCACCACCTCGACAAGCTCGCCGCCGGCGGGTACCTCGAGGTCAGCACGGCCAGGACCGAGGGCGCCGGAGCCGGCAGGCCCTCGAAGCGCTACTCGGCGGTGCCGGCGGCGATGGCCGACTTCCCGGTACGTGGTGACGACCTGGTGCTCTCGCTGCTCGGACGGGCGCTGGCGCAGCTCCCTGCCGAGCAGGCCGAGAAGATGGCCGAAGAGGTGGGCGCCGAGTACGGCCGTGCCATGGCCGCCGGTCTGTCGGGCAGCGCGCTCGCGGCCGGGCAGCGCTCGCTGCGGTCGGCCATGCAGGCGGTGGCCGATGCCCTCAGCGCGCACGGGTTCGCCGCCCACGCCGAGGCCCACAACGACCGGCTGCGCATCATCAACAACCACTGCCCGTTCGGCGACGTCGCCACCGAGCACCCCGTGATCTGCGCGGTCGACCGCGGCATGGTCCGCGGCATGCTCACGGCGCTGCACGCCCGCGGTCACGAAGATCTCGGTGTCACCACCGAGTCGAGCTTCGCGCTCGGCGACACCTTCTGCACCACCGCCGTCTGACCGCTCCCGAACGAAGCACCACTTCGTGCGGACCTGCCAGACCACGGTCGGCATCTCGGGCGAACTGTCCGCGGTGATCCGGCGGTTCCGGGCGAACCCCACAGACAGTTCGAGATGGCGGTACCGTGCCTGGCGTGGACGTACGCATCGGAGTGACCCAGGCCCCCCGCGAGCTCACGGTGGAGATCGCTGACGATCAGCGCGACGGCATCCCCGCGCTCGTGGAGGCCGCGCTCACCGGCGAGACGGCGGTCCTGTGGCTCACCGACAAGCGCGGTCGCAAGGTGGGCGTGTCGTCGGAGAAGATCGCCTACATCGAGATCGGCGCACCCGACGGCGATCGTCGCATCGGCTTCGGGGGCTGACCTGACGAGCCACCTCCTCGACCGGCACCTGCTGTTCGTCACGGGCAAAGGTGGTGTGGGCAAGACCACCGTCGCGGCGTCGATCGCGCATCTCGCCGCGGCCTCCGGCAAGCGCACACTCGTGTGCGAGATGGACGCCAAGGACGCGCTCGCCGCCGCGTTCGACGCCACGACGCTGGAGTTCGAGCCGCGCGAGGTCGAACCGAACCTGTTCGCCATGGCGATGAACACCGAGGACTCGCTCCGCGAGTACCTGCGGACGTTCGTGAAGGTGCCGTTCCTCGGTCGCATCGGCCCGCTGGCGCGCACGTTCGACTTCGTCGCCGACGCCGCACCCGGTGTGAAGGAGATCCTCGGGGTGGGCAAGCTCTGCTACGAGGTGCGCGAACGCCACTACGACCTCGTGGTGGTCGACGCCGAGGCCAGTGGACACATCGTCGCCCAGATCGGCGCACCCAAGGTCATCGGCGACCTCGTGCAGGTGGGACTGGTTCGCGACCAGACCGGCTGGATGCTCGACATCCTCCAGGACCCCGAGCGCACCGGCGTGGTCGTGACGACCACCCCCGAGGAGATGCCGGTCACCGAGACGCTCGATCTGCTCGAGCGGTTGGAGGCCGAGACCGGCATCACCGCCAGCACCGTGGTCGCCAACCGCGTGCTGCCCGCGCTGTTCGATCGGCGCCAGACCGAGGTGGTCGAACACCTCGACCGGGTCGACGACCTGCTCGAAGCGGCCGCCGGGAGAGCCGTGGGGACCGTGGTCGATGCAGCACGCACCACCGATGCCCGCCGTCGGGTGGGCGCAGGGCACCTCGATCGTCTGCGCGCCGGGCTCGACCCCTCCACCGACGTGCTCTACGTGCCCGAGCTGTTCACGCGGTCGTCGGGTCGTCGGGTCGTGAAGCTGGTGGGCGAAGCCCTCGCCGCGGAGCTGGACGTGGCGACGTGACGTACCGCGACGCTGCCGACGAACACGGGCTGGCGCTCGACGCCCTGCTCGCGTCGCGCGAGATGATCCTCGTCGCCGGCTCGGGCGGTGTGGGCAAGACCACCGTGGCCGCGGCACTGGCGGCATCGGCCGCGACCCACCTGGGTGGTCGCGTGCTCGTGATCACCGTCGACCCGGCCCGCCGCCTGGCCGACGCGCTGGGTATCGGCGCCCTGGGGAACACGGCCGTGCGTGTGCCCGACGACGCCTTCGTCGACGCCGACATCGAGCCACGCGGCGAGCTCTGGGCGGCCATGCTCGACACGAAGGCCGGATGGGACGAGCTCATCCGCCGACACGCCCCCGATGCCGAGGTGCGCGACGCCGTGCTGTCGAACCCGCTCTACCAGAACATCACCAGCCGGTTCGTGCACAGTCACGACTACCTGGCGATGGAGCAGCTGCACGAGCTGCACGGCTCGGGCGAGTTCGATCTGATCGTGGTCGACACCCCGCCGTCGCGCAACGCGCTCGACGTGCTCGACGCGCCCGGCCGCATGAAGGACTTCTTCGGCTCGCGGCTGCTGCGCTGGCTCACGGTCCCGTACCGCTCGCGCCTGTTCACCGCGGCATCCAAGCCGTTCTACCAGGTGGCCGACCGCGTGCTCGGCTCACGGTTCCTGCAGGACGTGGCCGAGTTCTTCGTGCTGTTCCAGGCGATGGAGAAGGGGTTCGTGCGCCACGCCGAGGAGGTCGAACAACTCCTGGGCGACCATCGCACGGCGTTCGTGGTGGTGTCGACGCTCGAAGCGGCGCCCACGCACGAGGCGATGTACCTCGCCCGCGAGTTGTCGCGGCGCGACTTCCACCTGGGTGCGATGATCGCGAACCGCGTGATGCCGCCGGAGTTCACCGCTCCGGCAGCGGCCGCGAGTGCCCGTCGACTCGAGAAGGCCGCCGCGGGGGAGTTGTCGGGCGAGGTGGCCGAACGACTCGACGCCGACACCGACGTCGTGCAGGGTGTGCTCACCGAGATCGCCACCCGCTTCCACGACGTGGCGGTGGTGGCCACCCGTGAGTCGGAACGACACGCCGAGCTCGCCGAGTGCTCCCCGGTGGTGCTCACCGCACCGGCACTCGACCGCGACATCAACGACGTGGCCGACCTGCTCGCGCTGGCCGAGCACCTCCGCACCGACCATCCCGTCACCGACCATCTTCGCCGTGGGACGGGCGACACGTGACGGCCACCACGCTGATCGACGAGGTCCAAACGCTGCCGCGGCCATCCGACCGCCGGCTGGCCGTGCGGGTCACCAACGACGCCCTCCGCCAGGTCCGCGGCGGGAACCCGTGGGTGTTCGACGGGTCGATCACCCATGTCAACCACGACGATGCCGCGCCCGGCGACCTGGCCGTGATCTTCGACGCCGACCGCAAGTTCGCGGCGATCGGCCTCTGGGATCCCGAGTCACCGCTGCGGGTGAAGGTGCTCCACCAGGGCTCGCCGGCCACCATCGATGCCGAGTGGTGGTCGCATCGGGTGGGTGATGCGATCGATCGCCGATCGACGCTCGACGCCGATCCCGACACCACCGGCTACCGCCTGGTCCACGGCGAGAACGACGGGTTCGGTGGTCTCGTGGTCGACCGCTACGACAGCACCCTGGTCGTGAAGCTCTACTCGGCGATCTGGTGGCCCCACCTGGAACTCGTGCTCGACGCGTTGATCGCCCGCGTCCACCCGGCACGGATCGTGCTGCGTCTGTCGCGCTCGACGGCGCCGGTCGGCGGACTGACCGACGGCCGCACGCTGTACGGGCCCGCGTCCGACGCACCCGTGCTGTTCCGCGAGCGGGGTCTCGTGTTCGAGGCCGACGTCGTGCGCGGCCACAAGACGGGGCACTTCCTCGACCAACGCGACAACCGGGGACTGGTCAGGGGCATGGCCGCCGGCGCGAAGGTGCTCGACGTGTTCGCCAGCACCGGTGGGTTCTCGGTGTCGGCAGCGGCGGGCGGCGCGGAGGCCGTCCACCTGGTCGATGTCAGCGAGCCGGCGCTCGAGACGGCCCGACGCAACCTCGAGCACAACCGTCACATCCGATCGGTACGCGAGTGCCATGCGCACACCACGGTGGGCGACGCGTTCGCCGTCATGCGCGAGCTGGCCGAGCGGGGTGAGTCCTACGACCTCGTCGTGCTCGACCCGCCGTCGTTCGCCCAGAGTGCCGCCGCCGTGCCCGCCGCCCGGCGCGCCTATTTCCGGCTCACGCAGGCGGCGATCCCGCTGATCCGGCGTGGTGGCTCACTGGTGCAGGCGTCGTGCTCGAGTCGCGTGGGTGACGAGGAGTTCTTCCAGATCGTCCACGAGGCGGCGTCGCACGCCGGGGCCCGGCTGCGTGAGATCCGGCGGACGGGCCACGCGATCGATCACCCCATCGGGTTCGAACAGGGCGCCTACCTGAAGGCGCTGTTCGCCGAGGTCCGCTGACCGGGTCGTGTCAGCCGAAGGTGGCGCGGATGAGCGGGACGAAGTGCTCGAGCGGCTCGCTGCGGTAGTCGGCGTCGAAGGCGACCTGGTCGTACTTGGCGCAGAACTCCTCGGTGTACTCGAAGTACGGCGAGTCGCGGTACGCCTCGCGGGCGTTGCGGTCGAGACCGATGTGGTGCCAGAAGTAGTAGCCCTGGAAGATGCCGTGGTGGGCGACCATCCAGTGGTTGGCCTCCGACACGAACGGCTTCACGATGCCGGCGGCGATGTCGGGATGGTTGTACGGGGCGAGGTTGTCGCCGATGTCGTGGATGAGCGCGCACAGCACGTACTCGTCGTCGCGGCCGTCGCGCTGGGCGCGGGTGGCGGTCTGGAGCGAGTGCTCGAGGCGGTCGACCGGGAAGCCGCCGTGGTCGTGGCGGAGCATCTCCATCTGGGCGATCACGTTGTCGGCCACGCGGCTCTGGGTGACCTTGATGCCCTCGGTGATGATGGCCCAGTCGTCGGCGGTCGACTCGTCGAAGGCGGTGAAGTCGGTGCGGGCGAGGTCGGTGCGGGCGAGATCGGTCATGACCCTCATCGTACGACGGGGATCTGCTGCGTGATGCAGTGGATGCCGCCGCCGCCGAACGCGAGCACGGCTCCCACGTCGAGCGCCACGATGTCGCGGTCGGGGAACTGCTCGCCGATGAGCATGCACATCTCGCTGTCGGCCGCGTGACCGCACACCGGGATCAGCACGTAGCCGTTGCCCACGTAGAGGTTGAGGTACGGGACGGGCACACGCTGGCCGCCGATCTCGGTGAACGGCAACACGGGGATCTCGACCACCTCGATCGGGCGCCCCGCCGCATCGGGAGCGCCCTCGATCCAGCGTCGGTTGGCCGACATGCGCTCGTGGTCGGGCAGCGCGGCATCGTCGCAGCCCTGCAGCAGGAGGACGCCGGGCCGAGCGAACGCCGCCACGTTGTCGACGTGTCCGTCGGTGTCGTGGTCGTCGAACAGGCCGAACGGCAGCCAGTGCACCACCGACACCCCGAGCTCTGCGCTCAGCGTCGACTCGATCTCGCTGCGGCTGAGGCCCGGGTTGCGGTTGGGGTGCAGCAGGCACTGCGCGGTGGTGACCACGGTGCCCTCGCCGTCGACCGTGATCGAGCCGCCCTCGAGCACCATCGGCACGGATCGCACCTCGTGCCCGGCGTGCTCGGCCCAGCGTCGGGCCAGCTGGGCGTCGGCGTCGAACGGCACGAACTTCTCGCCCCAGCCGTTGAAGATCCAATCGGTCGCGACCCGCCGGCCTGCACCCGTGACGTAGATCGGACCGGAGTCGCGGAACCACGAGTCGTCGAGCGGCAACTCGACCACGTCGACCGATCCACCGCACCGCTCGAGCGCCTCGGCGGCGTCGGCACCCGGCCGGGCGATGATCGTGACCGGCTCGTAGCGGCCGATGGTTCGCGCCACCAGGGCGTGGGCGTCCTTCGCCGCGGACATCAGCTCGCCGTACAGGTCGTCACGGCTGGGCCAGCAGATGACGGTGCGCTCGTGCGCCGCGAACTCGGCCGGCATCCGCCCGGTCGTGGCGGTCGTGGCGGTCGTCGCGGTCGTGTCGGTCATCGCGGGTTCGACGTGCCGTCGAGCGTGAGCAGCGGGTGGTAGAGGTCGGGACGTCGATCGCGGAACAGTCCCCATGCGGTGCGCTGGGTGCGGAGTGCGTCGAGGTCGAACGTGGCGGTGAGCACGGCGTCGGCGTCGCGCGGCGCCTCTGCCACCTTGGCACCGGTGGCGTCGGTGATGAACGACGAACCGTAGAACGTGATCTCGGTGGTGCTCCCCACCTCGTGCCCGAACCGGTTGGCCGCCACCACGGGCATCAGGTTGGCGCCGGCGTGACCCTGCATCACCCGCTGCCAGTGCCCACTGGAGTCCCACGACGGATCGGGCGGCTCACTGCCGATCGCGGTGGGGTAGAACAGCATCTCTGCCCCCATGAGCGCCATCGCCCGAGCGGTCTCGGGGAACCACTGGTCCCAGCAGATGCCGACACCGATCGTGCCGTACCGGGTGTGCCAGACGCGGAAGCCGGTGTCGCCGGGACTGAAGTAGTACTTCTCGGTGTAGCCGGGCCCATCGGGGAGGTGGCTCTTGCGGTACGTGCCGAGCACCGACCCGTCGGCGTCGACGATCGCGACGGTGTTGAACAGGGCGTTGCCGGCCCGCTCGTAGATGCTGAGCGGGAGCACCACGTCGAGCTCGGCGGCGACGGCCCGGAAGTGCTCCACGGCAGGGTGGCCGTCGACCGGTCGCGCGCGATCGAGGTGCTCGGGCAGTTGGTCCTTGCAGAAATACGGCCCCTCGAACAGCTCGGGGATCAGCACCACCTGGGCACCCTGCGCGGCTGCGTCACGCACGAGACGCTCGGCGGTGGCCACGTTGATCTCGGCCCGATCCCCCATCGACATCTGCACGGCGGCGACGGTCACTTCTCCACTCGAGGACACAGCGCCACGGTACCCGGTGGACACGGCGGTACTGTCGAGTCCCGATGGCCTCGCTCACCGAACTCGCCCGCGAGCACACCGCACTCGGACGTGACCAGATCTCGCATCTCAACCGACTCGTGACCGAGTGGGGGATGCTGGCTGATTTCTGCTTCTCCGACCTGTTGCTCTACCTGCCCACCGACGACGGCCGCTGGCTCACCGCCGGCCAGATCCGGCCCGCCACGGGCCAGACGATCTACCAGACCGACTGGGTGGGTTCATGGGCCAACGACACCGAGCGCCCGATGCTGTCGCGGGCGTCGGAGAGCGGCACGATCGTGGAGGGCGAGGTGCAGGTGGAGGACCTGCCCGACCAGACCCGGATGCTCGCCATTCCGGTCGTGCACGGCGACACCTGTATCGCGGTGCTCACGAAGGAGTGGATCGAACAGGCGGGTCGACGGCTGGGGGAGCTCGAGCGCACCTACAACTCGATCTTCGAGCGGTTCGCCTCGATGATCGCCGCCGGTTCGTTCCCGTACCCGAGTCGCGTGGGCGACTCGAGCGCCGCGCCGAGGGTGGGCGATGGTGTGCTGCTGCTCGACGGTGATGCCCGCCTCCGGTACGTGTCACCGAACGCGAACTCGGCGCTGCACCGGGTCGGGATCCAGTCGAGCGCGCTCGGCATGCGGCTGGCCGAGCTCGGGTTCCACGATGGTCCGGTGCGCCAGGCGTACGAGCGCAGGGTGCCGGTGATCGAGGAGTTCGAGCAGGGCACCGAGGTCACGCTGCTGTGCCGGTGCGTCCCGATCATCGAGAACGATCCGAGTTCTGTCCCGGGTGAGGTGTCGGGCGGGGTGCTGCTCGTGCGCGACATCACCGAGCTGCGCAAGCGCGACCGGCTGTTGCTCAGCAAGGACGCCACCATCCGCGAGATCCACCACCGCGTGAAGAACAACCTGCAGACCATCTCGTCGCTGCTGCGCCTGCAGGCGCGCCGGCTCACCAACCCTGAGGCGAAGGCGGCCGTGTCGGAGTCGGTGCGTCGGATCCGCACCATCGCGCTCGTGCACGAGTCGCTGTCGCGTGAGCCCGGCGACGACGTCACGTTCATCGAGATCGTGCGGCCGCTGCTGCGGTTGGCCGAGGAGGGTCTGCAGTCGCCCGATCGCCCGGTGCGCTTCAGCGTGCGGGGAGACGGCGGACGGGTGCCGGCCAACATCGCCACCCCGCTGTCGGTGGTGCTCACCGAGCTGTTGCAGAACGCCGTCGACCACGGGTTCCCCGAGGGCAGCGGCGGAGGTGGGGTGGTGGTGTCCCTCGACAACGACGAGACCCGTCTCACCATCCAGGTGGTGGACGACGGCCGTGGCGTCGAAGCCGGCTTCGAGCTCGATGGGGCGACCGGGTTGGGTCTCTCGATCGTGCGCACCCTCGTCACGACCGAGTTGAACGGCACCATCACCATGCGCCCGGCCACGGCCGACGACCTCGCCCGGGCCGGTCTCGACACGCTGGGTGCGACCCACGGCACGGTGGTGGACCTGACCGTGCCGACCGAGATCGACCCGATCGAGAGCACGACGGCATGACGAGAGTCACTCCTGTTCGAATCGTCACCTGATTGTCATGTTCGCGAAGCTGGCGCATGATGGGGCCGTGCATCTCTCCTTCGCGGCGGAACTCCCCGTCGACACGCGGGTCGTCTCGTCCCCGCTGATCCTGCTCGGGTTCGTCCTCGGCGCGTTCGTGCTGACCCGTGTCACCGGTGCGGTGATCCGTCGCACCGTGCGGCACGTGGCCGACCGCAGCGTGGTGCGTCCCAGCCCGGTGTGGCGCACCCGGTCACGTCGCATCAGCGGCGAGACCCTCGAGATGACCGAGCAGCGTCGCTCGCAGCGCATCGACGCGGCCTCGAGGATGCTCAACCACCTGGTCTCGCTGGTGATCTGGCTCGTCGCGATCATCTCGGTGTTCCACGTGCTCGACATCAACGCCGCGTTCTTCCTGTCGAGTGCCGGATTCCTGGGGGCGGCGGTGGCCATCGGCGGCCAGCACAAGGTGAACGACTACCTGACCGGCCTGCTGGTGCATTTCGAGGACCGCTACGGCGTGGGTGATGAGGTGGAGTTCGACGCGGGGTGGAGCGAGCCGGTGCGGGCGGTGGTCGACCACGTGGGCCTGTTCAGCACACGGGTCCGCGACGAGCGCAGCACCCTGCACTTCCCCAACACGGCCATGGCCCAGATCCGCAACCTCTCACAGGAGTCGGCCTCGGCCACGATCCGGGTCAAGGCCGAGGGGCACTCCGTCGAGGAGGTGGCCGACACGGTGCGCCGTCTGGCCGGAACGGTCGATCTCACCCAGTTGGTCTTCCTCGGCGACATCGCCGGCCATCAGCCGGTCACGGGCGAGGTGGAGATGGACGTGCACACCCTGCGACCGCTCGGTGAGCAGGCCACGGCCACCCTCGTCGAGCGGGCCGAGCACGAACTGAACGGCGGCGCCGTCGACGAGCAGCGCTGAGCCGGTCTGGAGACCGGAGTCAGCCGGCGGCGCGCTGGGCGGCGGCCCGGCGGCGTCGGATGACGCGTCGTTCCTCTTCGGAGAGTCCGCCCCAGATCCCCGAATCCTGGTTGGTGGCCAGGGCGAAGTCGAGACATGCCGAGGTGACCGAACACTCACCGCAGACCCGCTTGGCGTGGTCGATCTGCACGAGGGCCTGACCCGTGGTGCCGACCGGGAAGAACAGGTCGGGATCGGTGTCTCGGCACAGCGCGTGATCGCGCCAGTCGTCGTCGGTGGCTGCCAGGGCGAGGCTGGACGCAAGGATCGACACGGAGTGGCTCCTCGGAGGTGAGTAGGGCACCGCTGTGGTCCGGCGGCACGACGGCGTCACGCTAGGCGTTCACCGTCTGTTTGGCAATGAAATCCGATGAAGTCACTGCCCTCATCGGAAAAACCGATCGACCGCGGTGCCTGATGGAGAACGGCCGGTGCCGCCGTGGGCCGTCGGCTCGACCCCCGGTGATGCCAGACTCATCCGGTGTCGTCCGTGCCCGCCATGCCCGCCGTGCCCGCCGTGATCGCCCATCGTGGAGCCTCGGCGGCCGCCCCGGAGAACACCGTCGAGGCCTTCGAACTGGCGGTCGAGCTGGGCGCCGAGGGGATCGAGCTCGACGTGCGGCGCACGGCCGACGGGCACCTCGTGGTGCATCACGACGCCCTCCTGCCCGGTGGATCGGCCATCGTGTCGTTGCGGCGCGACGAGCTGCCGCCGCACGTGCCCGATCTCGACGTGGCGTTGCGGGCCTGTGAGGGGGCCTGGGTCAACCTCGAGATCAAGAACCATCCGTCGGAGCCCGATTTCGACCCCGATCGCGGTCTCTCGGTCGCGGTGCTCGACCTCCTGAGCACCTTGCCAGACGAACCCACCCGCTGGCTGATCTCCTCGTTCGACCCGGACACCGTCGACGCGGTGCGCGTGGTCGGTTCGTCGGTGCGCACCGCGCTGCTCGTGCGCCGGCTCACTCCAGCGGTCATCGCCGCGGCGGTGGCAGGTGGTCACCACGCGGTCCATCCCTGGGTCGACCTGCTCGATCACGATGCGGTCGCGGCCGCCCACGACGCCGGACTCGCGGTGAACACCTGGACGTGCAACGACGAGGACCGGATGCGTGAGCTCATCGGCTACGGCGTCGACGGGGTGTGCACCGACGTGCCCGACGTGGCCCGCCGGCTCTTCGTGCGTCCCTGAGTCGACGCGGCTACGACCCCGTCGGTGTCCCGGGATGGACGAGGCGCACGGCGTCGGGTACGTGGTCGAACGTGAGCCGGGTGGCGGTGCCGAGGTAGTCGCCGTCCACCTGGTACGGGAACGCTTCGTCGTGCTCGAGCACGAGATGGTGCACGCCGTCCCACGACGCGAGGTGTTCGTTCGGGGTCACGCCGCCGCCGCGCAGCGCGCTGCCGAGCCCGCGCACGATCACCCCGGCGCGCATCGACCGGAAGGCCACGACGGCGAACGGCTGGTCGAGCGTGGCGCCGGGAACCAGATCGAGTGGTCGGTTGCCGAGGAACGTGTACGGGTTCGTGTTGAGCACGACCGCGAAGTAGCCGTCGTCGATGCGGCGACCGTCGCCGGCGTCGAGCGAGAAGTGCGGCCGGCCGCGGTCGTAGCCACGAGCCCACGTGGCGAGCGCCGAGTACATGAACAGCGGATGCCCGAACCACCGCTTGAGTGCACCCCGGCGCTCCACGTCGCGTACGACCGCGGCGTCGTACCCCACGCCGGTGTGGAAACAGAAGAACCGCCCGTTCACCCGACCCAGCCCGATCGACCGCAGGTCGCCGGCGTCGAGCCCCAGCACGAGGTGATCCACCGCCGCCACCGGATCGTTGGGCATCCCGAGGGTGCGGGCGAACACGTTGGTGGAGCCGCCGGGGAGCACGCCGAGTGCGGCGTCGGTGCCGGCGATGCCGGTGGCCACCTCGTTGAGCGTGCCGTCGCCGCCGTACCCGATCACCACGTCGATACCGCGCCGAGCGGCGTCGTGGGCGAATCGGGTGGCGTGACCACGTCGGTTCGTCTCGACCACTTCCACGTCGTGGCCGCGCGACAGCTGGCGGTGCACGATCACGGTGTTGCGTGCCGTGACCGACGACGCGAACGAGTTCACCACCAGCAGGATCCGCAAGACGCGAACCGTACCAGCGGGTGTCCCGATGGTCCCCCGGTTGGGCGGTGAAGTGACTGACGGGTAACAATGCAGACATGAACGTGATCGTGTGCGTGAAGCAGATCCCAGACCCGGCCTCGCCCGGTGAGCTCGACCCGTCCTCCAACACGCTGAAGCGTGACGGCAAGCTGATCCTCGACGAGTCGGACGGCTATGGCGTCGAGATGGCGCTGCAGCTGGTCGACACAGCCGGTGGCGGCGAGGTCAGCATCATCTCGATGGCCCCCAACGGAGAGGTGTCGGGTATGCGCACCGCACTGGCCATGGGTGCCGTGAAGGGCGTGCTGGTGTCCGATCCCGAGCTGGCGGGCTCCGATGCCCTCACCACGGCCAAGGTCCTGGCCGCCGCCGTGAAGAAGATCGGCGACGCCGATCTCGTGCTCGCCGGTACCGAGTCGAGCGACGGCTACACGGGCACCGTTCCCGAGCAGATGGCCGAGGTGCTCGGTCTGCCGTCGGTCACGTTCGCCAAGACCGTCACCATCGATGGCGAGACCCTCAAGGTCGAGCGCCAGACCGAGGCCGGGTACGACGAGGTCACGTGCCCGCTCCCCGCCGTGGTCAGCGTGACCGCCGGTGTGGTCGAGCCCCGTTACCCGAGCTTCAAGGGCATCATGGCCGCCAAGTCCAAGCCGGTCGACACCGTGACCGCCGCCGACCTCGGGATCACCCCGGTCGGCTGGGCGGGCGCCCGGCAGGAGATCGTCGACGTCGCCCAGGCCCCCGAGCGTGAGGCCGGCGAGATCATCGAAGACGACGGCGAGACGTTCACCAAGATCGTCCAGTACCTCGACGGCCTCAAGGTCATCTGAGCAACCCGGATCACAGATCGACACGGATCGGAGAAACGACATGGGTATCGACAACATCTGGGTCTTCGCACAGGAGACCGACGGGGCCCCGAGCTCCGGCACCATCGAGCTGCTCACCAAGGCGCGGGCCCTGGGGAGCACCGTCACGGCGTTCGTGGCGGGTGACGCGTCGGCCATCGCCGGTGGCCTCGGTGAGTACGGCGCCAGCAAGGCCTACGCCACCGGTGACCTCGCCGGTGCGCTGCCGGGTGCGGCCGTCGCCTCGGCCATGAAGGCCGTGATCGACGGCGGCGACTCGCCCGACGTGATCCTGTTCCCGCAGAACTACGAGGGCCGCGACGTCGTCAGCCGCCTGTCGGTCAAGCTCGACCGCACGGTGCTGACCAACAACGTCGACATCGCCGCCGATGGCGACTCGGTGAAGGTGACCACGCCGATCTTCGGCGGTAACACCCTCGTGTCCACCACGTTCACCGGCGAGGGCCCGTACCTCGCGACGTTCCGCCCGAAGAGCTTCGTGCCCGAGGCCAGTGGCGGTGGCGCCCCCGAGGTGGTCGCCGCCCCCGTCCCCGACCTGGGGTCCACCGGCGGCGCCACCGTCACCGCCGTGCACGTCGAGGAGACCTCAGGGCCCAAGCTCGACGAGGCCGACATCGTGGTGGCCGGCGGTCGCGGACTGGGCGAGGCCGAGAAGTTCGACATGATCGAGTCGCTCGCCAAGGCGCTCAAGGGTGCACCGGGCGCGTCACGTGCGATCGTCGACGCCGGATGGGTGCCCTACAGCTACCAGGTGGGCCAGACGGGCAAGGTCGTGAAGCCCAAGGTCTACATCGCGGCCGGGATCTCGGGTGCCACCCAGCACATGGTGGGCATGAAGGGCTCGAAGAACATCATCGCGATCAACAAGGACAAAGAAGCACCGATCTTCGGCGTGGCCGACCTCGGCATCGTCGGCGACGTGCACAAGGTGCTGCCCAAGCTGATCGAAGCGCTTCAGAACCGCTGATCGCCGGCGTCGATCGCCCAGGCGACCCCGTCGACGACATCTTCGACCACGAGCCGCAGGGTCCAGCCCTGCGGCTCGTGCGCGTCCGACCACCACCACCAGCGGAGATCGTCGAGGACGGACGTCACGTCGTGGTCGGTGGGCGGCCACTGGTCGTGGAGTTCGCCGATCGCGCCGAGCACCCACCAGGCGCCGTCGCGCCCGGCCGCCGCGCCCCGCCGGCGACCGTGGGCGCCGCCGCTCGCGCCGGCCCAGCCGAGCCAGGCGATCGCGTCGGTCGTACCGATCTCCACCAGCCGTACCGTCGCGACGTCGAGCACCGCCACTGCCGCGGCTGCATCACCCTCCACGCAGACCGTCCGGGCATGGCCCTCCGAGTCAGCGGTCCAGCCGCTCAGCAGATGTCGGACCGCGTCGTCGAACGCGGGGTCGTCCAGCCGCTCGGCCGCCGACGGGGTGACCCTCGACAGGCCCGTCGGCCAGGGCGGAGCGGGGAACTCGGCGTGGCTGTCGTGGTACACGGCCACCGGGTAGTCGGGCTCCCAGGGTCGGGGTGTGGCGGGGATGTCGATCACGGGGGCGAACCGTTCGAGCTCGTGCTCGTGGATCTCCTCGCCCCGCAGCCCACGCTCGTGCGCGACGTATCGTCCGGTGGGCCCGGTGTCGAGGTGCGGTGACAGATCGCTCCAGCTGTGGTGCTGGGCGACCACCTCGGTGAGCGGGCCGAGTGTGAATCGCCCGCCGTGGTCGACCGCCTCGGCCGCCCACGGCGCCGGCGCGAGCAGGGCGAGCCGGTAGCTGGCCAGCGTGGTGGCCGGCCAGAGTTGACGGCCGGTGGCCGCGGCGGCGCGTGCCCGGTCGCGCACCCGCCTCAGACCCTCCCAGTCGCGTGACTCGCAGCGGGCGTCAACCAGTCGCACCAACCCGTCGAGGTCGACCCGATGGATCAACTCGTCGAGCTGATCGTCGCGCCCGTCGGGATCGTTCACACCAGTGGCCAGGGGTACCGGCCGCCGGTCTCGTCGCTCGGGAACACCGGCAGCTCGACCAGCGTGCGGGCGCGCCGGCGGATGGCGTCGACCTCGGCGTCGTCGAGCAGTGTCGCGAGCGTGAGTGGTACCGACGCGACCAGCTCGGCCACCGCCTCGACCACGGTCCGCTCGATCTCCTCACCGGCGAACTCCCAGATGACGGTGCGCAGCTTCGACGGTGCCGCGAAGCAGAGCCCGTGGTCGATCGCCCAGACGCGGTCGTCGGCCAGCAGGCAGTGGCCGCTCTTGCGGTCGGTGTTGTTGGCCAGGAGGTCGAACACGGCGATCGAGCGGAGCTGATCGTGCAGATCGGTGCGCTGCTCGAAGATCGTGAAGTAGTGCTCGGAGTGGTCGGCCTCGACGAACCACTGCAGTGAGCCCTCACCGAAGGGTCCGTCGCGGATGATCGTGGTGGGGACGACACCGAGGCCGACGTGCTCGCTCAACACGTACGCCGCGTACTCGCGTCGGTGCAGGCCGGGTTCGAAGTCCCACAGCGGGCGCTCGCCGCGTACCGGCTTGTAGATGGCCCGGTGGCTCGTGCCGTCGTGGTGCACGGTCACGAGGAACGTGGCGTTCGAACTCCACGGCATGCGACCTTCGACCTCGATCTCGCCCTCGCGCAGGAAGGTCCGCTGGTCGGTGGCCTCGGCGCCGGAGCCGGCGCTCAGTTCATCCGCGGACATGGGTGACCGTCGGGGTCGATCGGGAGCGAACACCATTGGCAGTCGGGTCGACCGGCGGCCACCACCTTGTCGGCGTGCTCGCAGAACGCAGCGGCCTGACTCCGACTCAGGTACACCCGGATGTGGCCCTGCTCCGGCTCGAGCGGCTCGCCTTCTTCGTCGGTGGGCACGGCTTCTTCGAGTTGGACCACGAGTCGATCGCTGGAGCGGTCGTAGCCGAGCCCGATCGGCCCGAGCACGAACTCGGTGTCGACAGGGGTGGCGAGCTCGAGTGCACCGGCCATCGGACGTTCCTCGGGCGACGGCAGGTCGTGGAGCACGCGCCGGAGGTACTGGGTGATGGCGCTCACCTGCTGCTTCTCGCACTTGACCGCCACCCGCTGGCGACCCTGACGCGCCTGGAGGTAGAAGACGCGCTCACCGGGTCGGCCGACGGCACCGGTGGTGAACGCATCGACGTGCTCGAACTCGAAGAATGCACTCATCGCGTGTACTCCGGCATGCCTCGTCCGGTCATGACGGACGGAGGTCGGCCAGGCTGCCGCCGATCGAGTTGACGGTGAGCGCCACCGGTGCGCCGCCGGTGGCGCCGCTCGGCCACGCCAGCGCGCTGATCGAGCAGGTGGAGATGACGATGCGTTGGAACAGGTCGAGGTGGGTGCCGAGCGCGTACGCCACCGCCGCCTTGATGGGGTCGGCGTGCGACACGCACACGATCGTGCCGCCGGGATGCGCCGCCCGGATCTTGTCGAGCGCGCCCACGATCCGATGCTGCATCTCGGCGAAGCTCTCACCACCGGGGAACCGGAACGTGCTCGGTGCCCGTTGCACCGTGGACCACTCGGGCAGCTTCATCAGCGTCTTGAGTTCGGCGCCGGTCCACTCGCCGAAGTCGCACTCGAGCAGCCCACGTCCGACCCTGGGCCGGAGTCCGGTGGCCCGGGCGATCGGAGCGGCCGTCTCCCGGGCGCGCTCGAGCGGAGACGTGTAGACGGCATCGACCGCCGGGAGTTCGCCGATGCGCTCGGCAGCACGTTCGGCCTGGGCCCGTCCCGTGTCGGCGAGGTGCAGACCGGGTGCACGCCCGGGGAGCGTGGTGCCGGTGGTGGGCGTCTGGCCGTGACGCACGAGCAGGATGGTGGTGGCCGGGGCGCTGGTCGTCTTCTTCTTCGCCATGTGTGGGTCCAACCTACTGGCGTTCGGCCAGGATGGAGAGGTGGAGACGGGACGCACTGCCCAGCTCGGTGCGCTCGAGCGCGAGGTGGTCAGCTGCCGTGCGTGCCCGCGCCTGGTGGCGTGGCGCGAGGAGGTGGCCGCCACCAAGCGGGCCGCCTACGCCGACCAGGAGTACTGGGGTCGCCCCATCCCCGGGTTCGGCGATCCTGCCGCTCGCATCGTGGTGCTCGGGCTGGCGCCGGCAGCCCACGGGGCCAACCGCACCGGTCGCGTGTTCACGGGCGACCGCAGCGGTGACTGGTTGTTCCGGGCCATGCACCGGGCGGGACTCGCGAATCAGCCGGAATCGGTGGCGCGGGGTGACGGTCTCACCCTGACCGACGCCTGGGTGACGGCGGCGGTCAAGTGCGCCCCACCCGCGAACAGGCCCACCCCGGCCGAGCGCGATGCGTGTGCGCCGTTCCTGCGTCGCGAGCTCGCGGCGCTCGAACGGGCGCACGTGATCGTGTGCCTCGGCGGCTTCGGCTACGCGGCGGCATGCGGGCACTTCGGCGTGCGGCCGCGCCCGAAGTTCGGCCACGCCGTCGAGGTGCCGCTGGCTGACGGCCCGGTGCTGCTGTGCTCGTTCCACCCGAGCCAGCAGAACACGTTCACCGGCCGGCTCACCGAGCAGATGCTCGATGCCGTGTTCGCCCGCGCCCTCGAGCTGGCTGGATGATCAGCGGAAGGCGGTGGCGAGGGCCTGTGCGATCACGGCCCGGGCGGTGTCGGCGTCGTCGAGGAACTCGGGCATCGACACGAAACCGTGGATCTGGCCGTGGAACATGACGTGGCTGGTGGCCACCCCGACATCGGCGAGACGATCGGCGTAGGCCACCCCCTCGTCGCGTAACGGATCGAACTGGGCGGTGATGACGAGCGTGGGTGGTGACGCTGCGACGGCCTGTTCGGATGCCAACAGGGGCGACACCCGGGGGTCACCCTCGGATCCCTGTCCGCCTGCGAGATAGTGGTTCACGAACCACTCCATGCCCGCCGCGGTGAGGAACCGACCGTCGCCGTTCTCGCGGTACGAGTCGGTGGTGCGTCGAGCGTCGGTCACCGGGTACACCAGCACCTGGTACCGCAGTGGCACGGGTGCGAGCTGGGCCACCACCGCGGCGAGGTTCGCCCCGGCCGAGTCACCGCCCAGGGCGATGCGGTCGGGGTCGGCGCCCAACTCGGCGGCATGCTCGTGGGCCCATCTGGCGCTCGTGATGGCGTCGGTGAGCCCGGCGGGAAAGGGATGTTCGGGGGCCAGTCGGTATTCGACGCTGAGCACCCGGCTGCCGGATCGGAGGGCGAGAGAGCGACACAGGTCGTCATGGCCATCGACCGAGCCCAACACCCAGCCGCCCCCGTGGAACCAGAGCAGGAGTCCCGTCGGCACCCCGTCGGGCACCATCGCCGGCCGGTACAGCCGCGCCCCCACCCCGCCGGCGTCGAGGTCCTGCATCACGACCCCCTCGATGAGCGACGGTCGCACCAGCGCCGCCCGGCTCTCACGGGCGTCGTCGGGCTCGAGCTCCTCGAGAGGTGGCTGGTCGAGTTCCTCGATGGCCTCGAGGAGCGAACGTGCCTGGGGGTGGAGGGGCATCGGCACAGTCTGGCAGTAGCCTTTCATCGCTGTGAACGCCCGTCGCCCCCACCGCCTCGCCGTGCTCGCCCTGGTGGCCGTGATGGGGCTGAGTGCCTGCGCATCGACCCCGTCGTCGAAGCGGGTCGCCGAGGACATGGTCGACCGGATGGTGGTACAGGGCCAGATCAGCGAGGCCACGGGCGAGTGCATGCGGGAGCAGATCGACGAGTATTCCCCGGACGACCTGCAGGGCATCGCCGAATCGGCCGATGCCGGCAACACCGACGGTGTGGCCGCTCTCGCCCGCTTCGAGCGCGATCTGGCGGCCTGCAACTCCTGATCGCTCGCAGCTGAGCGGCGCCGCTCAGCCGGCTGGTGCCGGGGCGGCCTTCTTCTTCTTGGGCGGCGGCACGCCGATGGCGGGCGCGGCGTCGGCCTCTTTGGGCCAGCGGCGCCGACTCACGATCGACAGCAGCCGCAGCAGCCGCATCGCCTCGTCGTCCTCCTGTGCCGGGCGCGAGATGATCGAGCCGTCCGCGATCATCCGGTTGATGACCTCCTCGCCCAACTCGGTGCGGACGATCGTGAGCGTCCAGTCGTTGTCCTTGCCGATCCCGCCGGTGGCCACGTCGGAGTGCTCGGCAGCGAAGTCGGGGCAGGTCTTGCAGCCCTGACGGGTCCACTGGTGGCACTCTTTCAGGTCGATCTCGTGGTACGAACCGTCCTTCATCCAGATCTGGAAGACACCCTTGATGTTCATCTTGGCCATCTCGGCCTTCTTGAGCCCGTACTTGGCCTCGAACAGTTCGGTGAAGATGGCGTCGTCGAACGTCTTGGAGCAGAGCAGACCGATGTTGAACAGGAACGGTTTGGAGATCTTGCCGGCCTTGCGGTCCCACATCACCGGTGGCGACGAGGTCTGGCAGCCCATGCCGACCAGCGCGAGTCGTTCGAAGCCCTTCTCCTTCGCCTCGGGCAGGGCGAGGGGATTCGCGCAGTACGTGTAGCGGCTGCCGGCGGTGGCGAGGATCTCGTCGGTGGTCGAGACCACGGCGGGCTTGGCCTTCCACGCATCGTCGTCCTCCACCCCCGACACGAGCGCGGCGTCGATGTAGTCGTGCTCACGCAACCAGATGAGCATCGCCGACACGAGCCCGCCGTCCTGGCCCATCTTGTGCACCATGTCGTCGCTGGCCCGGGTGAGCAAGAGCTGGCGCCAGATGCCCGACATCTCGTCGGGTTCGCGCACCCGGCCGAACAGGTGCATGTCGGCGGCGGGCTCCCAGGCGCGGAATCGGGGGCAGGCCCGGGTGCAGGTGGTGCAACCGCCCTGCTCGCCGAAGCCGTGGACGCAGTTGTCGAGCCCGAGCTCCTCTTCGAGATGGAACGGGATGTACTTGCCCTCTTCGTGCTCGTAGCCGATCACGTCGTGGGGGCAGGTGACCACGCACCCGGCGCATCCGGTGCAGAGCCCGGTGGTGATGACTTCGGCGTACAGCTCCTTCCACTGGGCGGTCCACCGCTCCTTCTTGGCAGCGGGGGCTTCGGGGGGAGCCGTCGTGTCGGTCATGTCGCCAATGTAGGCCGATGGTGCCCGGCGTGGCGAGAGCTGTCGGGCGAAGCCGTCAGACGGCGTCGGTGCCCTCTTCGCCGGTGCGGATGCGCACGATGCGGTCGACCGGGCTGACCCAGATCTTGCCGTCGCCGATCTTGCCGGTGGCGGCCGCGGTGGCGATGGCATCGACCACCGCATCCACCGCGAGGTCGTCCACCACCACCTGTACGGAGGTCTTCGGTACGAAGTCGATCTGGTACTCCGCGCCCCGGTAGGTCTCGGTGTGGCCGCCCTGGCGGCCGAACCCGCGCACCTCGGCGACGGTGATGCCCGACACGCCGACCGCCTTCAGGGCGTCCTTCACGTCGTCGAGTTTGAACGGCTTGATGACCGCGGTCACGAGCTTCATGGAGCGACCATACCCCGGGAACGGGACGTCCCCGGGCCGCTGGTGCGACCCGGGGACTGCCCCTACCCCGCAACGACGCGGAGCGCGAGTGGACGGACCGATGTGGTCCGGCCGTCGGCCGTCTCGATCAGACGGCCTCTGGACCCTCCTCGCCGGTGCGGATGCGGATCAGGCGTTCGACGTCGGCCACCCAGATCTTGCCGTCACCGATCTTGCCGGTGGCGGCCGCCTTGGTGATCGCGTCGACCACGTCGTCGACGACACCGTCGTCCACGACCAGCTCGATGCTGACCTTGGGCACGAAGTCGATCTGGTACTCCGCGCCTCGGTAGGTCTCGGTGTGGCCGCCCTGGCGGCCGAAGCCCCGGACCTCCGAGACGGTCATTCCGGCGATGCCGATGCCCTTCAGGGCCTCCTTGACGTCGTCGAGCTTGAACGGCTTGACGACGGCGGTGATGAGTTTCATGTGAGTTCTCCTGTGTCGATCGTTGGGGTCGGTTCCGGGGCGGTGCTCAGACCGACACCACGTCTTCGCTGTAGCCCGCCATGCCGTGCTCGAGGACGTCGAGACCCTGACGCTCCTCCTCCTCGCTGACCCGCAGACCGATGGTCTTCTTGATCGCGAAGAACAACAGGCCGGTGGTGACCGTCACCCAGATGCCGATGATCAGCACCAAGAGGGCCTGCATGCCGAGTTGCTCGATGCCGCCGCCGTAGAAGAGGCCGGCGTTGTCGCGGTCGAGGAACGCATCATCCTGCACGGCGAACAGGCCGATGGCCAGCACGCCCCAGATGCCGCACACACCGTGCACGCTGACGGCGCCGACCGGGTCGTCGATCTTGATCTTGTCGAAGAACAGGACCGAGAAGACCACGAGCACACCGGCCACGAGACCGATGATCCAGGCGCCGAGGTAGTTGACCGCACCGCAGCCGGCCGTGATGCCCACGAGGCCGGCCAGCACGCCGTTCGCGATCATGGCGACGTCGGGCTTGCCGCTCTTGATCCAAATGGTCGCGGTGGCGGCGAGACCGCCGCCCACGGCGGCCAGCACGGTGTTGACGGCCACGAACATCACGAAGTCGTTCGCGGCGAGCTCCGAACCGGCGTTGAAGCCGAACCAGCCCATCCACAGGATGAACACACCGAGCACGGCCATCGGGATGAAGTGACCGGGGATCGCCCGCGGGCGGCCGTCGGGGCCGTACTTGCCGATGCGTGGGCCGAGCGTCCAGGCGCCCATGAGCGCCGCGATACCGCCCGTCATGTGCACGATGCCGGATCCGGCGAAGTCGGAGAAGATGGCGTCGCCCACGTTCATCTCGGCGATGAAGCCGCCACCCCAGGTCATGCGGACCACGACCGGGTAGATGAGAGCGCACATCACGGCCGAGAAGGCCAGGTAGGCGGGGAACTTCGTGCGCTCGGCCATGGCGCCGGAGGCGATCGTGACCGCGGTGGCGGCGAACATCACCTGGAAGAAGAAGTCGGTGGCCGGGGTGAGGCCGCCGCCTTCGGGGATCTCGAAGCCGAGGCCCGACAGGAAGAAGCTGTCGGCGCCGAAGAAGCTGGTGCCGCCATCACCGTAGGCGATGCCGTAGCCGACGATGAAGAACATCGTCACGCCGATGAACATGTCGGCCAGGTTCTTGGCCATGATGTTCACGACGTTCTTGGCCCGGGTGAGTCCGGCCTCCAGCAGGGCGAAGCCCGCCTGCATCCAGAACACCAGGATGCCGGCGATGAACACCCACAGGTTGTCCATGACCGCCTGGATGTACTCGGTGTCGGACAGGGCGTCCTGGGCGAGTGCGTAGGCGGGGAACACCGCGGCCAGCGCGATGCCGATGGCACCGGCACTGGCGATCCGGAGTGCTCGTTTGTTGACGACTCGTTCTTTCACGAGTGGCTCCTTGTCATGTGCGTAGGGGCACGTAGATGGGTTGAGTAGGGGTTGATGTCCGCGAGGGGCCACGTTGCCGCCCGACTGCGGCGAACCGTAAGGGAGCCCGGTTTCCGGCCTGTCGCCCGAATGTTTCGTGTCTGTGGCCAGTTGGTGCGAGCGGGGTGCTCAGGCGACGAGCATCCAGCCGCGGCGGCGCACGGTGCGGACGCGGTCGGCACCCACGGCGCGGCGCACGCCCACGATCAGCGAATCACAGCGGCGGTCGCTCAGTTCGCCGATCCCGGCGGCACGGGCGATCTCGTGGCGGCTGAGCACGCGACCACAGTTGGCCTCCAAGACCTGGTAGACCGCCCGCTCCTGTGGAGTCAGGTGCTCGAGGGGGCGAGAGTCCTGCGGCCGTGTGACCTGATCGGGCAGCACGGCGTTCGACACAGGAGCGGGTCGGTCCACGGGTGCACGGTACGCGCGCCACGTTTCACCGGTGTTGGGCGCCGGTGAACGTCGTGTTACGTGCGACTTGACCCGCGGGTCAAGGGTCAGGGCACAATGGTGGGCATGGACCTCACCTACCCCGCCGACGCCGAGGAGTTCCGCACCGAGATCCGGGGGTGGCTCGTCGAGAACCTGCCCGACGGTTGGTTCGACGAGCACCACGACCCGACCGGCCTCGAGATGAGCGACGCCGAGCGGAAGCAGTTCAACGTCGAGTGGCCGAAGAAGCTGTTCGAGGGCGGCTGGATCTGCGCCACCTGGCCGGCCGAGTACGGCGGCAAGGGCCTGACCACGATGCAGGGGGTCGTGCTGGCCGAGGAGTTCGCCCGGGCCAAGGCCCCGATGCGCGGCGACTTCTTCGGCGACACCCTGGTCGGCCCGACCCTGCTGCAGTGGGGCACCGAGGAGCAGAAGCAGGAGTTCCTGCCCGGCATCCTCCAGGGGAAGACCCGGTGGTGCCAGGGCTTCTCCGAGCCGAACTCGGGCTCAGACCTGGCCAGCATCAAGACCAGCGCCGTGCTCGACGGCGACGAGTGGGTGATCAACGGCCAGAAGGTGTGGACCACGCAGGGCCACCACGCCGACTACTGCTTCTTGCTCACCCGCACCGATCCCGCCGCCCCCAAGCACAAGGGCATCTCGTACATGCTCGTGCCGATGCGCCAGGACGGCGTCGAGGTCCGCGGCATCACCCAGCCCGACGGCACCGCCGAGTTCTCCGAGGTGTTCTTCGACGATGCCCGCTGCCCGAAGGACAACGTGGTCGGCGGGGTCAACAACGGCTGGAAGGTCGCCAACTCCACGCTCGCGTTCGAGCGCGGTCAGTCGGCCACCACCGGCTTCCGGCGCTTCGAGGAGGAGTACCGCCTGCTGGTCGAGGCGGCCACCGGGAACGGCGCCATCCACGATCCTCACATCCGCCAGCGACTGATGGTCTTCTACACCAAGATCCAGATCCTGCGGATCAACGGGCTCCGCAACCTCACCGCCACGCTGAACGACTCCCGTGACATGGGCACGATCGCATTGGGGGTCACCAACAAGATGTTCTGGTCGGAGATGCACCAGCGGGCGATGGAGCTCGCGCTCGACATCTTCGGTGCCGAGTCGATGCTGATCGACACGGGTCCGTCGGTCGGTTCGTGGCCGGGCGCCGCACGCGACAAGCGACGCGAGGGGTATCCGGTGAGTGCGATGATGTCGTCGTTCTTCTTCTCGAGGTCCGAGACGATCTGGGGTGGCACGAGCCAGGTGCAGCGCAACATCGTGGGTGAGCGTGTGCTCGGTCTGCCCCGCGAGCCCAAGCCTGCCGACGTCTGACATCCGACGTCGCCGGCCGCTCGCGTCTATCTTCGTCGGCGATGGACGAACTCGTCACCGAGACCGGAGCACCGCGTCCGCACGCTGCGGCGCTGATGGAGTTCATCCATTCGCTCGAGCGTGACGAGCTGCTCGACCGTCAACAGGTGGCCGAGCTCGACATCTTGACGATGGGCATCACGTTCACCGTCTACTCCGACGGTGCCAACATCGATCGGGCCTGGCCGTTCGACATCATCCCTCGTGTCATCTCCGGCCGCGAGTGGTCGCAGATCGAGCGTGGCCTCGTGCAACGGCTCACTGCGCTCAACCGGTTCATCGACGATCTCTACAACGATCAGCAGGTGATCGCCGACGGCGTGTTCCCCGCCGACCTCCTCGACGACTCGGTCAATTTCCGTGAGCAGTGTCGGGGCGTGCACCCCAAGCACGGCGTGTGGGCGCACATCTCGGGTTCCGACCTCGTGCGCGACGACGACGGCCAGATGTACGTGCTCGAGGACAACCTGCGCGTGCCGAGCGGCGTCAGTTACGTGCTCGAGAACCGGGCGGTCACGAAGCGGGCGTTCGCCGAGATCTTCGCCCGCCAGAGCATCCGGCCCGTCGATGCCTACACCGACGAGCTCAACAAGCTGCTCACCTCGCTCGCCCCCGACGGGGTGGCCAACCCCCAGATCGTGGTGCTCACACCGGGGGTGTTCAACTCGGCGTACTTCGAGCATTCGTTCCTGGCGCAGCGGATGGGTGCCGAACTCGTCGAGGGCGCCGATCTCGCCGTGGGCGACGACGACTGCGTCTACATGCGCACCATCGCCGGGCTCGAGCGGGTGCACGTGATCTACCGGCGGATCGACGACTTGTTCCTCGACCCCGAGGTGTTCGATCCGGAGTCGATGATCGGCGTGCCCGGGCTGATGCGGGCCTGGAAGGCGGGCAACGTGGGCATCGCGAACGCGCCCGGCGCCGGCGTGGCCGACGACAAGGTCGTGTACGCGTGGGTGCCCGACTTCATCCGGTACTACCTGGGCGAGGAGCCGATCATCCCCAACGTGCCCACCTACCGGTGCATGTACGACCACGAGCGGGCGTTCGTGATCGACAACATCGCCGACCTCGTGTTGAAGCCGGCCAACGAGAGCGGGGGATACGGCATCCTGATCGGGAGCCGGGCCACCGACGCCCAGCTGGCCGAGGCCGTCGAGGCGATCGAGGCCGATCCGCGCAACTGGGTCGCACAACCGATCCTGTCGCTGTCGACCGTGCCGACCCTGATCGACCACGAGATCGAACCACGGCACGTCGACCTCCGTCCGTTCATCCTCACCGGCGAGCGCAGCTACGTGACCGCTGGAGGGCTCACCCGGGTGGCGCTCCCGAAGGGTTCGTTGGTCGTGAACTCGTCGCAGGGTGGCGGCAGCAAGGACACCTGGATCATCGATCTGCACCCGGCGTCGGGGGCCTGACATGGCGCTGTTGTCACGCGTGGCCGAACGCCTCTACTGGGGGGCGCGCTACGTCGAGCGTGCCGAGGACACCGCCCGCATCATCCGCTCGTACGGCGACCTGATCATCGATCTGCCGAGCGACGTGCCGTTGCGCTGGGAGCCGCTCGTGGAACTGACCGGCAGCGAGCCGCTGCGGGGTGATGGGAGGGGTGAGCGTGAGGTGATGGAGTTCCTCATCGCCGACACCTCGAACCCGAGCAGCATCGGGACCACGGTGGCGCGTGCTCGCGAGAACCTGCGGACCACCCGCGAGGTGCTCCCACGCGAGGCCTGGTACGCGCTGAACGCGCTCCACCAGTACGTGTCGTCGGAGGCCGAGCGGGCGGTGGGCCGACGTACCCGCGACCGGTTCCTGGGCCGCGTGATCGACGACAGTCGCCGTCTCGACGGTGTGCTCGAATCGACCATGACCCGCGCCAACCCGTACCGGATGTGGCGACTCGGACGGCTGATCGAGCGGGCCGACATGACCACCCGGGTGGTCGGGTTGCGTGCTGCGTCGATCCTGCAGATGCGGGCCGAGGGGTACACCCAGACCCAGGTGCAGGATCCCGTCACCGGCCAGATCCAGGCGATCAGCGAGGCCACCACGTTCAGCGAGGGTGACGAGCCGGTTCGCGACGACCAGGACGAGGTCCAGTGGATGAGCGCGCTCCGCTCCGTGTCGGCGCTGCAGATGTACCAGCGCGCCACGCACGGACCGATCGAGGGGCCCTCCGTGGTGCGCTTCTTGCTCTACTACTCGGCGTTCCCGCGTTCGGTGCAGGGCTGTCTCGACGAGATCCGGGCGGTGCTGGCCCAGTTGCCCGATCCCGACACCGTCGTGGTCGCACTCGACAAGGCCGAGGCGGTGTTGGCGTCGTGCGACCCCGGGGCCGACGACGGTGTGGTGCTCGATGCCGCGATGGAGACCGTCCAGGCGGCGCTCGCCGACCTCGGGCGAGCCGTCGACGTCCGCTACCTGTCGCTGGGCGGTTGACGTGTCGATGCTCGCCGACCGTTTCGACGAGTCGACCCGGTGGGACCCCGATCTCCGCTCGGCGCTGCTCGACAGGTCGCGGCTGATCGAGTGGCAGCACCAGACCGACCGGTTGCTGATGGCGGAGGGCGCCGGTCACCTCGTGCACGATCTCCCGGTGCGTGCCGATGGTCGAGGCGCCGACATCGAGAGCCGACCGTGGCGGCTCGATCCCGTGCCGTTCGTGATCGACACGGCCACGTTCAAGTGGTTGGCCGCAGCCGTGGTCGAGCGTATGGCGGCGCTCGAGACCGTTCTGGCCGACCTCTACGGCGAACGCCGGCTGCTGCGCGACGGTGTCGTGCCGAGCGACTCGCTCCACTCGACCCACCGGTACCGGCTGTCGATGGTGAACGCGCCGGCGCCGCTGCGATGGCTCACGACGTACGGCGTCGATCTGGTCCGCACCGCCGACGGGGTGTGGAAGGTCGTGCAGGACCTGACCGATGCGCCTCCCGGCCTCGGGTACGCGCTGCTCGACCGCTCGGTCATGGCGCGGGTGTTGTCAGACGTGCACGCCCGCAGCGGTGTGGCCTCGCTGGCGCGATTCCCGGGGGTGCTCCGTCGGGCGTTGGCCGCCACCGCGCCGACGGCCAGTCCGCGCACCGTGCTGTTCACCGGCGGCATCGACCATCCCTCGTACATCGATCACTCGTACCTGGCGGTGCAGCTCGGCGTGAACCTGGTCGAGGGGGCCGACCTCGTCGTGCGGCAACGTCGCCTCTGGCTCCGCACACTCGACGGTCTCGAACCGGTCGACGTGGTCTACCGCCGGCTCGAGGATCCGGGCATCGACCCGCTCGAGGTCGGCTCGATGGGTTCGGCCGGGGTGCCCGGACTGCTCCTGGCCGTCAGATCGGGTGGCGCGGCGCTGGCCAACGCCCACGGCGCCGGTGTGCTCGAGGATCCTGACGTCGCCGCGTACGTCTCGGCTGCGGTCGACCACCTGCTGGGTACCGATCTGCGGCTGTCGCGGTACGAGCCCGAGGTCGATCGCGGATCGGGTCTCGCGTCCACCCCCGTGCTGACCGAGGTCGGCGTCGTGCCGGGGGAGTACGTGCTGCGCATGTTCGCCACCCACGACGGGATGAACGTGTCGGTGCTCCCGGGTGGGTCGTGCCGGTTGCTGGCACCCGACGACCGGCCGACGCGGCCGACCGCTTGCGCCGCGAAGGACGTCTGGGTGATCGGGAGCACGCTCACGCCCCTCGTCGTACCCCCGCTGCCGCAGGTCGATTTCGGTCGGTCGGTGCCCACCCGCGCCGCGGCCGCCCTGTACTGGATGAACCGGGCGGCCGAGCGGGCCGAGGCGGTGGCTCGTGTCATCAGGGTGGTGAGCTCGAGGGTCGAGCAGGACCCCGGTCTGGGTTCGCTCGACGGCGGTCGATGGTCGGAGCGCATGCAGCGCATCAGCCGGGGTCTCCGACAGGCCCCCGACGACGTGTCCGATCTCCCCGGCCTCGACGCGCTGTACGACGAGCTCTCTCGCGCCGGCGACGACGTCGCGTTCCAGATCGGGAATCTCCTCACCGAGGCGACCACCGTGCGCGAGTTCCTCTCGGTCACGACCGGCCGTGTGCTCGAACGTCTGGCGACCAGTCGCGCCGGTCTGCGGCGCCACGTGGCCGCGGTTGACGACCTCGATGCGTTGCTCACCGATCTCGCGGCCCTCGTGGGCCTCTGGAACGAGAGCACCGTGCGCGGGGCAGCGTGGCGGCTCGGTGACGTCGGGAGGCGACTCGAACGGTCACAGGTGCTGCTCGACGGTGTGGCCGCCGGGCTCGGCGACGTGGTCGGGGATCCACCGCTCGATCCGGTCGATGCAGCGACCATCGAGGTGATGTTGGCCGCGAACGAGAGCCTCGTGGCGTATCGACGCCGCTACCGCAGTGATGTCGAGCTCCAGGCGGCGGTCTCGCTGCTCCTGTGCGACCGATCGAACCCGCGATCGCTGGCGTTCAGCCTCGAGCGGTTGGCCGAGCACGCGGCCACGGCCGAATGGGAGGCCGGTGTGGTGCTGGTTCGCGCGGCCGAGGACGCGCTGTCGCTCGACCTGGCCGAGCTCGTGTCCACCGTGCAGGCGGCGCTCGACGAGTTCGGTCGGACGCTGGTGGCGCGGTGGTTCGCCGCGCCGGTGAGCCCGAGGGTGGTGGTGAGTCGCCGATGAGTGCTGCATCGACCGCCGGGGACCGGCGCTATCGCGTCACCCACCGCACGGAGTACCGGTACGACGTGGCGATGGCCGACGGCTACACCGTGGCCCACCTCCTCCCACGCGACACGCCGACACAGCGGGTCGAGTCGTCCCTGGTGTCCGTCGATCCCGAGCCGTTCGAGATCGACGAGTACGCCGATGCGTTCGGCAACCGTGTCACGCAGTTCGGGGTGCACCGACCCCATGACCAACTCGTGGTCGAAGCGGTGAGCACGGTGTCGGTCAGCGAGCCCGGCCCGCTCGACGACGGGATGCCCTGGCCGCTGGTCGCCGAGCTGGTGGCCGGAGCCCGCGACGACGAGGCGCTGACCGTTGCGCCGTTCCGGGCCGCCTCACAGTTCGTCGACCTCCGGCGGCTCGGTGCCCGGTTCCACGAGCTGGCCGCACCATCGTTCACTCCCGACCGCGGCGTGGTCGCGGTGGCGCGCGACCTGTGCCACCGCATCTTCACCGACTTCGTGTTCGATCCGACGTCCACCGACATGTCGACGCCGCTCGCAGACGTCCTCGTCGGCCGCCGCGGTGTCTGCCAGGACTTCGCGCATCTCGCCACTGCGTGTCTCCGGTCGTTCGGTCTGGCGGCGCGCTATGTGAGCGGTTACATCGAGACCGTGCCGCCCGCTGGTCGGCCGCGCATGATCGGCGCCGACATGTCGCACGCCTGGTGCTCGGTGTGGACCCCCGATGCCGGCTGGATCGACTTCGACCCGACGAACGACCACCTGCCGGCCGTGCGTCACGTCACGGTCGGTTGGGGCCGGGATTACGCCGATCTCTCACCCGTCCGGGGGGTCGTGATCGGGCCGAGGGCCGGGCAGTCGCTGGAGGTCTCGGTGGACGTCGCCCCCGTGTGACGTTCGTCTCGAACCGGAATCCGATCACCGGAGCCGGCGTTGCGGGCGGGAGGATGTAGCGCCCCTCATGAGCCTCGACGATCTCCACACCCCCAGCTCCGCGAGCGGCCGGCGCGAGCGTCTCGTGACGATGCCGTTCCTCGCGGTCACCTCGGCGGCCCTGGTCTTCTTCGTCTACATCGGTCTGCTCGTGGCGGTGGTGCCGCGCTTCGTCGAGGATTCGCTGGGAGCAGGGGAGTTCGGTGTGGGGCTCACGCTCGCTGCGTTCGCCACCGCGGCCATCCTCGCCCGTCCGGCCATCGGCTGGGCGGGCGACCGGTACGGCCGTCGGCGGCTCATGATGACGGGGGCGCTCGTCGCTGCGATCGCGGGCGGTTCCGCCGGCTTCGCCGACTCGCTCTGGCAACTGCTGATCCTGCGTGGTCTCACCGGTGTGGGTGAAGCCGCGATGTTCGTCGGCGCCGCCACGACCATCGCCGATCTCGCACCGCCGAACCGACGCGCAGAGGCAGCGAGCTACTTCTCCGTGGCTGTCTTCGGCGGTATCGGGATCGGACCGGTCCTCGGCGAGTGGTTGCTGGCCGACGATCGTTACGTGCTCACGTTCTCGGTCGCCGGGCTGATCGCGGTGCTCGCCGCGTTGCTCGTGCTGGCCGTGCCTCGGCATCTCGACCAACGTGCAGCGCCGAGCGTACGCGTGAAGCGGCGGTTCCTCCACCCGGCGGCACTGTGGCCGGGCATCGTGCTGGGATCGGGTATCGCCGGCTTCGCCGTGTTCGCGGCGTTCATCCCCGAGCACTCTCGTGATCTCGGCCTGAGCGGCGCCGGCGGGTTGTTCCTCACGTACAGCATGGTCTGCCTCGTGCTCCGCATCGTGGGCGCGCGGATCCCCGAGAAGATCGGCCCCGGGCCGTCCGGCACGATCGCGCTCGGGCTCCTCGCGACCGCACTGATCGTCGTGGCGACGGTGCCCGAGGCGTGGGGGCTGTGGACGGCAGCGGTCGTGTTCGGCGTCGGCATGGCGTTCCTGTACCCGTCGCTGATGGCGATCGTGGTCGACGCGGTCGACGAGCATCAGCGGGCGGCCGCGATCAGCTCGTTCACGATGTTCTTCGAGGTCGGGACCGTGACCGGTGGCGTACTGCTGGGGCTCGTCGGTGAGCTGTTCGGCAAGCGGGCGGGCTTCGCCGGTGGGGCCGTGTTCTGTCTGGTCGGTCTGGTCGTGCTGTGGACCAGGGTGGTCGAGCGTCCCCGTCCCGTGGCGCTCGAATCGCCCGATCGGCTGATCCCGGTGGCCGGTGACTGACGATCCCGTTGCGATGTCCGAAAACCGCCGGTGAGTCGGTGCGGGGGCGGTCATGATGTGATGGTGACATCGACAGCCGGCACCGGACCCGAGCGCATCTGGCTCGACCACGAACGGTGCTATCGGGCGCTGTCGAGCCGCGACGTGCGCTTCGACGGTCGGTTCTACGCCGCGGTGCGGACGACCGGGATCTACTGCCGACCGAGTTGTCCGGCGCGCACGCCGCGGCCCGGCAACGTCGAGTTCGTCCCCACCGCGGCGGCTGCGCAGCAGCACGGTTTCCGGGCCTGCAAGCGCTGTCGACCCGATGCCACACCGGGATCGCCCGACTGGGACACCCGTGCCGATCTCGTGGCACGGGCGATGCGGCTCATCGGTGACGGTGTGGTCGACCGGGAGGGGCTCACCGGTCTCGCTGCTCGCCTCGGCTACAGCAGCCGGCACGTGACCCGGGTCCTGGTCGACGAGCTGGGCGCCGGTCCGAACGCGCTCGCTCGGTCGCAGCGCGCCCGAACGGCGCGCGTCCTCCTCGAGACCACCGACGTCCCGGTCACCGACGTTTCGTTCGCCGCCGGCTTCGCGAGCGTCCGCCAGTTCAACGACACCGTCCGGGCCGTCTACTCCGCGTCGCCGACCGAGCTCCGTCGGGCCGCAGCAGCGGCTGGTGTCAGGACCGCGTCGGTGGCCGACGCCGGAGGTGCTGCTGCGGTGACCGTCCGGCTGACGGCGCGGCAGCCGTTCCCGGTCGCCGAGATCTTCGGGTTCCTCGCCGCACGTGCGGTTCCGGGCGTCGAGTCGTCGACCGAGCAGCGGTACCGTCGGGCGCTCCGGCTCCCACGCGGTCACGGCGTCGTGACGCTCGAACCCGACGACGGCGCCGTTCGGGCCTCGTTCAGGCTGCACGACTGGCGCGACCTCCAACCGGCGGTCGAGCGGGTGCGACGTCTCGTCGACCTCGACGCCGATCCCTTGGCCGTCGACCAGGTGCTCGGGTCGTGTTCGGTTCTCGGTCCGCTCGTGCGCGCCACCCCCGGTCGTCGGGTACCCGGCAGCGTCGATCCGTTCGAGACCGCGGTGCGGGCCGTGGTCGGTCAGCAGGTCTCGGTGGCCGGCGCTCGCACGGTGGCGGGTCGGATCGTGACCGCTGTGGGGGAGCCACTCACGCTCACCGACGATCTCGTGACGCGCGTGTTCCCGGGCCCCGCCGCAGTTGTCGAGATCGGTGACGAGCACCTCGCGATGCCGGGCTCGCGGCGCGACACCCTCCGACGGCTCGCCGGTGCGGTGATCGACGGCTCGCTCCGACTCCACCACGGAGCCGACCGCGACGAGGTTCGTCGTCGCCTCCTGGCGATCCGGGGCATCGGCCCGTGGACGGCCGAGTACGTGGTGATGCGGGGTCTGCACGACCCCGACGCGTTCTTGCCGACCGACCTGGGGGTGCGACGGGCGCTGGAGCGTGCCGGTGCCGGTGCCGGTGCCGACGCGGCCGAACGCTGGCGCCCCTGGCGGTCGTACGCGCTGCACCATCTGTGGGGGAGCACATCGTGAACGCCATGCATCGCACCACCCATGACACACCCGTCGGCCGCCTCACGTTGGTGGCCGACGAGAGCGGACTCCGCGCCGTGCTGTGGCGCGACGATCGAGCGGTCAGGGTCCCGTTGCCCGAGTCGTCGTCGACCGAACCGGCGACGGGAGCGCCCCACGACCCCGACGAGGTGCTCGCGCGCACCGTGGCGCAACTCGACGAGTACCTGGCCGGTGAGCGCACGGTGTTCGACCTCCCGCTGGCCCCGGCGGGCACACCGTTCCAGCGGTCGGTGTGGGCCGTGCTCCGCTCGATCCCGTTCGGTGCCACGATGACCTACGCCGAGCAGGCCGTGGCCCTCGGTGATGCGCGCAAGGCCCGGGCCGTGGGCGCGGCGAACGGCCGGAACCCGCTGTCGATCGTGGTGCCGTGCCATCGCGTGAACGGTGCCGGCGGCCGATTGACGGGCTTCGCCGGTGGCCTCGACGCCAAGGCCTGGCTCCTCGACCACGAGCGGCACGTGCTCGCCAGCACGTCGGGCGGCGGAGCGTGCGGTGGCTAGGCCCTGCCGCGGTCGCGCTGTGACTGTTCGCGTCGGGCGCGGGCCTCGGCCTGCTTGCGTTCCTTCATCTCGCGTCGCTTGGCCTTGATCGCCTCGCGCTCGGCGTCGTCCACCGACGGGGCCTGCACGATGGGCGTGACCGGCTTCGGCTCGACCGGTGGGAGCTTCACGAGGTCGTCGTTCTTGAGGAGATCGCGGATGATCGCGGCGGCCGGGGCCTCACCGGCCACGGTGGAGGCCAGCATGAGCCGGGTCAGGGGTACTCCGTGGCGCTCGACGAGACCGGGCAGCACCTCGGTGAGCTGATCGGTGGACGGGTTGTCGGCGTGATCGTCGAGCTGCTCGATGCAGTCGGCGAGGCAGGCGTCGGTGAGGACCATCACCAGGCTCTCCATCGTGCCGTTGAGGCGTCCCGAGGAGGCGGCGGCCCGCAGCTCGTCGGCCGACGTGCCCTCCGCGAGCCGTTCGACGGCCTCACGATGGTCGTCGCCGAGACCGGCCACGAGTGCCTCGAGCTCGTCGTCACCGATGGCGGCCAGGGCGCGGTCGACCAGCCCGAGCGACTGGAGGCGGGTCTTCATCTGGTTCACGGGGCTCGACGTTACCGTGACGTTCGACCCTGGCGGCAGGGTGCCGGCCGCGCGACCATGGGCTCATGGCGACACCAGAGGGGATGCGAGAGCTCACCGACTCCGAGTGCTGGGAGTTGATGCGGGCCAACGAACAGCAGGGGGGTGGAGTGGGTCGGATCGCGGTCGCGATCATGAACCAACCCGACATCTTCCCCGTCAACTACGTGGTCGACCATGGTTCGGTGATCTTCCGCACGGCGGAGGGCACCAAGCTGGCGGCTGCGGTGCTCGGGACGTCGGTCGCGTTCGAGGCCGACGGCTACGAGCCCGAGGCCGGCGAGGCGTGGAGCGTCGTGATCAGGGGGCGCGCGGTCGAGCTCGAGCAGGTGCACGGTCGCTTCGATGCCGCTGATCTCCCGCTGTTCCCGTGGCACGCGAGTCCGAAGAACCGCGTGGTCCGTATCGAGCCGGAGATCATCACGGGTCGTCGCTTCGTCGTGGTCGAAGATCGTCGCCCGGTCGACTAGCCTCACCGGAACGCACAGGGGGGGATTCCCGGGGAGGGACTGATGGCAACCGTCGAGCTCGAGAAGATCAACAAGATCTACGAGAACGGATTCCAGGCGATCTACGATCTCGATCTGCAGATCGCGGACAAGGAGTTCTTGGTGCTCGTGGGTCCGTCGGGCTGCGGCAAGTCGACCGCGCTGCGCATGGTCGCAGGTCTCGAGACGATCTCGGGTGGCACGATGCGGATCGGCGATCGCATCGTGAACGACGTCGAGCCAAAAGACCGCGACATCGCGATGGTGTTCCAGAACTACGCGCTGTACCCGCACATGTCGGTGTACGACAACATCGGCTTCGCCCTCAAGCTCGCACGGGTGCCGAAAGATGAGATCGACAGCCGGGTGCGCAAGGCCGCGGCCATCCTCGAACTCGAGGCCAACCTCGACCGCAAGCCCGGGCAGCTCTCGGGTGGTCAGCGTCAGCGCGTGGCCATGGGTCGTGCCATCGTGCGTCAGCCGGCGGCATTCCTCATGGACGAGCCGCTGTCGAACCTCGATGCCAAGCTGCGCGTCCAGATGCGCGCCGAGATCGCGGCGCTGCAGCGTGAGTTGGCCGTCACCACCGTGTACGTCACGCACGACCAGATCGAGGCCATGACCATGGGCGATCGGGTGGCCGTGCTGAAAGACGGCTATCTGCAGCAGGTCGACAGCCCGCAGAACCTCTACGACCGCCCCGACAACGTCTTCGTGGCGGCGTTCATCGGTTCGCCGTCGATGAACCTGTACGAGGCGTCGTTGCGCATCGAGGGCGACAACGCCACGGTGGGCATCGGCAGTCAGGCGGTCACGCTCGATCCGTCGGTGCTCGGAGAGCGGCCGGCCCTGCGCGCCTACGCGGACAAGCCGGTCATCCTCGGCATCCGCCCCGAGGACTTCGAAGACGCGGAGATGATGGCCGACATCCCTGTCGATCGCCGGATCACGGCCAAGGTCTCGCTGATCGAGGCGCTCGGTTCCGAGTTGATGGTCCACTTCGGTGTGGACGCCGCGAAGATCAACTCCGGAGATCCCGACGCCATCGAGGAGGCTTCACACAACGGCACCTCGACCGCCGTCGGTCGCTTCAGCCCCCGGTCGCGGGTTCGCATGGGCGACACCATCGAGATCGCCGTGTCGACCGAGCGGTTCCACTTCTTCGACCCTGACACCCGCCTCGCCATCTGGCACTGAGCTGGGTCGTCAGCGCACCTTGAGCGGTGCGTGGTCGAGCTTGGGCAGCACGTAGCGGGCGAACAGGTCGAGTTCGGCACGGTGCGTGTACCCCGACAGGATGAACGCGCTCACACCGACGGAGCGGTACGCCTCCAACTTGGCGGCCACCTGATCGGGGTCGCCCACGATGGCGGCGCCGGCGCCGCTGCGGGCCCGGCCCACACCGGTCCAGAGGTTGGCCTCGGCGTACCCGTCGTCGGTGGCAGATTCGCGCAGTGCCGCCTGACGCTGCACGCCCACCGACGCCGCGTCGAGCGACTTGCCGCGGATGGCGGCACCGGTGTCGTCGTCGAGCTTCGACACGAGACGGTCGGCGGCGGCACGGGCCGCAGCCTCGGTCTCGCGCACGATCACATGGGCCCGGAGCCCGTAGGTGAGTTCCCGGCCGTAGGCCTGGGCCCGACCCCGCATCTCGGTCACGGTCTCGCCCACCGATGCGACGGTGTCGGGCCAGGTGAGGAACACGTCGGCCTCGGCGGCGGCAACGTCCTTGGCGGCATCGGAGAACCCGCCGAAGTAGAACGGCGGGCAGGTGCCCGACACCGTCGAGATGCGGGGCGGGTCGAGCTCGAGGTCGACGAACTCGCCGTGGAAGTCGATGGATTCGCCGTTCAGGAGCGATCTGAGCACCTGCATCCACTCGCGGGTGCGCTGGTAGCGGGGCGCCGAGTCGAGCGCCTCACCGGGGATGTCGGAGGAGATGATGTTGATGCACAGCCGGCCGTTGGCGAACTGGTCGATGCTGGCGAGCTGACGGGCCAACTGTGGGAGCCACATCTCGCCCATGCGCACGGCCAGGAGCAGGTTGATGTCACGGGTGTGGGTGGCGATGGCCGCGGCGAACGCCGTGGAGTCGATGCCGAGGGTGTAGCCCGACGGCAGCAGCACGTTGTCGAGGCCGTGACGGTCGGCGGCCCGCACGATGTCGCTGCAGTGCTCCCACGAGCTCTGCAGCGCCGTGTCGGGCACCCCGAGGAACTCGTAGTCGTCGTCGCAGAGTGCGGAGAACCAGCTGACTTCGATCGGGCTCATGGCAGGGGAACTCCTTCGGAGGCTTGGATGATGCGATAGACGTCGTGGCGGTCGAGTTGCACGGCCAGCGCCGCGTTCGAGCCGGTGATGCGGTCGGGATTCTGGGTGCCGATGATCGCCACCGGGGCGGCGGGGTGGGCCAGCACGAACGCCAGCGCGATGATCGACCGGTCGACGCCTTCGCGTTCGGCCAACTCGTCGAGCACCGCGAGCAGGTCGGGTGCGAGACCGTCGCCGGTGGCGAGCGCGCCGCCGGCCAGCGGGCTCCATGCCAGCGGTGTGACACCGTCGCGCATGCACGCATCGAACGTGCCGTCGCGCAGCGGTGCGAGCTGGACGGCCGAGTACTCGGGCTGGTTCGACACGATCGGGAACGGGAGGTGCGCCGCGAGGGCTGCGATCTGGGCCGGCGTGTGGTTCGACACGCCGACCTCGCGGATCTTGCCCTCGTCGCGCAGCGCGGCCAGCGTGGCTGCCACATCGGCCGGATGCGTGAGCATGTCGTGTCGGTGGATCTGGTAGAGATCGATCACGTCGACACCCAGCCGGCCGAGCGATGCCTCGCAGGCAGCCCGCAGTGCGGTGGGTGACGAGTCGTAGGGCACCGGTGGCACGATGCCCCCCTTGGTGGCGAGCACCATCCGGTCGCGCAGCCCCGGGGCCGCGGCCAGCACCCGGCCGAGCAGCGCCTCGACCTCACCGAACCCGGTGCCGCCCCAGTCGAGGCCGTACACGTCGGCGGTGTCGATGAGGTTCATCCCGGCGTCGAGTGCCGTCTCGATGAGGCGTTGCGCCGCGCCCACGTCGTCGGTGGTGTAGCGCCACTGTCCGTAGGCGATGGGTCCGACGGGTGGGAGGTCGCCCAACGGACGCGGATCGGTGCGGACGAGAGAGGTCACGTCGTCCGATCGTAGTTGCTGCCCGTCGCAGGTGGGGCGGGTCAGCCCTTCACGGATCCGGCCAGGATGCCGCGCACGAAGTAGCGCTGCAGGGCGAAGAACACCACGATCGGTACGAACGACTGCACGAAGGCAGCCGCCGGCAGGAGGTGTTCGTTGCGGCCGAAGTCGCCGGCCAGGTTGGCGATGCGGATGGTGGTGGGGATGGCGTTCGGGTTGCTGCCGACCATCGTGTTGGCGATCAGGAAGTCGTTCCAGGTCCACAGGAACTGGAAGATCGCGAAGGCGGCCAGCACCGGGATCGAGAGCGGGAGCACGAGCCGCCAGAACACCGTGAAGTGGTCGGCGCCGTCGATGCGTGCGGCCTCGAACAGGTCTTTCGGGAGCCCCGAGATGTAGTTGTGCAGCAAGAAGATGGCGAACGGCATCGCGAACCCGGCGTGGGTGAGCCACACGGCGGTGGTGTTGCCGGCCAGATCGAAGTCGGCGATGAACGTGATCGTGCGGTCGAGACCGGGGATGGTCCAGTGGGCGCCGCCCGAGAACAGCTGGAGCAGGGGGATGAGCGCCACCTGCAGCGGCACCGCCAGCAGCGCGACCGTGCCGATGAACAACCACTTGCGTCCCTTGAAATCGATCCAGGCGAACGCGTAGGCGGCGAATGCCGCCATGGCGATCGGGATGATCGTGGCGGGGATCGCGATCGCGAACGAGTTCAACAGCGAGTCGACCAGCCCGGCCGACGCGCTGGCGCCCAGCACGACCTCGTAGTTGTCGAGTGTGAACTGCTCCGGGCTGGCGAGCGAGGTCCACCAGCCCGAGCTGCGCTGCGACGACCGGTCGCGGAACGAGTTGACGAACAGCCCGAGCGTGGGGATGCTCCACACGAGCACGAGCAGCCAGAGCACGCCCGGCGGGATGGCCCGCAGCAGGCCGTAGATGCGGTCGCCGACCCCCCCTTTCTTGCCGCCGTCGTCGCCCATGGCCGCGTCGGGGTGGACGTCGCCGGGATCGGTGAGGACCGGGGTGGTGCCGGTGGAGGTCATCTCACGCTTCCTTCTGCATACGGCGGATGTTGAGGTACATGACGGGCAGCACCGACACGAAGATCAGCACCGCGAGTGCGGCGCCGCGTCCGGTGTTGCCGAAGGCGAAGGCCTGGTTGAACATGTCGTTGGCCAGCACCTGGGTGCCGAACTGGCCGTTGGTGACGACCTTCACGATGTCGTACACCTTCATGACCACCACGATGAGGGTGGTGACCACCACGCCGATGGTGGTGCCGATCTGGGGGAGCACGATGCGCCAGAAGATCTGTGATTGCGTCGCACCGTCGACCCGGGCGGCCTCGAGGTACTCCTCGGGCACGGCCTTGATGGCCGCCGAGAGGATCACCATCGCGAAGCCGGTCTGGATCCAGATCAGGATGACCATCAGCCAGAAGTTGTTGTACGGCGAGTCGGTGATGAAATCGATCGTGCGGGCGACGGTCTGGCCGTCGGCGGTGACGCGGAAGCCGCCCACACCGCCGCCGACGATGCCGGCGAACCTGACGAAGAACCAGCCGATCAGCAAGAACGCCACGCCGGGCACGACGGCCCGACCGACGTTCTGCTTCGTGAGGGCCATGGCGACCATGTAGGCGAGGCCGAGCAGGATCAGGCCGAGCACGATCGTCACGATCAGGGTGGGGATGCCACTGCCGGTGCTGAGCCGACCGAGGCCCACCCACAGGGCGTTGAGCACACCGGTCTGCTCGCCGCTGATGTCGCGGCTGGCGTACATGAACCGCCAGATGATCGAGGCGCCCACCATCGAGATCGCCATGGGCATGAAGATGATCGACTTGGCGATCTTCTCGCCCTTGGCCTTGTCGGCCAGCACGGCCACGGCCAGACCGAGCACCGTGGAGAACAGGGTGACGGCCACCACCCACCAGAGGTTGTTCACGATGGTGCCGCGCAGTGTCGTGAACAGGGCGAAGGCGAGCAGCACGCCCGCAACGACCAGCGGGCCGAGGCTCGCTCCGCCCAGCTCGACGGCTTTACCGGTGCGCTGCTTCTGCGCGATGCCGAGCACCACCCCGATGCCGAGGAGGACCACGCCGATCCAGAACAGCTGGCTCGTGAAGAAGTTGGAGAAGCCCGACGCGTCCCAGCTCCCGCGGTCCTGGAAGGTCGTGACGTAGTTCTCGAACGCGACGAACTCCTCGGAGCGGTTGTCGAGCAGCGACAGGTAGATGGTGCGGACGGTGGGTACCAGCAGCGTGATGAAGATGAACAGCAGCGCCGGTCCGAGGAAGATCACGGCACGTGACTTCTGATCGATGATCGTGCGGGTGTGGAGCTCGGGGTTGTCGGTGAGTCCGAGCCGGACCCCGAGGGCCAGGGCCGGCACGAGCGTGCCGATCACCGCTTCGACGGTCGAACCCGCCCCCAGGTCGGCCGTGCCCCAGGCTCCGATGATGAAGAACAGTGCACCCCACACCAGCACGCCGTTGAGGGGTGGCTTCTTGCGGGCGAGGGCGAGGCCGCCGCCGATCGCCACACCGGCCACCGTCCAGCCGATGAGTCCGATGGGCGAGAACGACGGGAGGTACTGGTCCTGGATGAGCAACCCGAGACCGACGCCCACCACGGCGCCGGTGGCGATGGCGATGATGAGTCGCTGCCGGTCGTCGTCGGTGCGGGTGAGCGCCACGCCCAACACGGCGAACACGGCGGCGAGCACCAGCGGGAGCCAGACCCAGTTGAGGAAGCCCCCGAGCGTCTCACCCTCCGATCCGATGGTGAGACGGTTGCCGGAGAGCAGTACCCCGAGCAGGAATCCCCCCACGCCGAACACGAGTCCGTTGAAGCGGGCCCAGTGGTACCGGGCCTGGTTGAACACCAGATTGGCGCCCACCCAGATGGCCGCACTGAAGCCGACCGCGACCACCACCGTGATCAGCGTCGAGATGATCTTCCCCATGTCGTCCCTTTCCCCTCCAGCTCTGTCCTCCAGCTGGCCTGGATCTCCCCGAAATGGGTCGGGGCACCGACACCGTAGTGCCAGTGCCCCGACCGGAATTCACAGTGCAGTTCTCACTGCTGTGGTGCTGTGACTCAGTTGGGCCACGACTCCTGGATGCGGGCTGCGCCCTCGCTCACGGTGATGTCACCGTTGATGATGTTGGTGCCCTCGCTCCAGAACGACCCGGCGCCGACGGCTGCCGGCATGAGGTCGGAGGCGTCGAAGCGGGCCAGCTCGGCGTTGAGCAGGATGTCGAGGAACTCCTGCTCGAGCGGCTGGTACACCGACGGGTCCTGGCCGGAAGCAGCCGACAGGAAGCCGGACAGACCACCGTCGAGCAGACGGGTCTGCTCGGCCTGGCGCTTCTCGGCGTACTCACCGGTCGCCATGAACTCGAGCACGGCCATCGTGGCCGGCTCGTCGTTGAACGCCGCGGCGAGCGTGCCGGCGGTGAGCGCCGGTGCGTCGTCGTTGATGTCGGGGAAGTAGAAGACGTTGATGGCGTCGTCGGACCCGTCGGCGAACGGCGTGCCCTCGGGGAAGAACCCGGAGAAGAACGACGCCTGGCGGTGCATGTAGCACTGGCCGTCCATCAGCGGGTCGGCCGAGTCGGCGAAGTTCGTCTGGGCGATGGTGCCGCTGGCGGCGAACACGCGGGGCAGGTCACGGTCGGCGAGTGCCTGACGTGCGGCTTCCTCGTCGCTCTCACCGGTCCACAGCGTGATCGGGGCCTGCATGGCCTCGATGATGCGGGGGTCGTCGAAGGGGATCTCGTTGGAGACCCAGCCGTCGTACACGTCGCCACCGTGGAGGCGGAGCACCATCTCCTCGACCCAGTCGGTGTAGGTCCAGCCAGTGGCCTGACCGGACTCGACGCCGACGCACCACGGGGCGGGCCCGCCGTCGTCGACCATCTGCTGGGTGAGGGCCTCGAGCTCGTCGTAGGTCTCGGGCACGGCGTAGCCGGCACCCTCGAAGATCGACGGCTTGTACCACACGAGCGACTTGAGGTCGGTCTTGACGGGCACACCGAAGTGGACGTCGTCGACGATGCCGTCGAGCTGGTAGCTCTCGGCCCAGTGGTCCTGGATCGAGCTGACCACGTCGTCACTCAGCGGCAGGATGAAACCGTCGCGGGCGAACTCGGCCAGCTTGCCGGGCTGCGGGAAGATCGAGATGTCGGGCGGGTTGCCGCCTTCGACCTGGGTGTTGATGTTGGCTTCCCAGTCGGCGTCACCGATGAAGGTGACGTCGATGCCGCGCTCGGAGCCGAACTCCTGCAACACGGCGTTGATCGCGCCGACCGAGGGGTCGTCGCGCTCGGAGCCGGTGATCACGATCTCGACGCCACCGAAGTCTTCGGTGTCGGGAGCGTCGGGTTCGTCGGTGTCGGGAGCCTCGGTGGTATCGGGCTCGTCGGGTGCGTCTGCCACGCCGTCGTCGTCGCCGCCGCATGCTGCGGCCACGAGTGCGAAGGCGATGGGCAGAGCGGCCAGCTTGTGCCAGCGCTTCGTCATCAGGGTCCTCCCCCTCATTCGGGTGTGTTCACGATCGGGACGGAGATGCCCGTCCCGGGTGTAAACGCTTACATACGTACGGGGTGTCGTCAAGGTTTCGAGCGGGTTTCTGGCCGGTGCACCTCGTTCCGAGCGGTGGTGAGCGGTGCGGTGGTCGAGCGCACCACGAGCTCGACCGGGCGCTCGACGCGGGTGGGACCGACCTCGCGTCCGGTGAGCTGTTCGATCACCAGCCGGGCGGCACGGGCCCCGTGATCGGCCACCGGCTGGCGGACGGTGGTGAGCCCGACCACGACCGAGACGTCGTGGTCGTCCACCCCCACGATCGAGATCTCGCCGGGAACGTCGAGTCCGTGCTCGCGCGCCGAGAGCAGGGCCCCGAAGGCCATCTCGTCGGACATCGCGAAGACGGCGGTGGGTCGATCGTGGGTGGCGAGCAGGCTGTCGGCGGCGTCGCGACCGCCCAGCACCGAGAAGTTGCCGACCACCTCGAGGGCGGGGTCGACGTCGATGCGGGCCCGTCGGAGGGCGCGCTCGTACCCGGTGCGGCGCAGATCGGGCACGGGGAAGTCGAGCGGTCCGCCGGTCTGCCCGCCGATGATCCCGATGCGGGTGTGGCCGAGCCCCAGCAGGTGCTCGGCGGCGATCTCGCCCACGGCCACATCGTCGATGCCGATCGAGGGGAAGTGGGCGTTGTGGTTGCCCACGGTCACCACGGCCAGGCCGCGCGACCTGAGGAACTCGGTGTCGTCGTCGCCCAGCGGCACGTCGACGAACACCAGCCCGTCGACGCGGCGGTGGATCGAGGTGGCGCCGTCGAGCAGCGCCCGTCGGGCATCGTCCCCCGCCACCCCGATCACGATCATGTCGTAGCCCTCGGCGGCGAGCACGGCTTCGGCCCCCGAGACCACCTGGGAGAAGTACCAGTAGTTCAGCAGGGGGACGGCCACGCCGACCGACTGCGAGCGGCCGGTGGCGAGCCGGGAGGCGGCCGGATCGGCCCGGTACGACAGCTCGTCGGCCACCTTGGACACCCGCTCACGGGTGGAGATGGCCACGTTGGGGAGCCCACGGATGGCTCGGCTGACGGTTGCCACCGACACCCCGGCCGCCGCGGCGACGTCCTCGATCGTGGCCCGCCGCCGTTCTCCCGACGCGGTGCCCGTGTGTGGTGCCATCTCGCTTCCCCTCTGCGCGTCCATGTAAGCGCTTTCAGAGGTGGTGGTCAACCTGGTCGACTTCAGCCCTTGACCGCGCCCGACGTCAGGCCCGACACGATGAAGCGCTGGAGGAACAAGAACAGCAGCACCACCGGCACCGCTGCGATGAGCGCGCCGGCGGCGAACGGCCCCCATCGGTTGTCGAAGCCGGCGAGGATGTAGCGCGACAGACCCACTGCGAGCGTGCGTTGCTCGTCGTTCGCCCCGATGATGACGTCGGCCAGCAGGAACTCGGCCTGGCTCGTGATGAACGACAGCAGCGCGATCACCGCCAGCACGGGTCGCGCCAGCGGCAGGATGATCAGGAAGAACGTCTGGGCGTGGCTGGCACCGTCGATCTTGGCCGACTCGTCGAGGCTGAACGGGATGGTGTCGAAGAAGCCCTTGACCAGCCAGGTGTTCACGCCCAGCGCACCGCCGAGGTAGATGAAGATCAGTCCCCAGATCGTGCCGAGGCCGATCGCCGGGAACATCGTCTTGATGCGGGTCATGAACAAGAACAGCGCCGTGATCGCCAGCAGGTTGGGGAACATCTGCACGAGCAGGAGTGCCAGCAGACCCGGGCGTCGGCCCCGGAACCGGAGGCGGCTGAACGCGAACGCCGAGAGCGCACAGAGCAGCACCGTGCCCGCAGCCGTCACGACGCCCACGATCATCGAGTTCGCGAACCACCGCCAGAACGGCGGGTGTCCCGGCTCGGTCATGAGCGTGCGGAAGTTGTCGAGGGTGATCTCGCGCGGGATGAGCCGCTGCGCGCTGAGGTTGCCGGTGCCGAAGGCCGCGGACAGCACCCAGATCACCGGGAACAGTGCGAACGCGACCGCGGTCAGCGCGACCACGTGACGCCAGCCGGTGTCGCGGAACCAGCGCGCGGGGTTCCGGGTCGGGACGTACCCGGCACGCCGGTGCTCGGTGGCGAACGGGTCGACCGTGGTCGTCTCGCCCGGCATCGGCGCCTTCATCGGATCTCCTCGAGCTGCTTGGTGTACCGGAAACTGACCGCCGAGATCGCCGCGACGATCAGGAAGATCACGACGGCGAGGGCCGAGGCGAAGCCGTAGTCGGCCCGTGCCCCCTGCTCGAACGCCACCTTGTAGGTGTACGTGATCAAGATGTCGGTGCGCCCGGCGTCGCTGCCGGGGATCGACGGGCGACCCTCGGTGAGCAGGTAGATCAGGTTGAAGTTGTTGAAGTTGAACGCGAAGCTCGCGATCAGCAGTGGCGAGATCGACACGAGCAGCAGCGGGAGCGTGATGCGACGGAACCGCATCGGACCGGTGGCGCCGTCGACCTTGGCCGCCTCGGTGAGTTCGTCGGGGATGCTCTGCAGCGCCCCGCTGCTCACGAGGAACATGTACACGTAGCCGAGCCAGGTGTTGACGATCAGGATCGACACGTACGGGAGCCACTGGCCACTGAGCCACGGCAGGCTCACGTCGAGCCAACGGTTGATCACCCCGAACGACTGGTTGAACATGCCGCGCCACACCAGGGCGGTCATGAAGCTGGGCAGGGCGTAGGGGATGATGATGAGGCTGCGGTAGAGCTGGCGGCCGCGCATCGTCGGGTTGTTGAACACCAGCGCGAGCAGCAGGCCGAGCGAGAACGAGAAGAACACCGACGCGGCGGCGAACACCACTGTCCACACGAACACGCGGATGAAGTTGCCGCGCAACGCCGGATCGGTGAGGAGCGCTTCGTAGTTGGAGAGCCCGACGTTGGTGCGCCAACCGGGCAGGAGTCGTCGCCCGTCGTCGTCCACGAAGTACCCGCCGTCGGCCACGAGCACCACGTCGTTCACGGTGTCGACCATCGTGCCGGTGGCGGCGTCGTAGACGTAGCGCTGCAGCTTGGTGAACGCGGCGCCGAACCCGTCGTTGTCGATCTCGCCCTCGGGACCGGGCACGACGAAGCTGCGGATCTCGGCCACGCGGTCCTGTGCCTGACCGGCGTTGAGCGGCACGAAACCGTCGATCGTCTCGCGTCGACCGTCGGCCACGACGTCGGCGTCGGCGAGGGGGACCAGTTCGTCGGCGGTGCCGAGGAACCGCTCACCGTCGGGATCGGTGAGGAGGAACGCGAGGTCGCCGCCGGGGTTGCCGCGAGCGAGGATCTGGAGCGAGTAGCGGGTGGCCTCGTCGGTGGCGCTGATCGACTGGCGTTCGATCTGCTGGATGGCCTGCTCCTGCGACAGGTTGTTGCCGGTGCCGTAGTTCGTGGTCGAGATGAAGACCGTGTAGAGCACCGGGTACACCGCGAACACGAGGAGGAACAACGTGCCCGGCACGAGGTACTTGCCCGGGATCCGGCGGCGTGACAGGTACACCCAGTCGATCACCAGCAGCGCGAGGGCGGAGAAGACGAGGAACGCCCACTCACCGGCGTCGGCCATCACCGTCAGGCCCCACAGCACGATGGCGTTGAGCAGCGCCAGTGCCACCAGCTTGACGAGGATGCCCAACGGTGAGCCGTAGTTGCCGAGCACGGGGCGCGGCGAGGGCCGGGGGGCGTCGGCCCCCCGGCCCTCGTCAACGGGTTCGACCCCGGTCATCAGCCGCCGATGCTGGACCGGATCGAGGCGGCGGCGCCCTCGAAGGTGGCGGTGGGGTCGGCGCCGGCGAACACCTGCTCGTAGGCGTCGGTCCACGCGCCCCAGACGGCACCCATCTCCGGGATGGCGGGCAGCGGTGCGCCCTGCTGGCCGGCGAGACCGAAGCCCTGGATGATGGGGTCGTCGGCCACCTGCTCGAAGGCCGAGGTCATGGCGGGCGGACGCCCACCGGCCTCGAACAGCTCGAGCTGGAGCTCTTCGCTGTTCAGGAAGTCGAGCAGGAAGGTGGTGGCCAACTCGGGGTTCTCGCTGAACGACGAGATCATGAAGCCCTGCACACCCACGAACACCTGCGGCGTGCCGCCGTTCACGGACGGGACCGGCTCGACCACGAAGTTGACGTCGCTGAACTCGCCGAGCGCCCAGGGGCCGGTGATGGCGAACGGTGCCCGTCCCTCACCGAACGACGAGGTCATCACGCCGTAGTCGATGTCGGAGTTGAGCAGACCCGATGCCGCCCACTCGCCGAACTTCTCGGCTGCCTCGAGGCCGCCGGGTGAGTCGATGCCGAGGTCGGTCGGGTCGTAGCTGCCGTCGGGGTTCTGACCGAACACGTAGCCGCCCGCACCCGTGAACAGCGGGTAGTTGTGGAACGGGTCGCCGGGTGCCTGCTGGATGGCCAGCGGGATGTCGACCGTGCCATCGGCCACCAGGCCGAGGGCGATCTCCTCGAGCTCCTCGAACGTGGCCGGTGCCTCGGGCACCAGGTCGGTGTTGCGGATCAGGGCGATGTTCTCCACGGCGTACGGCAGGCCGTAGGTGGCACCGTCGAACGAGAACGCCTCGATCGCCACATCGCTGTAGAGATCGGCGGTCGCGCCGAGATCGACGGGGAGCACCACGCCGTTGGACACGAGCTCGCCGAGCCAGTCGTGGGCGCCGATGATGATGTCGGGACCCTCACCGACCGGTGCGGCGGTGTTGAGGCTGGTGCGGATGTTGTCGAACGGCACCTCGAGCACCACGACCTCGACGCCCTCCTCCTCGGAGAACGCGGCGGCGATGGGGGCGAGCACCGGGGTGCGGGTGTCGTCGGCCCAGATCACGAGGTCGGCGTCGCCACGTGCCGGCGGCACGTACTCCTCCTCCTCGGGGGCTTCCTCCTCGGGGGCTTCCTCCTCGGGGGCTTCCTCCTCGGGGGCCTCCTCCTCGGGTGCCTCCTCGACGGGAGCCTCGGTGGTGTCGGCGGCCGGATCGGTGGCCGGTGTGGTGGTGCTGTCGTCGTCGGAACCGCACGCTGCGCCCACGAGGGCGAAGCTGACGGCGACGGCGAGCAGGCGGCGGTGTGCGCGCATGATCTCCCCTTGAGTGGTGGTGACAGGTGTTCACGGGTGTTGACGCTCGGGCGTCGCGGGGGCCTCCGGCCCCCGCCACCGTCCACGGTAAACCTCTGCTGGCAAGATTGCAAGAAACTTGCAGTTCTTCCAGAATGGTCGACAATTGGTCGTACAGTGGCGCGCAGGAGGGGACCGACACATGCGGATCCGGCTACGGGACGTGGCGGAACGAGCGGGCGTCAGCGAGGCGACGGTCAGTCGCGTCATGAACGCCAAGCCCGCGGTCGCCGCAACGACCCGTCGCGACGTACTGGCCGTTCTCGGTGAGATGGGCTACGAGCCACCGGGTCTGCGCGGCGAGCCGCGGCCGGGGTTGGTCGGCCTCATGCTCCCCGAGCTCGACAATCCGATCTTCCCCGCCTACGCCCAGGCGCTCGAGTCGCGGCTGCTGGCGCGCGGCTACGTGTCGGTCCTCTGCTGCGCCGGCCGCATCGGCGCGAGCGAGGACGACTACCTGCCCACGCTGTTCGATCACGGTGTGGTCGGACTCGTGGTGGTCTCGGGGCGGCACGCCGACCTCGACGGCGATCACGCGATCTACGAGCGACTCGTGCAGCGCCACCTCCCCCTCGTGTTCGTGAACGGCAGGGTCGACGGGCTCGACGTGCCGTCGGTCTCGTCCGACGAGACCGCGGCGGCAGCGATCGCCATCGAGCACCTGGCACACCTCGGTCACCGCCGCGTCGGGATGCTGACGGGACCCACCCACTATCTTCCCGTGGTCCGTCGGCTCGAGGGCTACCGCACGGCCATCGAGCAGTGGGGGCTCGACCGTGACGAGCGGCTCGTGGTCTCGTCGATGTTCACGGTGGCGGGTGGTCGCGTCGGTGCGCAACAGATCCTCGACGCCGGTGCCACCGCCATCGTGGCCGGCAGCGACGTCATGGCGTTGGGGGCGATCCATGCGGCCCGCGACGCCGGGCTCGACGTGCCCGGTGACATCTCGGTGGTGGGCTACGACGACACCGAGTTGATGGCCTACACCGACCCACCGCTCACGACGGTGCGCCAGATGGTCGACGAGATCAGCACGCACGCGGTCGAGGTGCTCCTCGCCAAGGTGGCCGACCAGCCGTACGCACCCTCGGCGTTCGACGTCCTTCCCGAACTGGTGGTGCGCGGCAGCACGGCCCGCGTGCGGGTGCGTGCCACGGACGTACAGTGAGCTCGTGACCACCCGCCCCGACCCGCAGCTCGCGCGCCGTGCGATCGGGCTCATCGATCTCACCGATCTGTCCGACACCTCGAGCGTGGCCGATGTCGAGGGTCTGTGCGCCCGGGCGGCCACCCACGGCACCGCCGCCGTGTGCGTCTGGCCCGACTTCGTCGCCCGGGCGGCCCATGTCCTGCGCGACAGCAGGGTCGAGATCGCCACGGTCGTGAACTTCCCGACCGGCGACGAGCGGCCGTTCGCGGTGGGCGTGCTCACCGAGCGCGCCCTCGCCGACGGCGCCACCGAGATCGACGTGGTGGTCCCCTATCGTGCCTGGCTCGCCGGCGACACCGAACGCCCCGAGCAGGTGCTCGACGCCGTCCGCTCGCTCACGACCGACGCCGGGGCACACGTGAAGGTGATCCTCGAGACCGGCATGTTGCCCGATCTCGGGGCGGTCGACCGCATCGCCCGGTTCGCCGTGGCCCACGGTGCCGACTTCATCAAGACGTCCACCGGCAAGACCGACGTCTCGGCCACGCCCGATGCCGTCGAGGCGATGTTGGCCGTGTTGGCCGATGCCGACGCGATGGCGACCGGTCGCATCGTGGGGATCAAGCCATCGGGTGGTCTCCGCACCGCAGCCGATGCCGCTGCCTACCTCGCGGCCGCCGATCGGGTGATGGGCGCCGGCTGGGCGCGTCCCAGCACGTTCCGATTCGGTGCGAGCGGGCTGCTCGACGCACTGCTCGCCGTTCTCGACGAGGAGGCGTGATGCTGCCGCAAGAGGTGATCCGGGCCAAGCGTGACGGTCGGCTGCTCGGTGCCGGCGACATCGAACGCTTCGTGACCGGTCTGGTCGACGGCTCGGTGGCCGAGGGCCAGGCAGCGGCGTTCGCCATGGCGGTGTTCTTCCAGGGCATGGAGCCCGACGAGTGCGTGGCCCTCACGACCGCGATGATGCGCAGCGGCACGGTGCTGACCTGGGAGCACCTCGACGGGCCGGTGGTCGACAAGCACTCCACCGGTGGCGTGGGCGACACCGTCAGTCTGATGCTCGCCCCGGCCGTGGCGGCCTGTGGTGCGTACGTGCCGATGATCTCGGGTCGCGGACTCGGGCACACCGGCGGCACGCTCGACAAGATGGGGTCGATCCCGGGGTACGACGCGATGCCCGACCGAGAGCTGTTCGCCCGGGTCGTGTCCGAGGTGGGGTGCGCCATCATCGGACAGACCGACGATCTCGCACCCGCCGACAAGCGGTTGTACGCCGTTCGTGACGTGACGGCCACGGTCGAATCGATCCCACTCATCACGGCGTCGATCCTGTCGAAGAAGCTCGCGGCCGGGCTCGGCGGACTGGCGATCGACGTGAAGTTCGGCAACGGCGCGTTCATGTCGTCACGCGAGCGCGCCCAGGAGCTGGCCGACTCGCTCGTGGAGGTGGCGGTGGGGGCCGGGTTGCCGACCACGGCGCTGCTGACCGACATGAACCAACCGCTGGCCTCGGCCGCCGGCAACGCGCTCGAGGTGCGCTCGGCCATCGACCATCTCACCGGCGCGCACCGCGAGCCCAGGATGCACGAGGTGGTCGTGGCGCTCGGTGCCGAGATGCTCGTCCTGGCGGGGCTCGCGGCACACGTCGAATCGGGCCGTGGTCTGATCGAGCAGGCGTTCACGTCGGGTGCCGCCACCGAGCGGTTCGCCCGGATGGTCACCGCGCTGGGCGGGCCGTCCGACCTGGTCGAGCAGCCCGATCGGCACCTCGGGTCAGCGCCGGTCGTGATCGAGGTTTCGCCTGATGGCGCAGGCAGCGTGACCGCCATCGACACCCGGTCGGTCGGACTCGCCGTGGTGACCCTCGGCGGGGGTCGTACCCGGCCGCAGGACCCCGTCGACCCGCTGGTCGGGCTCACCGCACTGGCCGAGCTGGGCAGCGACGTCGGGTCCGATCGTCCGCTCGCCGTGGTGCACGCCCGTACCCCCGGAGCCGCCGAGCAGGCGGCCGCTGAGGTGCGCGCCGCCTACACCGTGAGCGCCTGAGCACTCTCGAGGCCGCGCCGCCACGCGCTGAACGAACCGATCGGTCCGTTCGTGGGTCGACGCAACCACGGCCAGGGGTGCAGCGCGGCGATCGTGAGCGCCCCACGCCGGCGAGCACCGCCCGGCACCGGAGAATGCGTGGTGGCGAGCGCCCGCCCGGCCAGCACCTCGACGGGATCGCCGAGGTACACCTCGACGGATCGCCGCTCGGCCAGGTCGGCCAGACACTCGGTCAGGAACACCAGCCGCTTGGTCGCGAGACGTAGCCGCGCCAAGAGCGGTTCGTCGAACACGAACACGGCCGGGAGGTCGGGGTGGGCGACCAGCGCCGGATCGGAATCGCCGAGCGACTCTGCCGTGAGCCAGACCGCGGTGGCCGGGGGCACCGATGCGTCGAGTTCCGGCTCGTCCGGACCGGCGTCGGGTGCGCCGCTCAGGTCGGTGTCGGCCGTATCGGCTCCGGCGCGATCGAGCCGAGGGTCGTCGGGCCACTGCTCGATGGGACACCGATGTCGGTGGGCACACGAGTCGCAGAGGCCGGGGGCACGTCGTTCGACCTGTCGACGGGAGAATCCGTACGCGGAGCCGTTGACCCGACCCGTGGTCCACTGCCAACCGGCGCGGTTGGCCGCACGTGACCCGTCGAGCAGGTGGCGGAAGAAGCGGTCCTCGCCGGCGCGCCAGTCCGCGCCGTGCCGCACCGACCAGTGCGATGCGAGCCACATCCGGGTCTGGTTCACCAACCAGCCATCGGTCTCCAACTCGTCGACCGCGAACCGCACGCACGCCAGGTCTCCCGCCCAGGGGTCGTCGGGAGCGTTGGCAGTGGGCGCTGCGGTGTATCGCAGATCGTCACCGAGGGCCCGACCCACGCGGGCGTACAGGTGGCGGGCGTACTCCTGCCACAGCAGCTCGTCACGGAACTTCCGGCGGTCACGTGTCGGCCCGTCGGCCACGGTTGTCCACATCTCGGGCAGTGTGAGCAGACCATGTCGGATGTACGGCGACAGGCCCGACGCGCCCCGCCGCGACACTGGGAGTACTTCATTGCGTCGCGCCGCGTAGCCGGCCACATCGAAACCGGCGAGCGCGGCGCGGGCCGACCGCTCGCCTCCGCGGATCCCGCCGGGCCGGCCCGGCCCGTCGCAGGTGAGGTGTCCGAGGTGTGTGTGCACCCAGCCGACCGCGTCGTCGGTCGGATCGAGCGAGAGCGGCGGCGAGGCGCCGGTGCGCCCGGCATCGGGATCGCCGTCGCCGAACCGTTGGGAGAGCTCGGGGGTCACGCGTCGGTGGTGGGGTTGGCCATGGGTGCAGGGTACGCAGGATGTTTCGCGCTCGTCGCTCGGGGGAACCGTGTCCACATCGCCGCTGCGGCACCCTGTCGCCGGCATCTTCAGACAAGGAAGTTCACATCATGGCTCTCGTCATCGTCATCCTCATACTCGCACTCCTGCTCGGAGGCGTCGGCCTCCTCGTGGAGGGCCTGTTCTGGCTCCTCATCATCGCCGCCGCCCTGCTGGTCGTCAGCTTCTTCATGGGCGCCGCACGACGAGGTACCACCTGACCGTTCGTGTCAGGGTCGGATCGTGATCGTCGTCCAGCCCCTGGACGGCACCATGACATCGACCGTGAAGCGACCGGTCGCTGTGTCGAACTGCACAGCGTGACCGTCCACCTGTGGCCGCGACGCGGCCCAGCCGGTGATCGTCACCGTTTCGCCGGCACCCTTCGCCACCACGCCGACGCCCGTCCCGAGATCGCTGATCTCGAGGCGGGCGTCGCCCGCGCCGACGAACTTCGAGACGTCGCCGACCACGGCGAGTCCGCACGTCAGCACCGGGGCGATCACCCGGTACGACCACTGCTCCCGTTCGAGCTGCACGTCCCACTCGTGATCGGCCCCGACGCGGGTCACCGCTCCCGTCAGGTGGTCCCAGACGACCAGCTCCCCGGCCACCGGGTCGTTGTCGCCCCCGGCCAGGTCACGCACCGCGAGGCTGCCCGACACGACGGAGTCGTCGGGCCGGCAGTGCATCGCGATCACGTACCACCAGCGGCCGGCCGGGTGCTGTGACCAGCACTCGGCGAACAACGGACGCGCGCCGCCCTGGCCGGCAGCGACGATCGAATCGTCGGTGGCCGCCACCGGCACATCGGGCTTGATCAGCACACCGTCGGCGCGGCAACAGCGGAGCGCGAGCTCGGTTCGGAACCGACCCACGCGGTCGCCCAGTCCCACGGGTCCGGTCGACAGTGCCGACAGCAGAGCCTCCGGTTCGCCGAGTTCGCCCGCCACCTCCGGATCGGTCCGGAACACGTCCTTGAACGGTGTGAGTCCGAGCGCCCGTGCCATCGCGTTCGTGGTGCAGAACCACGCCCAGATCTGTCCGGGTGTGGCGATGTAGCCGTGGTCACCCGAGGTTCGGATCGAGGTCACCTGCGACAGCGTCACGGTCTGGGCGAAGTCGGCCGGCGTCGCCATGCACCACTGGAGGGTGATGCCTCGGTGGCGGGCAGCCGCATCGATGCCCTCCTGCCACTGTCGGGCCCGACCCGGGCGTTCGCGGAGCCGCCGGTTGCGATGGAAGACGTCCACGAGCCAGTCGTGCTCGAAGACCTCCACGCCCCACGCCACGCACTGGTCGAGCCAACGCTCGTAGGCAGCCGGCGTGGTGGGCACGGCGTGATCGCCATCGACGGCCACGGGAACCTGCTGGGTGATCGGGGCCGACGACGCCAGGTGGCGGATGTGGGCCACCAGCGGGGGGTGACCGAGTCGGGCACGGAGGTCGGCGATCCCGTCGGGCAGTGCGTCGGACCGCTCCTCCCACGCCGTCATCGCGGTGGGCGGTACCTCCCACGCATCGGTGTCGAACGGCCGCAGGGTGCGGTGCGGGTAGAACCAGGAATCGAGCTGGACGGCGCCCACGGGTACGCCGTCGGCGCGGAGACCGTCCACGGCCGCCACGATCGACGTGGCCATGTCCGATCCCGGCTCGGTGCGGTACCAGTACGCCGCACCGTTGTCGGTCCAGTACGAGGGGCGGCTCGCGAGCGCATCGGCGTACCGGCCGGGCCGCCGTGTGCCGGCGCGCTCCAGCAGCATCCGTCCCCACCGGTCGAGGCAGTCGCGTGGTCCGCGACCGCCGATCACCACGAATTCGGTGGCGAACCCCGCCGGCACCGAGTCGAGATCGCCGTGCCAGCCGCAGCGGAGCGTGCCGCCGTTGATGCCGATGATCTGCTCGT